>CAJMLT010000001.1 GCA_905214325.1 uncultured bacterium
CGTGGTTCGCGAGTGGTCAGGCGTTGGTGATGGGGACGACGCATCTTTCCGTCCGGCTATGGAATATTCCGCCTGTGGTCGGATGTTGGCAACGCGGGTGACCCGTCGGGCACCCGCGTTGCCAAGGTTCACCTGTCTGCGATCGGATGTGGCTAGGCCTTGGTTTCCTCGTAGGGGAAGCGGGTGAGTAGTTCTTCGACGGTTACGAAGGAATATCCCTGCTCCCTGAGGTAGGGCAGCGCTATCTTGAGGGCCGCCACCGTTTGAGAACGGTCGCCGCCGCCGTCATGCATCAATATGATGTTGCCGGGTGCCGCCTGCTTGATGCGGCTGGCGATGGTCTCGGCTCCGGGTTTCCTCCAGTCGTTGGTATCGATATTCCAACCTATTTCGGAGGTGATCAGGTCGGAAAGATCTTGAGCGGTGGCTTCGCCGAAATTACCGCCGGGTGCACGGAAGGTGGTGCTTGCCGCCTTTCCCGTTACGTCGGAAATGGCCTGCTGTCCTTTGACCACCTCATCCCTCCGCTCGCTCGTCGACATGAGGTCCAGGCTTACGCCCTTACCGCTGCCGGCGGCGTGATCGTAGGTATGGGTGCATATCTCATGCCCCGCATCGGAGGCTTTCTTCACGACGTCGGCATTGTTGGCTATTTGCTTGCCGATGGTGAAGAAGGTTGCTTTGGCATTGTTCTGTGCAAGGATATCCAGCACTTCCTGGGTCGTGTCCCAGGGGCCGTCGTCGAACGTGAGCGCGATGACCTTTTCGCCCTTGGTATTCACGTTGTAGTAAACCAATTTGTTGTTGACGGGTTCTTTGGTCACCACGTCGACGGTCTTGCCCGATTCGTTTCCGGTTCGGGTTACCTTGGTTCCGTTTTCGCCCTTGTTGATGAATTGATGCACGGCACCGGTGCCGGTTTTCTCGAAGGTGTAGGGAAGACTCTGCTCGGCGCTGTCGGTGTATTTCTCCATCACGTCGACTCCGTCACCGATGGTGATCGTGTCGCCTTCGTAGAGATGGGTGTTCAGGTCGGATATTTCCTTGTCGTTGATGTGCGCCGTGCATGCCGTTCCGCCGCCGGTGGTGATGACGGACTTGTCGACGGCAACGCGGTTGCCCGCCTTCACGGTTACGAGCTGGTTATCCAAAACGCCTTGGATGGTGCGCTGTTCGCCCTGAAGGGTTTTATGCTCTCCATTGAGCGTCACGTCGACTGGGCCCATGAGAGCCCATGCCTGATAGCCGAAATATCCACCGCACCCGAGCACTGCCAGCACCAACAGGGTGATGACCACTTTGGGCCAAGCGCGCTTCTTGCGCTTGCGCTGCGGCTCTCCGACGCTCATGGGAGTGAATCCTCCGGTGCCACCGCCGTTGCCCCCGTCGTGACGTCCCGTGTAGCGCTCGGTCGCGTAAGGCGAATTTTCCGCATAGCGGCTGTAGGAGCCGGCATCGTTTGAGGGGGCGTGCCGCACGGGAGCGACACGTTGTGTGTGCGCGGCATTACCTCCGTCGGGAAGGGAGCTGTGCTGAGGGGATGCCGTGTTCGCATGGCGTCCACCATAGGTCGGCCTCTGTTGACGATCTCCCTGATGGAGTGGCGCCATGATGTCGGGCAGCTGGTCTTCGAGCGAACGTGCGGGCGAGGCGTCGTATTGAGAGTCGGATACGAGAGTCCGGCGGGAGGAATGAGCGGATGCCGGACGGTAGTTGTTCCGTGAATAGGCGGAAGGATTGCGGCGATCGGCCGAATCGTATGAAGATGACCGCGAGGGAGTGCGTTTTCGTGGTGTTGGTGCCATGGTGAAGCGGGTCCGTTCTGTACTACATTTGAATGTCGTCTCTACAAGTACACGCCATTATACGGAGGTTGGATATGATAAATCCAGCCCGGACGCTAAATGGTAGTTGAATTGTCGGATTTTGGTGGAGATACGCTTTTGAAACGGAGAGAGAACAGGTCAGAAGCCCCTCGCCGGCACGGCGTCATAAGGACGCGTGCGCATCTTTCTAGCGGGAGGTTTTCGGGGAAGACTGTGCTTTTTCGGCCATGGAGTGGATGAAATCCTCCACTTCTTCGACTTCGATACCGAAGACCGCCGAATACTCTTCGTGAAGGCACTTGAGTCCTTGTTTCAGGATCCCCTCGTCGGCGAGATGCATCTTCCGTCCGGCTTCGAGGGTCTGTTGCTTGTGGAGATGGAAGCTTTTCACCAGTAGTAAAAGATCGTATTCGTCTCCGCTGGTCAGTATTTCTTTCGCCTGATCGCGGCGTGCGGATTCGTTTTCCTCCCAATAGGGAGTGGCGGAAAACACCCGGTTGAGCGCGTCGGTGGCTTCCTTCTTGCGGGGGATGGGGCGCATCTTGGCCACCAGAGTTTCGTTTTTCATGGGAACCGATATCTTGGTGCTGCGCATGTGGAGCGGTACGAGGATGTAGTAGGTCCCCAATTCGTTTTCGGTGATGTCGGCTACCGTGCATACGCCGTTCGATCCGTAAAGTACCTTATCGCCTATATTCACCGTTGCCGACCTCGATTCGTGCTTGGTGCCACCGTTGGGCACACGCCTCCGTATACGCCTGAAGAAAAGAAAGCAGCCGGCCCCGCTTTCGCATAGATAGGTGAGACCAACTGTGTACTATCAGTATAACACGCCGAAGGACCTCATGGTGCCGCTCTCTTTTCGGGTATTTCGACATCGCGATGCTGTGGGGCTAATCGCCTTCCGAAAGGCCGATGGAATCGAAGCCTGCGCTTCCCGAGGCGACCATGCGGTCGAGCGGCAGGATGATGAGGCCGATCTTCTCCACGTAGCAATAGATTTCCATGCCGCGCTTGCAGCGAAAGGTGCACTCGACACAGGGGTCTTTGTCGCAGTAGGCGAAGGCATCCTCGTCGGCGAAGGCGAACACGATGGGCGGATATTTCTTCGGCATGACATATTTGGTCATGACCCCCGTGAAGGTCTTCAGCGCGAACCAGCGGGGCGTGCATTCGGCGTCTTTCACCGACCACGTGACGTTGAGCGCATTGCTGTTCATGCCGCCGAGAATCTGGTAGTCGAGAGCTATCTTGTCAGACACCTCGGACGCCGCGACGGGAACGAGGTGCTCCATGGCCTCACCGCAGCATTCCGGGTGGAATTCCGCAGTCGCATAAGGAGGTTGGGCGATAAGGGAACGCTCCCCGTCGTTGTACCAGGTTATGTCCACCGCACCATCGACTCCGGCATAGATGCTTCCACAGTGGGCGCAGCGGAAATAGGGGACCGAAGTGCTGGTGACACGGGGTTTCCATGTTGAGTGGGTTCGAGTAGGGCTGAAGTCAGCCATGGTGCCTCCCGAGGGTTAACGTGGGTTTAACAATGCTATGGTACGCGCTTTGGTTTTGATTCTTGACAATGAAAGCATAGAAAACTACGATGAATAAACGTTAAAACTATTAGTTTCAAAAATGGAAGGGGTACACGTATGAGCGTCTACCAAGAGGCATATCATCTGCCTGAATTTACCTATGACTATGAACTGCTCAAAATTGAGCAGCGTGGTCCGGTTTTTGTTTGCTCTTTCAACGACCCGGGCAATCTGAATGCTATGTCCTATAAGCAGATGTCTGAATTCAACGACTTCCTGATCAAGGTTCGTTTGGACAAGGATTGTCGCGTTATCGTTCTTACGGGTGAAGGTCGCTCCTTCTGCGCCGGCTTCAACCTGAACGACCTCGCTCTCGAGCCGCCTGAGGATATGGGTCGTATTCAGCGTGACTTCTACGTCATGCAGCGCATGTGTTCCGACCAGGTTCTCAACATGCGTCGTTGTGAGCAGCCCATCATCGGTGCTCTCAAGGGCTTCGCCGTCGGCGGTGGCCTCTCCATCTCCTGCGCTTGCGACATCCGCATCCTGGGTGAGTCCTATCAGATGAACGCCGGTTACCTCTCCATCGGTTACACCGGTACCGACATGTCCGGCTCGTTCTTCCTGCCCAAGATCGTCGGCTATGCACGTGCTTGCGAAATCCTCATGAACCCCCGTCGCTTCAAGGCCGACAAGCTCGTCGACTGGGGCTTCGGTGCCAAGGTCGTTCCCGACGAGGAATGTCTCGACGAAGCCATTAAGCTCGCTGAGGAAATGTGCGCTGCAACCGCTCCCTTCGGTCTTCGTCTCACCAAGGAAGCTCTTCAGAGCTCTCTCGACGGTCTCAGCCTCGAGAATCAGGTCAAGATGGAAAACCGCAATCAGGTTCTCGCATCCAACACCAACGACGGCATCATGGGTACCCTCAAGATGAACCCCAAGAACAAGGAAGACGTCAAGGCTAACCCCGACAAGTACGCTTTCCACAACATGTAAGATCAGACGACAACGTCTTTTCTGCAAGCCCGGGTCTTCGGATCCGGGCTTGTTCTTTTTCGCGGAGAAAAACGGGCCGATTCGTATGGGGAATTCTACAGATCGTCTCGCTGATCAGGTGGTCAGCTTTGCAAAGTTGACCACCGTGGACGCTACTTTTGGCATAAAACACCGAAATGAACCGAAAAAGCTCTTCTCCGCCGTGCCGCTTACGGAAAAAATGGTTACTAAAAAGCTAAAAATAGGACAAACATTCATTACTGACCATCCCCACGGGTCGTGTGAGAGAGGATACTGTACGGGTAACAAATTTCACTCTTATGTCTCTACGAAATCGATTGCATTTTCCGAAACGCGTGCAACGCTTTCTTGGGTGGAGGAGTGGACTTTAACATTACACGTAATGGAAAGGAGATATTCTGTATGTCCACTACAGAAAAACTCAACGGCTTCGGCCCCCTCGCGGGTATCAAGGTTGTAGAGCTCTGTGAATGGGTTGCTGCACCTGCTGCGGTAAGGTGCCTCTCCGAAATGGGTGCAACCATTTACAAGGTAGAGCCACCTCACGGCGACGCTCAGCGTACCCAGGGTCCCGGCTTCGGCTGTGAGCAGAACGAAAAAGAAGATCCCACGATCGACTTGAACAACACCAACAAGAACTTCATCTCCATCAACCTTAAGGATGAAGAGGGCATGAAGTTCATGAAGAAGCTTCTCGCGGAGGCTGACGTTTTCGTCAACAACCTGCGCGACAAGGCTCTCGTCAAACTCGGCCTCGACTGGAAGACCATCCACGAGGAATTCCCCACGCTCATCTGGGCTCAGATGCGTGGTTACGGTGAATTCGGTCCCGAAAAGGACAGCCCCGGATTCGACGCTGTTTGCTGGGCTGCCCGTGGTGGCGTCGCAAACGTTTTCCGTGAGGATGGCGAATCCCCTGCGATCGCTCCTCAGGCTTTCGGTGACTACAACGCCGGTACCATGTTGGCCGGCGGTATCACGGCCGCTCTGTTCAACCGCACCCGTACGGGTAAGGGCGAAAAGGTCGTCACCAACCTCTATGCTGCAGCCATCTGGGCTGGCAACATCGGTATCTGCGCAACGCAGTTCGGTGCTCCCTACCCCAAGAGCCGCAAGCACGTTCCCAACCCCTTCAACAACACGTATCGTACGTACGACGACAAGTGGATCTACATCTGCATGCCTCAGTACAACAAGTACTACGAGATGATGATGGGCCTGTTCGATCTGCCCGAGCAGATCAACAACCCCGACACCAGCACCCTCGCTGCCTTGAGGGCAAGCGGCAAGAACGTCGATGTCATCCAATGGCTCGAAGCTGCTTTCGCCAAGAAGACCTTCGACGAGTGGATGGTTATCTTCAAGAAGAACGAAGTTCCTGCTCAGAAGTGCTTCCGTTACACCGACATCGTCAAGGATCAGGAAGCCTACGACAACGACTCGCTCCGTATTGTCGAATACGAAGAGTATGGCAAGCGTGCTCTCCCGATGAGCCCCTTGCGCTTCGAGTCCTATGGTGATCCTCCGATCATCCTTTCCAAGCCCGTTGGCTATCACACCGTTGAATTCCTGAAGGAGTTCGGTTATTCCGACGAGCAGATTGCCGCTATGGAAGATTCCGGCGCTGTTGTTGCCTACCACGGCGAGGAAATCCCCGACAGGATTTTCGTCTCCAAGCGTCAGGCTGCCGGCGAGGCTCCTTGCAATTGGTAGTCACCTGTTAAGAGGTAGCAATATCTCGACACATAGTTTAGGAGCTGATCGATAAGCTCCTTATAAGGAAAGCCGGGGATACCCGGCTTTCCTGTTTTGGTGCGCCGAACATAGCGCGTATCCACCTTGTATTCCGGCACCTTCGCGAAGAGGGGTCGAACTCCATAGAGGGGCTCTATAAAGAAACAGGATGCACTCGCGAAGAGTACATCCTGTCAAGAGCGGCGGCTCCGTTAGGAGGAGAGGCTGCGTTATCGCTGCAAAGGCAGCTATTCGTTAAGCAAGTTTTTCGATGTAGTAGACCATATCCTTACCCAGCTGATGGGCTATGGCGAGTGCTATTTCGTCCTCGTCCACACTGCGACGCCAGCGGGGCTTACCTTCCTTCATGCCGGCCATCAAAGATCCAGTGACGCCCGATCCGATGACGGGACCTTCGGGGCGGGGATGGACGACCATCATCTCATGGGTTGCGAAGAAGTGATCCATCACGTGATTGGTGGCTTCCGATCCGCAGTTGTCCAAACCCGACATGGTAAGGTATCCGCCGACTTTCCCTTTGAGCTGATTGGACACCATGTGAAGGGGGCGCGTGCGGTCAATGAAGCATTTCATACGCGCGGTGACGTTGGAGAAATAGTCGGGCGACCCCAAGATGATGCCGTCTGCGGCGGCCATCTTGGCTTTGAGTTCCTTCATATCGTCTTCGATAGTGCACTGGGGTTTCATGAGGCACTTGTTGCAACCGACGCAGTATTCGATATCGAGCTCCGTAAGTTCCACCAATTCCGTTTCAGCTCCCAAAGCCTGAGCTTCTTCGAGAGCGATAGTGAGCAGTTTGGCGGTGTTCTGCCCCACGCGATGGCTGCCGTTGATAGCGAGAATCTTCATGAATGCCTCCCCATGCTGAATGGCGCGCTTCCGCTTTCCGGTGCAACGCCGCTTGATATAACCTGTCTTTGATTCTAACAAACATACGGGGTAAGTTGGCTGCTTTCTCGTGGTGAAAATGAAACGACAAGCCCAAAATGAGTGAAAAGTAACGTGTTCAGATTCGGTCAAATTCATCATTTTGTATAAATCGGGGCTTTTCATCGGATAGATTCGCCTTTTTGTTGCTACACAAAACGAGAAAGATCTCTATGCTTGATAAAGGATGGTCACGCTATCCGTGGCCGTTGTTTCCCTTCATCGTCAAGACACGGGAAGCCCTCATATCTCGGTGAACCACCCGATGGTTCTTCATCATGTACAAGCGACCCCGATTCGTTTGGGGTCTTAGTGTGTGAGCAGGCAAAGACACAGATCTTCTCCTGCTTGTCGGATAACGCAATTTACCCTCGAGAAAGGAAAGGGATCGTTTTGGATTTTGCCTTCAATGCGGATCAGGAAAAGCTGATCGCCGCATTCCGTGAATTCGGCGAAGCCGTTTTTGATGCCGACCATGTTTTACAGTGGCGTCGGGACCAAGGCCTTCCCGACGAAGTGGTCAAAGGGTTCGCTGACCTGTATTTCAGTTTCGAAACACCCACGGAAGAGCATCCCTTCGAATTGAGCATCATGTCCCAGGCCCTCGTCCTTGAGGAGCTTTCCCGCTGCGCGGGTGCGACGCTGCCGTTCCAGAACGATTTGTTCAATCTTCAGATCATCGGTGGCTTTACGGGGCAGAGTGAGTTTTCGGAAGTGCTGGAAGATTACCGTAAAACCGGGCGTCTCATGTTTTCGCTGGCCATTTCAGAACCCAGCGCCGGATCCGATTCCATGGGGATGGCGACCTCGACTCAAACCGTTGACGGTAAGATCATCTTGAACGGCCAGAAAACCTACGTGAACAATGGGGAATATTCTCCCAATATCCTCGTCGCCGCGATAGACAAGGATGAGCAGGAGCCGGGTAAGTATCCGCCCCTTACGTTTTGGCTCATTCCCCGTACGCTCAAGGGCATTCGCGCCTTTCCCATCAATAAGATAGGACAGTCCATGTTGCCCTTTGCGGCGGTCTCCTTCGAAGGAGTCGAATTGCTTCCCGAATATCGCCTCAAGGGACACGAGGGTGGTTTTCGCCAACTGTTCAAACTATTGGAATTCGGTCGTGTGTTCACGTGCGCTTCATCTCTCGGTATGGCTCAGGCCGCCATGGAGGATGCGGTCGAACACGCTCGCTCACGTAAGGCATTCGGTGTTCAGATCAGTCGCTTCCAGCAGATCGAACAGATGCTGACCGACATGGAGGTAAGTCTCTACAATATGCGCGCCATGCTCTATCGTGCGGTTTGGTCCATCGAACACAACAGGCCGGACAAGCGCCTGTCGGTGGCGTTGATGAAGCGCTATATCCCTCAAGCGGCCACGCGGGTGGCCAGCGATGCCATGCAGATTCTCGGCGGATTGGGCTATACCGAATCATCACGGGTGAGTCAGATTTGGGAGGATTGTCGCGGCAATCAGATTGCGGAAGGCACTGATCAGATCATGGTCTATATCTCCGCACCGCTTATATTGGATAAATACGAGAAACAGGAAACTCTGTTATAACGGTGAATGCTTGCCCAGTGACACGCACTTCGATAAGATGGGGTACTTAAGGTGAAAGCGATGACAGAGCGCCATCTCTGTCAAATGCCCCGGAAGCGGTAAGCATGCCGCTTCGTTTCCCGTGTGATGTACGATCGAAAAGAATGAGGATACATGAAAGAGAACAATAAGAATTGGCTTATAGCCCTCGTCTCCAACCCCATTACGACCATAATCATCATCTACATGATCATGAACAACTTCAACATTCTCAATGTTATCGGTATCGCTATTATCGGTTACGGTATCTTCGCTTACTTCCTCTTCAATGCTATCAAGAATGATCGTGCGGCCGCCAAGGCGCGTAAAGCGAAAATGGGTAAGAACAAGAAAAAGAAGAAGCGCTAGTATCGGAAACATACTCCGTAGAGTATCGAAGAGCTCCGCAATAAACGGTCGCCCCTTTCTTGGATAATGAGAAGGGGGCGGCTTTCTTTATGTCTCGAATGACTTGAGATCAAAATACGAAGGGGAGACAGGGCACTCTGCCGTGTCCGTAAGCTTTTTTCCAATGAGGTATTGAAAAAACCCTTTTTCGCCGTATGGACGGATGGCGCGATCCGTAAACTTTTTACTCTCGAATACCCTGTGAAAACATCTGGTTGAAATCGTTCTGTGAACGGGTTCAAAACATGTTCACTTTTCTTCAAAAATAGGTCATTTTCAAAAATTTGTTGGTAATTGGTTTATCCAACCTATGGATTTTGGGGTATCAATCGGCAGAAATAGTAGAAAATTTCAAAAAGCATATTTATCCAAATAATTCAAGTGGTCATGTTGATATATCTGACCATGTTTTGAAATTTGGGTGAACGGCAAAATTATCAGTGAGGGTTCACCTCATCACGGACATCCCCGTATTCATATCCCTGTATCACGGAATGTCCGTATCGCTGTATTGCAAGTAAAGGAAAGTGTAGGAGCTCTGACGGCTTCAGCCGTTGTGCTCCAAGAAAGGGAGGATCATGGCTGATTCTGCTGTGAAGACTCAGAAAATGACGGCACGTCATTTCCTGGTCTTGCTCACGTGCATCACGTGTACGTTTGGCCCTGCGGCTATCACGTTTAGCTGCCCCGGTCTCTGCTATAGGCCTGTAGCAAATTATCTCGGAGTTCAGGTTTCCGATATTTCTTTCTACATGTCTCTGGTTTATTTCGCGGAAGTTGTTTTTTCGCCCATCGTCGGTGCTCTCATGGAGAAATACGACGTTCGTATCATCTGCACCGCCGCCGCCGTTGCGGTAAGCGCCGGCATCGGCATGATGTCCACTTACACCGAGATTTGGCAATGGTACATCTCCGGTGTCTTCATGGGCTTCGGTGAGATCACGCTTCTGTGGTTGATGGTCGCCGGTCTTCTGAACCGTTGGTTCAAGGCCAAGCTCGGTTTGGTGTTGGGTATTTCCTACGCCATGACCGGTCTCGGTGGCGCAACCATGAACGTCATCGGTCAGTTCATCCTGGGTCCCAACCTGTTGACCGAGGAAACATGGCGCAATCTCTACCTCTTCTACGGTATCGCAGCCGCAGTGCTCTCCGTGCCCTTCACGTTGTTCTGCATCCGTTCCCATCCCGAAGAAGTCGGCCTCAAGGCTTACGGTGCTGAAATCCGCGAGGGTGAAACCATCGATGCCGCCAATCTCGAACTTCCCGGTATCACCGCGAAGCAGGCATGGGGCAAATGGTACTTCTATCTGCTCATCATCGCCGGTTGTCTGTTCAACGTAATGGGTATCTACCCGCAGCACTTCACGACCTACTATCAGACGGTTGTCGCCGTGGATGCTTCCGGAGTGACGATCCACGACCTCATGATTATGTCGGGTACGTTGGAAGCCTTCTGTATGGTCGGCATGGCGGTTGGTAAGGTCACCATCGGTGCTATCGAATCCAAGTCCATTCAGGCAGCTCTTCTCTTCGGCGCTGCAGCGGGTATCATCGGCTTGATCGGTGTTTGGATCGGTGGCTTCAACAAGATGATCCCCGTGCTCTTCGGCGGTGGCTTCATCTTCGGCATGATCTACCCTCTGGTTACGACGGCTCTGCCTTACATGACTCGAATCCTGTTCGGCGAAAAGGACTACGACAAGATCTACTCCCGTATCCTGATGCCCGTCAATCTGGTCGGTGCGTTCGCGGCATCCGGTTTGGCTCTCATCTACCAGGGTCCCGGTTGGGTTACTTTCTTCATCGTCGGTATCATCCTGTCTGTTGTTCTCTATGTCCTCGGTGCCCTCACCGTTTGGTTCGGTGCGAAGGATTATCGCGGTAAGGTGACGGCTTAAAGATTGGTCGGCTTTTCTAAAGAAGCCGTTCGTCTGTGAAGCGAAAGGTCGGATCGGGATAGGTTCCCGGTCCGACCTTTTTTCAATTCTGCTTCTTCCCGAGGCGCGGAAGGGGAGGTGGCTTCAACGCGCTCGGCGCCATCTCTTCTATCGGTTTTCGTACTCCTACTAATATTAGTAAGAAGGATGAAAGAAATAGGTGGGGCGAACCATGGGGGATGTCGGTGCGCGTTGCGGCTTCATCGGGCAGATGACGGACCTTCCTCGGATCGGAGGCCGGATCCTGCTGTGCGAAGGTTTCGAAAATGGTTCTTGAAATAGGTAAAAGAGGGTGAATCGATAGACCAGCGGAAGCAAATAAAAAGAATTGATTCATGAGATGAATCAATCAGAGCATTTTTGATTGGCACCACGCTATCAATCAATCTGAAATAAGCTTTAAAAAGCGTTGCAGAAGAGAAAAATTTGAAAATTTTCTGTGTGGATATGAAGAAGATGGTGAAACTAAAATAACCTTAAATATATCTTTGACCTGCGAAAATAGAGAAAATATCTCAAAAAAAGAAACGTCATTGTAACGCTAAAAACCACAAAATCTATAGGTCAATATTCAACATCTGACCATTTTTTGACATAGAGGACAGTCTGAAAATATCAATGAAGGCAATCGTGTCTTCGGGTGCAGCTGTCCTTAGAGAGAATTACACCGAGCCTCTCAAAGAACACTTGCACCTTAAGGGAACTGGGGACGATGATGTCCCACGATCTTAAGGAGGGGTTATGGCTGATAATGTAAAAACGCAAGGCTTTACCGTGCGCCACTTTTTCGTGCTGTTCACGTGTATGGCCTGTATCTTTACTTCTAGTGCTATTACCTTTAGCTGTCCTGGTCTTTGCTACAAGCCTGTAGCTAACTACCTGGGCCTGCAGGTTTCCGATGTTTCTTTCTATATGTCAATTGTTTACTTCTCGGAGGTTATCTTCTCAGCTCCCGTCGGTGTGCTGCTTGAGAAATTTGACGTCCGAATCATCTGCACCGTTGCTGGTGTCTGCGGCTCTCTTGGTGTCGGCATGATGTCGACCTACAACGAGATCTGGCAGTGGTACATCTCCGGCGTCTTCATGGGCTTCTGCCAGATCACCTTGCTCTGGTTGATGACCGCAGGCGTTCTCGGTCGTTGGTTCAAGAAAAAGCTCGGTTTCTGCCTCGGTCTTTCTTATGCTATGACCGGTGCTGGCGGCGCTGTATTCAACATCGTCGGTCAGTTCGTTCTCGGTCCTAACCTGTTGACTGAGGAAACGTGGCGTAACCTTTACCTGATCTTCGGTATCGTTTCCTTCATCGGTACGGTTCCTTGGACGCTGTTCGCTCTTCGCAACCATCCTCAGGATGTTGGTCTGAAGGCTTACGGTGAGCCTCTCTCCGAAGGTGAAGTCATCGACGAGGAGCACGTTGTTCTCAAGGGTGTCGAGCCTAAGGTTGCTTACACCAAATGGTACTTCTATGTACTCATCGTTGCCGGCTGTTTGATGAACATCTGCGGTATTTATCCTCAGCACTACACCACCTACTACCAGACGGTTGTAGCGTGCGACGCTCTGGGTCAGCAGATCCCCGAACTCATGATCATGTCCGGTACTTTGGAAGCATTCTCAATGGTCGGTATGGCTGTTGGTAAGGTCACCACCGGTGCTGTGGAATCCAAGTCCGTCCAGGCTGCTCTCATCTTGGGTGTTGGCACTGGTATCCTTGGTATCGCGGCTATCTGGTGGGGCGGTTACAACAAGATTCTCCCCATCCTCTTCGGTGGCGGTTTCATCTATGGTTGTATCTACGCTTTCGTTACAACGCTTCTGCCGTACCTGACGCGTCAGATATTCGGCGACTTGCATTACGACAAGATCTACTCTGTTATCCTGATTCCTGTCAACTTGGTCGGCGCAACCGCTGCATCCGGTTTGGCTCTTATCAACCAGAGCTTCGGTTGGAATGCATTCTTCATCTTGGATATCGTCGTCATGGTGATCATCTACCTCCTCTGCACCATCTGCTACAAAGCAGGTCGCAAGGATTACTTGGACAAGGTTGGCGCTTAGTCCGGAGTTTTTAAAACTCAAGAAAGAAACTAAGAGCATCTGCTCTGGAAACGAGAGGGGGACGAAAGTCCCCCTCTTTTCTTTGTGGTGAAGGTGATTCGCCGACTTCCGTGCTTGGTTCAGATGTGACGTGGGTATACACTGTAATATCTGTATTGAGCAATCAAGCTGGGTTTATACGAGCCGAATAGGCTATCGACGAAGAAGGAGGTTGGGCATGGGTAATGTGATGCGCATTTTCAAGCGCGATGTGCTCCGTTTGCTCAAAGCCCCTGCCGCTCTCGTCGTCATTATTGTTCTCATGGTTCTTCCCTCGCTGTATACGTGGTTCAACGTGTATGGCTTCATGGACCCTTATGCTCATACCGGCAATTTGCGTGTATGCGTGGTCAACGAAGACGAGGGAGCCACCCATGCATTGACCGGTGATTTAAGGTTGGGCGACGAAATAGTGATTCAGCTTGATTCCAATGATGAATTGGGTTGGGCTTTCGTCGATCGGGAAACCGCTATGGAAGAGGTTGATTCGGGTAGGGCGTATGCCGCTTTCGTCATCCCCTCCGATTTCAGTAAAGACTTCACGACCATTCTGACGGGTGATTTCAAACAGCCCAAACTGGAGTATTACGTCAACGAAAAGGCGGGGGCGGTCTCTCCGAAGATAACGGATACGGGAGCGACGACTCTCGAGGAAACGATCAATTCCACGTTTGTAGGTGTGGTCAGTAAAACCGTCAGTACAACCATCGGCGACAAGATAAACACATCGAAAGCGCAGCTTGATACGGCGCAAGGCGCCATAGCCTCACAACTTTCCTCGGCTCACGACAGCATTGGTACCGCACGTGGCTCACTGCGGCAGTTATCCGGGGCCAGCACGGAGGCTATCGATAAAGCCAATACCGCGAAAGCCTCTCTGGAAGATTCCAAAAAGGATATCGCACTACTCTCCGACCAGTTGAAGCAGACATCCGACTTAACCGTGATCGTGCAGAACAAGGTGAATGCGTTTGCCGGGGAATTACTGCCGGCGTTAGGCCAGAGCAACGATCTCGCATCTCAAGCGGCTTCCAAAACGAATACCACCATCGCTTCTTCCGCCGCTTCCATCATCACCGCTCAAGGTGACGTGAACGCCGCTATCGCATCGGGTCGTGCAACGGTCGAGCAGAACAAGTTGGTCATCAAAGAATTGCAAACTCTCGTCGACGCCATGCCCGAAGGTACCAGCAAGGATAATGCCGCTTCGATTCTGGCTGCCCTGAAGGACAGCAACGACAATCTCGAATCGACGCTGGATAGTCTTGAGATCGTCAGCAAGGATACCGCTGAAACCGCAGCGGCGGTTTCGGATGCCTCCGACCACGTGAACACGGCTATGCAGGGTACGCTGGCCGCCGAATCCGACTATCGCAACACCATCACCACGTCCACCTTGCCGGCGATCAATACGGGTCTTTCGCAGATCGCCGGTTCCACGGGTACCCTGTCGGGCGTGGTGGCGAAGCAGACGCTTTTGGTGGATCAGGCATCACTGGTGCTGGACCAATTGATTTCGACGCTGAGCACCACGACCGACGCCCTCACTCAAACGGATGCCCTTCTTTCCGGCATGGAGTCCGATCTGAATACGGTGCAAACCGATTTTCTGGCACTGATGGGTTCCGAAACCCTCCAAAAGATTTTCGAAAGCTCCATCGATCCACAGAAGATTTCCGATTTCATGCAGTCGCCAACGGAATTGAAAACCGAGAAAATCTATCCGTTGAATGCCTATGGTTCCGCCATGGCTCCCTTGTTCACCAATCTCACGCTGTGGATAGGCGTGTTCATGCTGATGGTCATCTTGAAATTGGAAGTGGATGACGAAGGAATCAAGAAAGCCACCATCACGCAGCGCTATCTGGCGCGCTGGTTGTTCTTCGCGCCCATAGTCGCCATGCAGGCGATCATCTGTTGTACCGGCAATTTGGTTTTAGGGGTCCAGGCGGTCAACGTCCCGCTGTTTTACGCGACGGCGGTGGTGACTTCGCTTACGTATTTGAGTATCCAATACGCCCTTTCCGTCACCTTGCAGCATGTGGGTAAGGGTATCTGCATCATTTTGGTGTTCGTTCAGATCCCCGGTGCCACGGGTTTGTACCCCATTGAAATGACCACCTCGTTTTTCCAAGCGGTTTATCCGATATTCCCCTTCACCTATGGCATCAATGCGCTGCGTGAAACCATCGGCGGATTCTACGGGGACCAGTATGGTCAGATGATGCTGGTGCTGCTGCTGTTCTGCGTCATCTCTTTCCTCGTCGGTCTTTTCGTGCGCCCCTATCTGACCAACCTGAATCGCCTGTTCGCCAAGCAGATATCCGAAAGCGACATCTTCAACAGCGAGGATGTGCATGTTCCATCACGTCGCTACCGTATCACGCAGCTGATCAACGCACTTTCCGATCGAGACGAATATCGTGAATCCCTGAAGGAAAGGGAGGCGAAATTCATCGCCCTGTATCCCCGCCTGAAACAGGGGGCGTTGCTTTTCGGTGTCGTGGTTCCGCTTATCGCCATGGTGGTTTTCAGTTTGAACGAAACGGAGAAAGTCATCGTGCTCACCGCATGGTTGGTGTGGCTGGCCTTCATCGTCGTGTTCCTTATCTTGGTCGAATACATCTACGACTCGTTCGAACGTCGTCGCAAGCTGGAAGTTCTGTCCGACTCCGAACTACGTTCCCTGATGGAGAAACCCCTCAGTCGGGAAGGTGTTCGTCTGCCCGGTTCGGGCGAGCGGGTCGCTGCGGCTGCGGTTTCTTCCGAGGTAAGTGGCGAAGCCGCTCGGGCATCGTCTGACGGAGGCCTAAACCAAGACGAAGAATCCACCTCCGATTCCGGCAAAGGGGGCGGCGATGCATAACATCTGGGCCCTTTTCGTGGACGATATGAAATCGCTTTTCAGCAATACGGTCACCATCATCATCTTGTTGGGGTTGGTGTTTCTTCCCTCCATATTCAGCTGGTACAACATCGATGCCAGTTGGGATGTATTCAACAATACGGGCAATCTCAAAGTCGCCGTTGCCAATACCGACGAAGGTTACGAAAGCGATTTGGTACCTTTGGAAGTGAATATCGGCGATAGAGTGGTTTCATCTCTGCGCGAAAACGATCAGATCAACTGGGTATTTACCAGCGAAGACGATGCCATCGACGGCACTTCTTCCGGACGGTATTACGCTGCCGTGGTCATTCCTCCCGGTTTCAGCAAGGATATGATGACGTTCTATTCCGATGATGTCGAACACGCGCAAATCGTCTATTACACCAATGAGAAGAAGAGTGCGGTGGCCCCCAAGGTTACCGACCAGAGCGCGAATCAGGTGTCGTATCAGGTAAACGTGGCGTTTTCGGAGACCCTCTCTGAACTATCGCTGGCTCTTTCCTCGTCCCTTTCGCAATACGCCGATGCGTCGGGTATGGATAGTCGCTTGGGTGATCTCGCCAAGCATGTCTCCTCGCTGTCGGACCAGATGAAGCAGGCTTCCGTCGTGTTGTCGGCGTATGCGAAGCTGCTCGACACCTCTCAGTCTCTCGTGGAGGGGTCGGCACGGTTACTGGGCCAGGCGAAGGATTCGGCCGGTGAAGTGACGAATGCCGCAAGCGACAGCAAGGAAGGGATGGGCACCGTTGCCCTCGCCATGTCCGACTCCGCGTCGGCACTGGCCGATGCGCTTGAAAAAAGCAGTGCGAGTTACGAGGGATTGGGAGAATCCATCGACCAAGCCTTCGCTTCTTCCGACACCTTGGCCAAGGATTCGACCGAGCAATTGCGCTCTCAAGCGGAAGTGGCCCACAACCAAGCAGCGGATTTCGCGACCATCGTTGATCTGCTCGAACAATTGAAGCCGACAGCCGCCCCTCAATATCAAGATGCCATTCAGGCCATGATCGACCAGCTGAACACCTCCATCGAGTTGCAGAATCAGTTGGCTACCAGTTTGGACAACGCGGCTGACAGCATAGAAAGCGGTAACGCGGATGCCCAGGCCCAACATGCCGAAATCAAGGTGCTGGTCACGCAGGCGCAGGAAAGCCTCGAAGGCCTGTCCGCCGACTACAACAACGATGTGAAGCCCGCTATGGATGAGCTGGCCGCTTCGGTTACGGCTATTACGGCGACGCTCGAATCGAACGCGCAGCAGTTGGGCAGCGTTGCCGATGAATTGCAGGGATCTTCCGGGTCCTTATCCGCTCAACTGGGAACCACGAAACAACAGCTTAGCGCTGCCGCCTCCGACCTGGAGGCATCGTCGGGAAGGATGGCTCAACTGAGTGCTTCTTTGACCGAGGCTCTCGAAAGTAGCAATCTCGACGAGATCAAAACACTGCTGAGCGCCGACCCCGAAGTCCTTTCCGTAGCTTTGTCGGCTCCGGTTGAATTGGAGCGCACGGCGGTATTCCCCGCCGACAACTTCGGTTCTCAGATGGCGCCGCTCTACACTACCCTGGCGCTTTGGATCGGATCGCTTCTGCTGGTCGTTGCCATCAAGGTGCATGTATCCAAAAAATCCCGTAGAGCCATGGACAATCCTAAGCTCTATCAGATGTTTCTTGGCCGCTTCGGCGTTTTTGCCGTGGTGTCCTTCATGCAGACGACCTGTATGTCGCTGGGCAATATGCTGTTCATGAAGGTGCAGGTGAATGAGCCGTTGCTCTATCTGCTGTGCTTCTGGTTGGCGGGATTGGTCTTCACGTTCATCATGTATTCCCTGGTGGTTTCCTTTGCCAATCTGGGTAAGGCCATCGGCGTATTCCTTCTCATCATCCAGGTGACCAGCGGCGGCGGCAGCTTCCCCTTGCAGGTGCTGCCCGATGTGTTCCAATGGCTGAGTCCCTATGTGCCCGCAACGCACGTCATCAACGGCATGCGCGCAGCCATGTTCGGTGTCTACCAAGGGGATTTCTGGATATCCATGGCATGTCTGCTGCTTTTCGTGATTCCCGCCGCTTTTCTGGGGCTGGTGCTCCGTAAGCCTTTGATGCGGTTTTTGCATTGGTATATCGAAAAGGTGGAAGACTCGAAACTGGTGGTCTGAGAGACGCCGGTGTGGCGCGCCGTCGTTAGAGATTGCGTCGCAACTGGGCTTCCTTGATTTCCATTTCCAAGGAACTGTGGATGATGTTGGAAAAGGGGCCGGCGTTGCTGATGAGATGTTTCGTTCCCGGTTGGTCGCATTTGCGGATGAAGTAATAAAGAAAAGCGCACGTGTAGAATTCACTGAGGAATTCTATGTTTTCCTCGGGAAGATAGCGGTTGGCCAAGATGATGTCGATATCGTTGCGCAGCGCGGGCAGATACAGTCGATAGAGGTAGTTACGCAGGGAATGGGGTCCTGTTTCGAGGAGTGCCTGGGTGTAGAACGTACGCCTTTTCTCCAATATGGTGGCGAACGAGTCGAAGAATTTCGAATGATCCAGAGAGCGAACGCCTGATTTCTGCGTGATGTAATAGGGGAACTGCGAAGTGGATTCCTTATTGGGGGCTTCGTAGACCAGAATGTTTTCGGGAAACTTCTTTTGGAGTTCCTGCCCTAGGTCGTAGCGGAACTTCCAGATGATGAGCGCTTCTTTATCGACGAAATGATAGTAGAAGGTCTTGCGGTTCTTGCCCGTCTTTTCCACGATGTCACTGATGGAGACCTTTCGTAGAGGTATTTCTTCACATAATTCCACAAAGGCATCGGCGATCAGCAGCTTGGTGTCAAGCGGTCCCATAAACGAGCGGCTCCTATCATGATTACCCGAAGGCTTCAATGGTCATTGTCAAGATGGTGTCATTATAGCGGTAAAAGCATTCAAATTTGGGTCAAAATCGCCAAAATGGGTACTTTTGAAGATATGAGTTGTTTAAAGACCCATTGGCGTTTCAAAAGTGCCGCAAATAGAAGATCATGAAAAAAACCTATAAACTGAGCCTATAGACCAACAAAAAATCTATAATGCCCATCGATATTTCCCCATCATGTTTTAGAATGTTTGATACAAAGGAGATAGAAACGATTAGTCATCACTGATAAAAATCATTTCAATGAAGCTGACGTTATTAGTAATGTTCAGCTTTTTTGTGCCAGGCGATTTCTACCAGTTATGCCTTCCGCTTCCACTCCAAACACAAAGCAAGTTCACACATGTTCTGTAAGAAAGGGGCTGTGCAGTGAAGTACGAATCACTTATGACGCCGTTTAAAATCGGCAATGTTGAACTGAGGAACCGCTTTGTCATGCTGCCAATGACCATCGAGAAGACTGATAACTATCATGTCGGAGATGACCTCGTAGATTTCTACGAGCAGCGTGCTAAGGGCGGTGCAGCTCTCATCGAGCTCGGTTCTTGTTACATCTGCGATTGCTTCGACACGCATCCTAAGTACCACACCACCACCGGTGCCGTTGGCGTTTGGGATGACTGCTTTATTCCCGGTTTGACCCGCACCGCAGAGGTCTGCCACAAGCATGGAGCCAAGTTGGCTGCCCAGTTGCAGCTGTGCTACGAATGGCGTCCCTCCGGCGACGTCGAGTTGCTCTCCTATGCTCCCTCCAAGGATGTCGTCTCCGGTCCGTTCGTCGGTATGCCCGAGCGCGAATTCACCAAAGAGGAAATCGCCCTGGTAGTCAAGCAGTACGGCGAGGCCGCTCTTCGCTGCAAGAAGGCCGGTATCGACGTCATCGAAATCCACGCAGGCATCGGCTACATGGTCATGCGCTTCATTTCCAAGTACTCCAACCATCGTACCGACGAATACGGCGGATCCACCGAGAACCGCTGCCGTCTCCTCACCGACATCATCGATGAGATCCACAAGACCTGTGGCGACGACATGCCCATCCTGATCCGTTACTCTGCCGACGACCTTATGCCCGGCGGTCAGCGCATCGAGGATCTCCCCGAAGTCATCAAGTGCGTCGAAGCTCACGGCATCGATGCTTGGAGCATCCAGGCCGGCTTCCATGAGGCTCCCCGCCCCGTCGCCAACCAGCTTGTTCCCGAAGGTGAGTTCATCTACCTTTCCAAGGCTGCCAAGCAGTACACCAAGCTTCCTACCTTCCCCGGTACCCGTATCAACCATCTCGATGTCTGCGAGAAGATTCTTCTCGACGGCTCCGGCGACGCTGCCGGCATGGCTCGTCACTGGATCGCCGAGCCCGCTATCGCATCGAAGATCGCCGAGGGTCATCCCGAGGAAGTACGTCCCTGCATCGTTTGCTCCCGTTGTCTCGACAACATCTTCGTCGGCAAGCCCTGCAAGTGCTCCGTCAACCCCAACGTCTACTTCTCTCACCTCGGTCTTCCTCAGGACAAGCCCGCTGAGAATCCCAACAAGAAGATTCTCGTCGTCGGTGCCGGTCCTTCCGGTCTCGAAGTTGCCCGCACCCTCAAGCTGCGTGGCTTCAAGAACGTGACCGTCGTCGACCAGAAGAAGAAGCCCGGCGGACTTCTGAACCTCGCTCAGGTTCTCAACGAAGAGCTTCCTCCCTTGGTTGATTGGTACAACAACGAAATCAAGCGCCTCAGCCTCGACGTTCGTTGCAACACCAAGGCAACCCCCGACTTCATCAAGAGCTTCGGCGCAGACGAAGTCATCATCGCCGTCGGTCCTGAGACCGTATCCCCCGACGTTCCTGGCAAGAACAACAAGAACGTCATCGATTCCCACGCTCTCAAAGAGCTCGTCGAGGGTCACAACACCCCCGGTATGGGCTTCATGTGGGGTATGTCCTGCTTCGGCATGGGCATCCTGGGTGCACCTTTGGGTCTCATGAAGTGGGGCTTGGGTACGCACTTGCTGGTCAAGAAGCGCATGGCAGTCATCGGTGGCGGTTTCGCCGGTATCGAAGTTGCTTCCGCGATGAACGAAGGCCGCGAAGTCACCGTTATCGAGCCCAACAAGAAGGCCGGTGCCGAGATCGGTATCATCGACAAGAATCCTGAGCTGCGCAAGCTCAAGAAGGCCGGTGTTCAGATCCTCACCTCCACCAAGGTCAAGGCTTACACCAAGGAAGGCGTTCTCGTCGAAGACGCTGAAGGCAAGGAATTCACCGTTCCCGCCGACACGATCATCGCCGGTACCGTCTGCGTTGACAACACCACCCTCTACGATCAGTGCAAGGGCATGATCCCCGAAGAGAATCTGCACCTCATCGGTAACGCTTCTCCTCACACCGATTGGGAAGGCGTCGCTGCCAACGATCCTTACAAGACCGATGAGTACAAGCGCTGCCTCGAAGCAGTTCGCGACGGTTACCTTGTCGGCATGAAGCTCTAATAGGGCAATCGTTCTAAATTTTGTTTCGGTCTTACATGGGTGGGGGACCACCAACCCCCACCCGTTGCAAGATAAAGTAAAGGAAAGATATTCCATAAGGAGGAATAATGTTTGATTTTAGCTACTCTGATGAGCAGAAGCTTCTGAGGGAGAACATCCGTAAATGGGGTGTTGAGAACCTTCCCGAGGAGAAGATCGCTGAGGCTTATATCAATCGTGGCATCGATTCCGCAATCGCCAAGTCTTGGGTTGACGCCGGCTTCGGTAAGCTCGGTATTCCTGCTGAGTACGGCGGAACTCCTTGTGACCACCTCACCATGGCTATCGCTATCGAAGAGCTCTGCCACATCGGCGGCAACATTCCTATGGCTCCTAACGCTCTCATCATGTTCGATGTTTGCGAATTCGGTACCGAAGAGCAGATCAAGTACGCGGTAGACTTCTACTACGAGAATGGCTATCCTCCCTACTGCTTGGCTATCTCCGAGCCCGAAGCTGGTTCCGCTAACATCTACATGAGCACCACCGCCACCAAGAAGGATGGCAAGGTCATCATCAACGGCACCAAGACTTGGGTTACCTTCGCTGAGCACGCAAACGGCTTCATCGTCGTCTGCAAGGACGAGGATCCTTCTCCCGAGAACAAGTCCATGTCCATGTACCTCGTTGACAAAGACACCCCCGGTGTTGTTCTCGAGCCCCTCAACAAGATCGGCATGCAGATCAACCCCTTCGCTATGGTTCACTTCAACAACGTTGAGGTTGAAGAGACCGCACTTCTCGGCGAAGCCGGCAAGGGCTTCCTGCAGCTCATGAAGAACTTCGAGTGGGAGCGTTGCGTTCTCTTGGCAGAACTCCTCGGCGAAGCTCAGGCTGCTATGGACGACGCTTGCGCTTGGACCAACGAGCGTCAGCAGTTCGGCGTTGGCATCAAGACCTTCCAGCTGGTTCAGGAGCACATCGTTGAGATGCAGATCGCTCTGACCAACACCCGTAACTTCCTCTATCGTACGTGCTGGAAGCTCGACAACGGCATCCCCGTCAACAACGATGCTGCTATGCTGAAGCGCTATGGTGCTCCTGCTCTGACCGACGTTTGCTCTCGTGCCCTCCAGCTCATGGGTGGCCTTGGCTACACCGACCAGACTCGCGTTTCCCGCCTCATGCTCGACTGCCGTGGTTTCCAGATCGGTGGCGGCACCGTCGAGATCATGGTCCACATCGCTGGCCGTGGTATTCTCAAGGAGTATGCAAAGGGCAATCAGGACGAACTGTAAGCCATTTACATTCTTTTGCGTTTCGGATTTGGAGGGGGCGGTTTATCCGCTCCCTCTTTATTGGTCAAAGCCAAAGGATTTGGGCGTCGGCATCGCAGACGCTTCGGCGTTGTTTCGAGCCGGCTGCCCGATGTCCTTCCGGATCAGATTGCTCAGCGTCTTCTTACTGCTTCCGGAAAATTCGATTTTCCCCTCGGCATCTTCGGAAGAGTTTTTCGGTATCTTATTTTCTTCGTATGGTATGAGGCGGCGTCATTGCGCCTGCGTAATGGCTTTTCTCGTTCCTACACGGATGGTGTTTTCGCCTGTTGATCTCGTGTATCGATAAGGTGCTTATCCGTGGCGGTTTTCCGCTTGAAGGCGAACAGGATACCGAAAGACCCTCTTATCAAGATAAGGTAAAGTGCTATTGATCGAAGGATCGGTGTATGAACGTCCTTGTTTGTTTCAAGTCGGTCTATGATGACGTCGCCATCAGGACCAACTACGATAAATCACTCGATTATACGGCCGTACCCCATGTGGTGAGCATGTATGATCTCAACGCCATCGAGGCGGCCGCCCGCTTCGTCGAATCTTCCGATGACCATACGCTGGTCGCCCTCAGCGTCGGAGATACCAAGATTCATGACTCTACCATGCGCAAAAACGTGGCTGCCCGCGGAGCGGATGCGGTGTATTTCGTCATGGATGATTCATTGGAAGACGCCGAGACGTTTCAGGTTGCGACAACGCTTGCTGCGGCTATCGAGAAAATAGGCGGAATCGACCTGATCATCTGCGGTGATGGATCGGCTGACGTCTACGCCCATCAGGTGGGCATACAACTCGGCGAGATCATGGGTATTCCCAATGTGAATGCGGTCATCGATTTCGATGTCGAGGGAGACATCGTCAAGGTGAAGCGTGAACTCGACGATGATGTCGAACATATCGAAATCACCACACCTGCGGTTCTTTCGGTTCTCTCCGACATGGCTCAGCCGCGTATCTGCGTTGTCAAGGACATCATGATGGCGGGGCGCAAGCCAGTGAGCGAATGGTCGCTGGACGATATCGGCGTATCGCTGCCGCCGCATGGCTATTCCATCGTGGAGACCAAGGTGCCCGATCCCACTCCACGCAAGATGAAATTCTTCGAGGCAACCGATGATGACATCGACGCCTTCATCGAAGCGGTGCATACCTATCTCGAAACGGAAGGGGCGTGATGACCATGAAGATCTTCGTCATCGCCGAACGGGAGCAGCCCATTCGGGAACTCTGCGGCGGAGCCCGTCGTTTCGCCGATGAGGTATCCCTGATCGCGCTGCCCGAATCGCACGTGGTGGAAGGGGTGGCCGATACCATCTATCGCCCCGTGATCCCCGAGGGTCGCATGAGCGAAGATGCCGCTTCGACGATAGCGGAACTCATCGAGGCGGAAGCGCCCAAAGCCGTATTCGCCGAGCCCTCCCGTCGCATCCAACTGCTTCTCGGCAGGGTCGCCGCCCGCTTGCAGACGAGCGTCATGGCAAACGTGATGGATATGCCGGCGATCGATGAGTCGACCACGATGTATTTCGGTGGCTTGGCAAACCGGAAGCTGAAAACCGAAGCCGAAACGGGGATGTTCTTCATACGTCCGGCAACCTTTCCCGATGCTGAACCCACGGGTGCGAACAGGGAAGTGGAGCTGGCGTTCAAGGAGCCTTCGTATAAAGCGACGCGCACGGAAATCCGTAAACGGGTGAAGGGGGATGTCGATCTCCCCAGTGCCAAGCGTATCGTCAGCGTAGGGCGCGGTCTCAAAAAAGAGGAAGATCTGGCGATGATACGCGAACTCTGTTCGCTCATCGATGCCGAGATGGGCTGTTCCCGATCTCTCTATGAGGCGGAAGAGTGGCTTCCCAAAGAAGCGCTCGTAGGCATTTCGGGCAACACCGTAACCCCTGATCTCTATCTTGCCGTGGGCATTTCGGGACAGGCTCAACACACGGTTGCCTGTGATGGATCGTCGACGATCATGTGCATCAACACCGATCCCTATGCGCTCATCTTCGAGCACAGTGATTACGGAAGCAAGGGTGATCTCTATACGGTCGTTCCCAAGATGATCGAATACTTCAAGGAGCATCCTTTGAAGTAGAGTCTGGTTCGCGTGGCCTGGTTCGCGTGGCCTGGTTTGCGCGGTCACGCACGGTTACGGACATTTCCCGTCGTGGGTGACGGAAGGTATGTAATACGGATTGATTTCACGGAGGAAGGAATTCCATGTATCGATTGGTTGAAGAAGAAAAGATGATCGTGTCGATGGTGGACAGCGTATGTACCGACATCATCGCCGACCGAGCTGCGCAGATAGACGAGGAAGATGAGTTCCCGCAAGATATTCACGACCTTCTTGCCGAACAGGGGCTTTTCTCACTTGCCATGCCCGAAGAATTCGGCGGATTTGCCGTCAGCGTCCATTGCTGGGCACAGTGTGTCACCCGTCTGGCGCAGGAATCGCCTGCCGTTGCTCTTATGCTCTTCGTTTCAGCCATCGGATCGGATGCGCTGGTGCGCTTCGGAACCGATGAGCAAAAAGCCACCTACCTTCCCGATCTGATCGCCGGTGAGAAGAAGATCAGCTTCGCGCTGACCGAACCCAATGCCGGATCCGACGTGTGGTCTCTGGGAACCACCGCCAAGCCCATCGAAGGTGGCTACCGGATCAACGGGAACAAGATATTCATCTCCAATGCCGAAGTGGCCGATTACCTGTGCGTTTTCGCCAACGTGGTCGATGGAGATACCAGAAAGCCCGCCTGCTTTCTGGTCGATGCCTCCGACCCCGCGGTTATGGTGAGCGCCCATGAGAAGAAGCTGGGACTTCACGGTTTGCCGACCTGCCCTCTGTTCTTCGAAAATCTCGAAGTGCCCGCATCTGCTGTTATCGGCGAGGTGGGACAGGGAAGGGAAATAGCCTACCATGCCCTCAACCGGGGACGTATCGCCGTTGCCGCCGCTGCCTTGGGAGTGGCTAAAGCATCCCTTGCCGCCGGAGCTACCTATGCGAATTCCCGCAAGCAGTTCGCGCAGTCCATCATTGATTTCCAGGCGATATCCTTCATGTTGGCCGACGACGAGATAGCCATTCGTGCCTCCGAGCTCATGCTCGACGAAGCGATCGAAGCGTTCGTCGGCGAAACCCCCGAAGCTAAAACGCAGGTGGCAGCCGCAAAGGTGTTCTGCACGGAAACAGCCCAGAAGGCGGCGACGAATGCCGTTCAGATTCACGGTGGCTACGGCTTCTGCAGGGAATACCCGGTGGAGCGCTATTACCGCGATGCGAAAGCCTTCACCATCATCGCCGGATCGAATCAGGTCCAGCGCAAAATCCTTGCGGCGGACATCAAGAAAACCTACACGCTCTAAAGGCCGATCGCGCCACGTATGATGAAGGAGCTTCCATGAAGATCGCAGTATGTGTGAAACAGACGGTTGATACCGAAGCCTTGGTCACGCTCAATGACGAAGGTGGCATCGACACCGAAGGTGCGGCACTTATCATCGACCCCTATGCTGAATTCGCCGTCGAAAAGGCGGTGCAGCTCAAAGAGGAACAGGGCGGGGAGGTGATCGTAGTCACCTTGGGATCGCAGGAAAGTCTTCCGGCTATCCGTCACGCTCTTTCTATGGGGGCCGACAGGGCCATTCTCGTCGATGATGATGTGATCGATGAGTCCGATTCCCGTGGAAAAGCACGTGTCCTCTCCCGCGTTTTGGAAGAGTTGGAAGCCGATCTGATCATGGGTGGTTGCAAGTCGGGCGATACCGCCCGCGCACAAACGCTGCCCCGCATCGCGACCATCATGGGTATTCCTCAGGTGAATATGGCGGTCGACCTCAAGGTTGTCGAGGGCGGCGTCATCGCTTCCCACGAAATCGAAGACGGGGTGGAAAATGTTTCCGTTGCGCTTCCCGCCGTGGTGTCGGCCCAGCAGGGTCTTGCCGAACCGCGCTATCCCAATGTGCGCGACATCATGCAGTCGAAGAAAAAGCCCATAGATACCCGAACGTTGGGGGATATGGGCATCGATCCCGCTTCGGTCGATGGCTCCTCGGCGCAGATACGGATCGAATCGTATGCTCTCAAGCAGGAGCGTGCCGGTGGCCGCATCGTCGAAGGCGAAACGCCGGATGCGGTAGCGGAAGTGGTTTCCGCTCTGACCACCGAGGCGAAAGTTCTGTAGGGGAACGGGAAACATCCGAGAAAGGAAAACTCATGGCCGATATTTGGGTCTTCGTCGAATATAAAGATGGTAACGTGCAGCGCTCCACGTTCGAAGTGCTGAGCGCGGCTCGTCGTTTGGCAGACGTTCGGGGGGATGCTCCCGCAATCGTTGCCGTGGTGTTGGCATCGGCGGTGGAAGAAGAATCTTTGCAGGTTCTCGCCCACTACGGTGCCGACGAAGTGCACGTTGTCGATGATGCTCGTTTGGCGGATTATACGACCGATGCGTATTCTCATGCATTGCAGGCGTTGATGGAGGAGAAAGCCCCCGAGATGCTCATGTTTTCGAGTTCTCCCACAGGGCTCGATCTGGCTCCCGTGATCGCCCAGCGTTTGGACACGGGGCTTGTCGTCGATGTCATGGATATCGAACATGTTGACGGAAAAACGATATTCGTGCGCCCTCCCTATTCCGGCAAGGTGCTGGAAAAGTGCTCGTTTGCCGACGAGAACGCGTTGAAGATCATCACCGTGCGCCCCAAGGCGATGGAAGTCGCCCCGCCGCAACCGGAACGAAGTGCCTCGATTGTTCGCCGTACCGTCGCCGACTTCGGTGAAGTTCGCCAGGTTGTTCAGGATATCGTGCGTGCCGTGTCCGACCGCATCGATCTCACCGAAGCCGCGTTCATCGTTTCCGGTGGTCGTGGGCTGAAAGGTCCCGATGGATTCAAGGTGCTCGAAGAATTGGCTGACGTGTTAGGCGCCGCCATAGGGGCATCGCGCGTGGCCGTCGATGAAGGATGGATAGATAAGCAGTTCCAGGTGGGCCAAACCGGTAAAATCGTGGCTCCCGATCTCTATATCGCCTGCGGCATTTCGGGGTCAATTCAGCATCAGGCGGGTATGTCCCAATCCAAATGTATCGTAGCTATCAACAACGATCCGGAAGCCGACATCTTCCGCATCGCCGACTACGGCATCGTCGCCGACCTGTTTGAAGCGGTACCCCTTATGGCGGCCGAGATCCGTGCTTTCAAGGAACAGGCGTAGGCTGTCATGGATACTCCGACACGCGAACTGTACTGGAACATATCGGGTCACTGGATCATGTATCTGCTGTTTGCAGCGGTGGTGGCCTGTTTCGTGATCTTCTTCTACCGGCGCTATCGTCTATGGAAGCTGGGTGCGCCCTATGACGTTTCCGATAGGCGCAAGGAACGTTTTTTCGGAGCCTTTGCCGACATCTTCACGCAACGGAGAGTCGTTCGTGAAAAAGGGCCCGGTCTCATGCATCTCGCCATTTTCTGGGGCATGTTGTTCTGCATCGTGGCAACTTCGCTGGTGGCCTTTCAGTCATATTCGGGTATCCCTGTGTTGTACGGGGATTTCTATCTCTATTTCATATCCCTTGCCGTCGATCTGGCTGGATTCGTCTGTATCATCGGGCTGGTCGCGGCGCTTATCCGACGCGTTTCCAAGGTCAACCCTTCGCTGGATACGCAGCCTGCGGATATCGTTCTGCTCGTCTTGCTTATCGTCATACTGATTACGGGTTTCGTGACCGAAGGTCTTCGCATCGTGGGCACCGATGATCCGTGGGCGTTATGGTCGCCCATCGGGTATGTGTGCTCGTTGCCGTTTGCTTCCTTGGATGCTGCTACGCTTTCGTCGGTCCATCGCGTTTTGTGGTGGGGTCACATGGCGCTCGCGTTTTTGTTCTTGGCAACGTTCACCTACACCAAGATGATCCACGCTCTTTTCATTCCCGGAAACGGTTACTTCCGCTCGTTCGATCCGAAGGGTACGTTGCCTCCGGTCGATTTCGAAGATGAGAATCTCGAAACTATGGGCGTACGCGTTTTGGAGGAATTCACCTGGAAGGACATATACGACACCCAGGCATGTATCCGGTGCGGGCGCTGTCAGGAAAATTGTCCGGCTTATCAAAGCGGCAAGGAACTTTCTCCCAAAGAACTCATTCTTTCGTTGCGTTCCTCTTCGGAACAGCGCGGCGCGATTCTTCTGAAAACCCCCGAGGAAGACCGCAGCGAAGATCAGCAGGGTTTTCTCGAAGAACCTGTCGTCGGTCATGCGGTAAGTGAAGCCGCCTTGTGGGAATGTACGACCTGTCGGTCGTGTTCGGAACAGTGTCCGGCGCTTATCACTCATCCTGAAAAACTCATCAATCTGCGTACATATCAGGTGTCCATGGAAAGTGCATTTCCGCCTGAGGCACAGCAGACCTTCCGCAATATGGAAACCAACGGTAACCCGTGGGGCATCGGGTGGCAAAAGCGCAAGGACTGGACCGAAGGTCTCGATGTGCCCACGCTCGAGGAAAACCCCGATGCCGAGTATCTGTATTGGCCGGGATGTTCGGGCGCATTCGATGCGCGCAGCCGCAAGGTGGCCACGGCGTTCGTGTCCCTTATGAAGGCCGCAGGGGTCAACTTCGCCATTTTGGGTAACGCCGAAAAGTGTTGCGGCGATTCCGCGCGCCGACTGGGCAACGAATACCTCTATTACCTTTTGGCTTCCGAAAACATTGCAACGCTTGATTCCTATGGCGTGAAGAAAATCGTCACCCAGTGCCCGCATTGTCTGCAGGCGCTTTCGGTTGATTATCCGCAGATGGGCGGACATTATCAGGTGGTCCACCACTCGCAGCTGTTGGCTGAGCTCATTTCCGAGGGAAAGCTTTCACCTGGCGCGAGTGTTTTCAATAACGTGACCTATCATGACTCGTGTTATCTCGGTCGCTATGCGGGCATCTTCGAACAGCCCCGAACGGTGCTTTCGCAGACAGGGACGCGGGTCATAGAAATGGAGCGTCATCACGGTAAGAGTTTCTGCTGTGGTGCGGGTGGTGGACACATGTGGCTGGAAGAAACGAAAGGCAGACGCATCAACGAGATGCGCACCGAAGAAGCACTGGCCACGCGTGCCGATGCGTTGGTGACGGCGTGCCCGTTCTGCTTGACCATGCTTTCCGACGGGGTTGCCGCAGTCGATGCGACGGTGTCCGTGTTGGATGTTGCGGAGGTGTTGGCCGCCGCGAGAGAGTGATGTGGGAACGCGTATGGTTGTGGGAAATTGCAGCGAAGCAACGTCGTGGTGAGATAGCGAACATGAAACGAAGGGTCTTCTTGAAAAGGGACCCTTCGTTGATATAACACGTTCATCATCCTGCTATCATGGAACCCGACAGAAATGCTGGGGCGCACACGGCTGCGTGATCGCGTTCCAAGAGGGAAAAGAGGAACTATGCGTGTAAATGTTTCCGGCGGCCTTGTTGAAACCGTTCCCAACGAAAAGGTGCTCGCCTCCATAGGGCATCATATCGACCAGCCCGATCCCAATCCGCCGCAACCCCGTTTTGCGGCGACGGTCATGCTTGTCCGTGATTCGAGGCCGGGACAGACGGACTACCGCATCGAAGACGGTGAACTGCCCCAAGACTTTCCCAACAACCAGAACATCGAAGTGTTCATGCTGCGTCGCGTGAAGTCCATGGCGTTCGTCCCCGATGCGGTGGTGTTCCCCGGTGGGCGCGTGGATGATAGGGATTCCAATCCTTCGCTGCCCTGGTTCGGCCCCAGCCCCGCCCAATGGGCGGAATATATGAACTGTTCCGAACAGACCGCTCGGCGCGTTGTCGTGGCGGCGGCGCGTGAGGTGTTCGAGGAATGCGGCGTGTTGCTTGCCGGGCCCGACGGGGATTCGCTCGTGTCCGATTTGAGCGATCCCGGATTTCAGGCCGATCGCGATGCGCTGGTGGCGCATGAGCTCTCCTTCGCCGACATGCTGATACGGCGGCATCTGGTGATCCGCACCGATTTGCTGGGGCTGGTATCCAACTGGTGTACGCCGGAATTCGAACCCAAACGCTTCGACACGTTTTTCTTCTCGGCCTTGATGCCCGAAGGTCAGGTGGCCGACGACAAGACCAGCGAATCGCAGATTTCCGATTGGGTCACCCCTTCGTATGCCATTCGCGAATCCGATCGCGGCCATTGGCTCGTCGTGCCGCCGACTGTCTATAACCTCACCTGCATCGCCGCCGCCGAATCGGCTGCCGACTTCGTGGCGAATCGCCGAAACGTCAGGAAGGTTATGTTCGAACCCGTACGTAAGGAAAACGGAGAAATCGTTCTTCGGTGTCAGCTATGAGTTTCATCACCGATAGCGCTACCTACAACGGCGGCAGACTGAGTGATCGGGTATTCTGCGTTCGTGCGGACAATCCTTCACCTATGACCTACATGGGAACCAATACGTGGATCATCGCCGAGCCGGACTGTCCGGAATGCGTGGTCATCGACCCTGCTCCTTCGGGGGTTCATGTCGAAAACGTTTTGAACGAATGCGTCGGTCAGGGATTGCGTGTGGGGGCCATCGTGCTGACCCATTGTCACGCCGACCATACGGAAGGTGCCGACGACCTTGAATCCATGACGGGGGCGCAGGTGTACTCGCGCGAGGACGGCTCCCTTGTTGACGGGGTATTCGAGCCCATAGACGGCGGTCCGGTGTTCAGGGTTGTTCCCCTGCCCGGCCATTCCGCTGATTCGGTGGGGCTGGTGTACCCGCAGGATCATTCCATGATCACCGGTGATGTGGTGTTCCGTCACGGCCCGACCGTCGTCTATCACCCCGACGGCGTGTTGCAGGATTATATGGACTCCCTCGATGTTCTGCAGAAGATCGTTGAAGAAGAGGGGATAGACACGTTTCTTCCCGGGCATGGCTACCCCATAACCGATCCCGTGGCCTGCATCGAAGCCACGCGCGAACACCGCTTGGAACGGTTGGCTCAGATACGGCAGGCTCTGGCTGCGGGAGTGGCCCGTGATGCGGATGCGTTGGTGGATGCGGTATATACCGACATCGATTCCCGTTTGCGTCCGGCCGCCTTGCGTAGCGTGCAGGCCCAGTTGGTCTACCTCGAAAACATGGGTGAGTGATCCGGCTGCTTCGCTGTAGGTCGTGTGTGTTCGAAGGTGATCTGATCCGTGGTGGTGTCGAATGTCCGAAGGGCCGAATGTTTGGGTTGTCGGGTTGTCGGGTTGTCCGAACACCCGAACCGAACGCCTGAGCGCCCGAGTACCCGACCGACGACCGCCCGAGCGTCCCCCTATGAAAAAAGAACCGAGAGCGGTTGCGTTCTCGGTTCTTTTTCGGTGGGTTGCTTTTCCCCTTGAGGCGGCTTGGGCGAAACGGTACGAGCTTTATGTATGCAGGTCCGCTTCGTTCAAGCAGCTATAAAACTAATCTTCCAGCAGCCCCTTGGTGATGTCTTCAAGCGTGCGACCACGCGTTTCGACACCGAAAATGGCCAGCCAGATAGCCATGAAGATAGCCAGTCCGGCATTGATCATGTAAGCACCCATGGTACCCAGAGGACCGGCGATGAGGAATGCGATCCACATAGGGCTGAAGATACCACCCAAGCGACCGAACGCATTCGCCACGCCGGCACCGCGGATGCGGCAAGCGGTGGGGAAGGGCTCGGACAGATAGATGGCCGCCGTGGTCACCGAATTGGTGAACGTGCAGACGCAGACCAGGAACCCGACACCCATAACCAGGTACGGTTGATCGGTGGGGATGATGGACCAGATGGGACCGAGGATGGCGATGAGGATATACGTGACGATGAGAATGGTTTTGCGGTTGACCTTCTCCACGTAAAACGTCAGAGCGCCAACGCCGACGGGAATGCCCAGCTGCATGACGACCGTCATCAGGGTTGACAGCTGCGTGTCGAAGCCGTTTGCCTTCAGAATGGTGGGCGTCCACGATATAACGGTGTAGACCAGAACATTCATGACGAAGCAAAGGAACATGGCGGTCAGCGTACGGGTGATCATGCTTTTCTTGAACAGGAATTTCCACGGCAGCTGTTTGACTTCCTCAGCCGCTTCTCGGCGATGGATTTCCTCTTCGGGCACATCGGCTACCACCAAGCCCTTAGCGCGCGTTTGCTCTTCCAGTTTGGTGACGGTTGCATCCGCCGCTTCGTTGCGACCCATGAGGGCTTGCCAACGGGGGGATTCGGCCAGGAAAAGGAAGCAGAGCAGCATAACGACAAGACCCATGATGCCGCAGATGATGAACACGGGACGCCAGCCCAAAGCGGGCAGGACGATCAGGTTGATTGCGGAGGCAACCAGGGTACCCGTGTTGGCGATAAGGCCCACGTAGGACTGATACTGGCCACGCTTTTGCGGCGGGGTGTATTCGGTCAGGGCGGAATAGCCTGCGGGGAAGGCCGCACCGAGTCCTAGACCCATGAAGAAGCGGCACCCGGTTAGAAACGTGGGATCGGGGGAAGTAGCGGCCACGAAGCAGAATACGGTGAACACCGATCCGCAGATCATGACGGCTTTCTTTCGCCCGACGCTGTCGGAGATCGCACCGGCCAACAAACCACCTATCAGGTAGCCCACCATGGTGATGGAGTTGAAGAGGGCGAATTCGGCCAGTGTCATCCAGCCTTCGGCTTGGAGCACCATACCGATGGGGCCGCCGACGGCCATGTCGACGGAGTCGCAGAATGTAAGGCCACCGAGCAACCAGAGGAGTTTCCTGTGGAAGTTGGTGATGGGCATACGGTCAAGACGAGCTGCAATACCATGAAATGACGATTGCAATTCATTTGAAGCCATATAGTCACCTTCCTTTCTTAAAGATGTTGTCCCTGTTTTCGTTGTTACAGGGAAGTCCCATAAAGCCTTATTCGCTTACTTTGATGCATACGCACGCAGGGAAACCTTTCTTCACGAGGAAGAGGGCGACTCTCTTTTTTCGGCATTTGCAACAAGGCGAACGAATAAGTTGGTTTTCCGCTATGACTTGGGAAAACCGTTCGTAGCTTTTCCAGTATCCTCCTCGATCCAGAGGGAATACAAATAGTTGTTGACAAAAGATGGGTGGGGTCGTTAATGCAAAAACTAACGACATACGTGCGTATCTGTAAAAAAAATTAATCTGCGTCAAAACGTGGGTGCAGAAAGGGGGAGGGCTGTTAGACTATCGCCGCTACCTCGATTACCATCAGGTGAAAAAGTGCGCCTGCGTTGCAAGGTGGGCGTGTGGCAATACGCAAAGGAGAAGGGCCACATGGCGTCTCGGAAACATACAAAGCAGAAGAGCGATAAGAAGAAGAAATCCCCCGAGGTCGAAAAACAGCCGATCGTCATCTCTTACGATGGAAGCGGAACCAGGATAGGCGACGACGGGTATGCGATGACGCATGTCCGTACCCGCATGCACCGCATGTTCAACGTCTTTTTCATCTGGGCCGTCGTCTGCGCACTTCTCGGTTGCCTGTGTACCGTTTTGGCGTACGCCCAAGGTGCCGTCTATGAAAGCTGGGAGCTTGTCGCACGTGGTGGCAACCAATTGGGCGGCTGGGATCTGGCCATCCTGCTTCGCATAGAGGCGCTGTTGTGCCTGGTGACGATAGGAGTGAGCCTTCTGATTCACTTCTGGGGATTCAGCTGGTTCTACAACGGGAAGTCGGAAAAGCGCGTGACGGTGGTTCTCGGTGTTGTGGCGGGTGTGTCGGTCGCACTGTGTATTGCGGCGTTGATGCTGGTGGGAATACCCGATCCGCTGTCCGTCGTGAATATCTGTTTGGCATTGGCTACCTTCGTCTTCATGTCGGCAGTCAAAAAGGAGAGGCCCACACTGAAGAAGGCCGAAGTGGCCCGCACCGTCGTGAAGGATTGAGCGAAGGATTCGGGGTCCGGCTTACAGGTAGGGCTTGTGGTCGAATCGTTTGGCGAAGCGGATGAAGTCATTCAGAAGCTTTTGGGTTTCGGGAATGTTCGCCCGGTGGATCAGCCAGAACCGATGGAAGTCGGTCGGGGCGTCCGCTAGGGGAATGATCTTCACGTCCGGAAACGAATACGCCATCCATGAGTCGCAGATGATGCCGATGATTTCCGGACGGCTTGCCACGTTTGAGCAGATGGATGGCTCATTGGCGAAAGCATAGTCCGGATCGAGTGAAAATTCTTGAGCCAATCGTTTGCTTTCGGGGCCTAAGGGACTGTCGGCTTCATAGGTGATGAGTTTATGGGAGCGAATGTCGTCGAAGGTCACGCTTGCGCGGCTGGCTAGAGGGTTTTTCTTGTTCACGGCAACCAACGCCGACGATGTCCACAGGGGGAATTTCTCCACCGTATCGTCTTGCTCCATCGTGCCGGCGATGATGACATCCACCTCGTCGTTTTTGAGCGCGGCGAGCAATTGCTGTGTGGTGCTTTGCTTGATGATGTTGTCGGGATTGCGGTGTTGGGTGATCCAGAAGTCGTTGAGCAACGATGACCATATACGCTGCTGCAGTGAAAAGACGATGCCGATGCGCAGCATGCTGTTGCGTTTGCGGGCATGTGTTTTGATGGCGTCCACGTGTCGGTCGATATTGGTGAGTGAGTGCTGCAGACACGCATAGAGCTCCCGTCCGTCATCGGTGAGTTCTATGCTGCTGTGTTTGCGGATGAGCAGTTCGGAACCTAATTCGGTTTCCAATTTCTTGATGGCGATGGACAACGTGGGAACGGAGACGAACAGTGTTTCGGCTGCCTTTTTGAAGCTTTTGACGTTTGCGAGTTCGCGGAAGTAGTACAGCTGGGAAAGATTCACGAAGTAGGCCTTCCTTTGCTTTTCGAGGAGCCATCATTCTAGCACCCACGTGGTATCTATCTGGACATATTCGGGTGGATGCCGGTGCAAGCGCGCCGTGTGGGCGGGCGTCGGCATGATGGTTGGACAAACAGGAAGCTCTGTCGTTGCAAAGGGTGAAATTCCCCCGTAGGGCGCACTTCATTCCCCGTCGCGTACACGGATGGTACAACCTTGAGCGATGGCGGTGGCATCATCGAGGATCACCGAACCGATGGAGGGCGCTTCGATGAAGCCACGATAGGGATTTTTGACGCTGTCGATGGGGGTGGTGATGGTCGCCTCGACCTGCGAGCGTTCGAAAGAAAGATCACAGTCGGTCATGGTGCAGTTGATGAGCGTGAGGTTGGTGCAGTAGCAAAGCGGCTGAGTGCCCGAGATATGGCAATCGATGAAGGTGATTCCATCCGAATACCAAGCAAGGTATTCGCCCTTTACTTCACAGTTGCGCACCACGACGTTTTTGGCGTGCCAGAGGGCATCTTTGGTATCGAGCCTACAATCCGACAGTTCGACGTCATGGGTGTATTGGAAGGAATACTTGCCCTTGAAATCGACGTTATGCAAATGGAGATCATGGGCTTGCAACATGAAGTATTCGCTTTGCGCCGTGGTGTCTTCCATATGAACCTCGTGTGAAAACCAGCCGAATTCGGGCGAGTCGATGTCGCAGTTTTCGATGCGTACCTTTTCGCATTCACGCAATGCTTTGATACCGTGAAGCTTCGTGTTGTCGATGGTGATGTCATCGGTATACCAAAGCGCCGCACGGCAGTTTTCCGTCAGTTCGCATCCGTCGATGGTGAGTTTCCGCACGTGCCAGAACGGATAGCGCAGATCGCAGAAGCAATTGCGGAGCAGAATATCATGGCATTCCTTCAGAAAGCTTTCTCCGTCCGCAGGTCCCGCGAAACGACAATCGACGATATCGAGGTTGTGGGTGTTGTAGAGTGCGCGTTCTTCGTCGAAGGTCTTATTTTCGATATGGGTACGCGGTGAGGGTACGGGGAGTGCTTCTTCGGTTGCATCGGTGTGCTTCACGGGGATCCTTCCGATAGGTGGTCAAGATGGTGCCTATGATGTACCTTCGAGTATGCTCTAAGTCAAATCCGAGGAAGAAGCTTTTCGTCATCGGTTGATTTCGTGCTGCGCACGATGGGGCGATGGGGGTGTGGTCGCTTCGTAGAGAGATGATTTACGAGTGAATTTGGCTATAATTTCAAAGGAGGAAATAGGGAGAGGAGAGTGTCATGCGGGGACTTGAGGGAGTCAAGGTTGTTGAATTGACCGGCTACGTGGCCGCTCCGGCGGCGTTGCGCGTGTTGGGGGAAATGGGGGCGACGGTTTACAAGATCGAGCCCTTTTCGGGGGATGAATATCGAACGAACGCCCCCGGATTCGGCATGGAGCGCAACGATATAGACGATCCTGCTTTCGAGTTGGCTTCGTTGAATAAGAATTGGCTTGCGGTCAATCTCAAGGCACCACAGGGTAAAGATCTGATCATGCGGCTTCTTGCCGACGCCGATATCGTCGTGACGAGCTTCAGGGACAAGGCGCTCGAGAAGCTGGGACTCGACTACGAAAGTCTACACGAGCGTTTTCCGCGACTCGTGTTCGGGCAGATGCGTGGGTATGGACAGCGGGGTCCCGAAAAGGATTCACGTGGATTCGATGCTACGGCCTATTCTTCCCGCGGGGGACTTTTCATGTCGTTTCCGCAGGATAACGAACATTTTCAGCCGGCCAACATACCTCCGGCATTCGGGGATTGGAATGCGGCGATGGCTATGGTCGCAGGGCTGTTGGGCGCGTTGGTTCGAGCGGAAAGAACGGGCATCGGGGATAAGGTCACGGTCAATCTCTATCATTGTGCCTGTTGGGCCATGCAGACCGGTATCGCCTCGACCCAATACGGGGCCGGGTTTCCGCGGTCTCGCGAAACCGCCAGTTGTCCCACGAACAACACGTATCGTTCGAAGGACGGCGTGTGGTTTCTGATCTGCTTCGGATCCTACGATCTCTATTACGATCTGGTGATGTCTTCGATCGGGCTTGACGACATGGTGGGGAATCCCGCCTACAACAACCTGGCGAAGGTGACGGCCGAAGGTCGTGCGGGGGAGGTCGTCTCCCTTTTGGCGAAGCGTTTCGAGGAGGAGCCCTTCGAGTATTGGGCGCAGGTGTTCGCCGAAAACGAAATACCCTATCAGCGGCTCAACCGGTTGGAAGACGTCCTGGTCGATCAGGAAGCCTACGATAACGATATCCTGCGTAAGATTCCCTATGATTCCTTCGGCGATCAGGCTTTGGTGACGTCGCCCGTCCGTTTAGGGTCGGTGGGGGATCCCATTCTGAAGCGCTCGCGCCCCATTGGGTATGAGACACGAGCGGTCATGAAGGAATATGGTTACGGCGACGAGGAGATCGATGCGGCCATAGAAGCCGGAGCGGTTAAATGCTATGACGGACCCGATCTGCCCGAAAGCGTTTTTCTACCCAGCTACGGCCCCGATTCCCCGCGCACGTCCGAGTGCGAGAGTAACTGAACACCCCGTCATCTCCGACACCGAGGGGTTTGGGGCGCTAGTCAGACAAACCCCTCGGTACTTTCGAGTACGGCCTCATCGTGCACGTCGGGTCGAGGATCCCCCCGGTTACCTACATGCCATAGCGATCGAGCGATAGGGTGAGTGTCGATGAACTTCCGGTATAGCTGAAGCTCAGGTGCGTTTTCGTGTTGACGTTGCGCGCTACGTATGAGACCGTTCCCGACACGTTGCTATCCGCTTCCACCTGCGTGAATCCCGAATCCTTCAGGCTTGCCAGATACGTATCGGCATCAGCACGCGAAATACCCGAATAGGTGATAGCGGTAAGTCCGTTTTGGTCGATGACGCTGATGGGCGTTGCGGAAAAAGCGGGTCGCGGGACACCTGCGGTGCGTTCGTTGTCGGGCCAAGTCGTAGAGGTGGTATTCGTGGTTGTCGTCGAAGAGGAAGTGGTGTTTGTCGAGGGAGTGGTCGAGGTGTTTTTCGAAGTGGTGCCCGAACAGGCACTGCAACACAGAACAAGCATCACACTCAAACAGGCGACGAGTGCGAGCGAACTTACTTTTCTAACGATGCACTTCATGGGATTCCCCTCTCATTCCGGTGCCGATACCAAGGTTGGGTTTCGAAAGGGACACGATGCTTCGAAAGCGGTGCGACAGGGGCAGACATGAGTACGCGGAACCTGACGATCGGGTGAACGCGAACAGGCCCCTTCCTCTCCCACGCCATCCTTGGAATGGTTTTCCATCAAAACCGACCTCATTGTAGCAAGCGCTTCGGAGTCGTTTTCTTGAAATTATGGAAGTACGCGGATATGCGCGTAGTATCGAAGAGTATGTCGGCGGAGAAAAAGAGGCTACCCCGTAGGCCTTTAGAGGATGAAGGGACGAAGCTGGTCGCGGCGCGTGATGCCGAGTTTGAGATAGATCGAACGCAGGTCGTCTTTGATGGTGGCGAGTGAATAGTGCAGGGACTCGGCCACGGCCGCATTCGAAAGGCCGTTGCATACATACGCTGCGACACGATACTCGCGATTGGTCAGCACAAGCGACACATCATCATGAGCCACTTGCTTGTGGACGTTGATCCATGCGTGCCAAACGGCATCGTAGCGTTCGAGTATCTGTTCGAGCTCATGGGGGTAGGAAGTGCGGGCTTCATCGACGAGAAGTTCCCGTAGGGCTGTCATGTTCTCCACGAAGGGAGTCGTGAGCCCGTCGGGAAGCGCGCTGTCCATGGCGCGACGCAGCCACCGACGCGCTTCGTCTTCTCTTCCCTGGGCCATGTGAGCCGTTGCACAGAGGATCATGATGTAGATATGTGTCACCGTTACCTGCGGTCCATCGAGGAGCGAACAGGTTGCCTGCGCGATACCTATCATACGCTCGAAGTTACGCGTGGCATTCAGATATTCCATCAGGATCATGAGCGCGTAGGTGCGTTCGCAGGGAGCTACCCCCGAAAGCTCTTCTTCCTTGATGAGCGTGGGGCAGTGGTCGGGGGCGTAGAGGGATAGGGCGATTGCCGATTGGACGAATTCGATGACGTTGCGGACGGGGGTGTCGTCGGCATATCGTTGGTGCAAGGTGTCGATTGCGCGTGCACATGTTTTGAAAGAAGAATAGTCATCCATGCTGATGGACGAGACGACCGTCAGCATGAGAGCACAGAGATGGTAGCGACTTCCCTCTCGGGCGCAGGTGTCTCGCACGGCATCAATGGCCTTGGCGTAATCGCCACGGAGATAGGCGAGTTCCGCCAGCACTTCGGTGCGGGTTTCGTTGTCGGGCAGGGACACAAGTGCGTCATCAATATGTCCGGGGGTGAATAACATTTTGGTGGTAGCGAGGGGGCTTTCATGGAAGCCCCCTTTTGCAAAGGGCATTTCATCTTTAATTCGCGGATCATGGGGGCGCACCGCTTCGGCCGGTATCATCCATGAACGCCCGAAACGACAGGCACCGGGGATGCGCCCGGCGGCGCAGAACTCCTGAAGGCGCCGTGGCGAGAGCCCCCAAGTTGTCGACATCTCCTTGACACTGCGATATTCCATGCCCCACCTCGAGTGCGGTTCGGATGGTCCGGACAGGCTCGTTGCCTGTTTCCATCCACCCTAGCAGTTTTCGGCGATGTTGGCAGCTAAGAGAATCGGCCGGAGGGCGGTTTCATCAAGAGCATCGTTGCCGATACCGCGAAGGATCGATGTGGGGATCCCCATCGTCTGCGACAAATGTGCCTCTAGATCAGAAGGGATCGGTGAAGACGTATCCTGAAAAGCCCTCCTGCTCGGAGTGAATCATGTATCCGAGAAGGAGGGCTTTCGTGCGAACCCACGGCACCGAAGGATGCCGTGGGCGTTTCATGTGACGAAGCGGAAGAAGCGCTTAAGCTGCACTCCGTAGAGCTTCGTTCTAGGCATCTGCCTTGGAGCGCTTTGCTCCGATCAGGGTTTTCACGCCTTTGACGGTCAGGATGAGTGCAAGTACCAGGAGTAGGACCGCAAGGGTTGCCTGCATGACGGCGGAGAAGATGTCGCCACCGGCCATGATGACGAGGGCTTTCGATTGCAGGGTCATGCACAAAGAGGTGAGGGTGACGGCAAGCATGAACACCATGGGGATGTAGAACATCTTGTTGTTTCTGCCGGCATTACCCAGCCATGCACAGACGGCGAGAAGAGCCAAGGCGGCCAGAAGCTGGTTGGCGGCACCGAACAAGGGCCAGATGATGGTGTAGCCGGTCATGCCGAGTCCGATTCCCAAAACCACGGTCACGATGGTGGCGACATAGGCGTTGGAGAGTACTTTGCGCACGCCCGTTACGGATGAGAGAGATTCGCCTGCGGGAATCCACAGTTCCTGAAACATATAGCGGGCAAGGCGCGTGGCGGTGTCGAGTGAGGTCAGACAGAAAGCCGACACGGCCAGAATAAGCAGGGTGTAGGCGATTCCTTCGATGTTTTCGAGTCCCGGAATGCAGGCGAGCATTTGGGAAAGGCCACCGGCGAACACTGCGGTGGGGGAGGCATAGGAACCTGCGGAGTAGGCCGCCCAAACGAAGCCGACCGCACAGAGGGAAATGATGGCCAGAAGACATTCGATCAGCATGCCGCCATACGCGATGGGCTGAGCGTGCTTTTCGCTGTCGAGCTGCTTGGAGGTCGTGCCGGAAGCGACGAGGCTGTGGAATCCGGAGATGGCACCACAGGCGATGGTGATGAACAGGGCGGGAAACAGGAAGCCCGAAGCAGCGGCTTTGTTGATTACCGCGACACCGGTGTCAGGGTTGACGATGGTGTTTCCTGCGGCGTCGACCGCGGCGTTGGTTGCGTAGAAGTCGGTAAATGCGGGAATCTGCAGATTCGCAGCATCACCGGTCAGGCTTGCTCCCACGATGCCGATAACGGACAAGGCGATCATGCCGTAGAGCAGATAGCTGCTCAGGTAGTCACGGGGCTGCAGGAGAATCCATACGGGAGCAACCGAGGCGACCAGGATATAGATACCCAGCAGAATCATCCAGGTGGTGTAATCGAGCGAAATAAGGGGGAAGTTGTAGCCGATGGCCACCAGAGCCACGATGATGACGATGGCGCTGATGATGTTTGCGGCGGTGGGAATGGTGCGCCCACGTGTCACCAACCCGTAGATGACGGCAACCACGATGAAGAGCATGGAAATCATCGCGGTTCGCTGGTTGGCGAGGTTGGATGCGTCGGTGGCGTTGGCCAGACCAACGGCAAAGGTGTTGGCCACGATGGAGGCGAAGGCGGCTACCACCAACACCAGCGTCAGATAGGCGAATATGCAGAAAAGACGCTTGGCGGTGTCATCGATGTTTTCCGCGATGACGGTTGCTATGGTCTGCCCCTTGTGGCGCAGGGAGGCGAACAGGGAGCCGAAGTCGTGGACGGCACCGAAGAAAATACCGCCGATGAGAACCCAAAGCAGTACGGGTACCCAGCCGAAAACCGCCGCCTGGATGGGGCCGTTGATGGGGCCGGCGCCGGCGATCGAAGAGAAGTGGTGCCCAAGAAGGACGTAGGGCTTTGCGGGAACGTAGTCGATTCCGTCTTGCATTTCGCGAGCCGGGGTGGGCACCGAAGGATCGACACCCCATTGCTTTGCGAGCCAACGTCCGTAGAAGACGTAGCCGGCGATGAGAATAAGCAAACCGCCGATCAGGATAACCATTGCATTCATTACGATTGAGACCTTTCTGATGCATCATGTGACAGCGCCACGTTGCGTTCGAGAACGTTGCGGAGCTGTCTGCCTGCGGGATTGGTGAACGTCTGCGTGCCGGAAGGGCGCGACAGGTCGACGACGGCAAGGCGAAGATCAGCCCATCCGTGGAAGGCCATCCGGTAGTTCTTCCGGTAGCGTGTTCGGTTCACCAGCCGTGCGGCATCGTCGCTTACCGAATGTGCGACGATGATAAGGGATACAGCTGAAGACATATGATCGGGGCCGGGGGCTACTTTCCTGAAAGCCTTTTCCTTCATGAATTCGATCTCAGCGAGAAGAATCTCTTCATCGAGGTGTTCCATAGCGTCGATGAAGAGATATTCATGAGTGCTGACTTCCCATAGTTTCGCGCGCTTGACTAAAACGTACTTTTCTCCATGCGAATGGAACTCCGCATAGCCGGGAAAGCGGCGACCTTCGAAAAGGTAGTCGGAAGAGACGTCGAAAAGGGAAGAGTGGGCGGCGAGAAGGCGTGAGATCAGTTCTTCGCGAGTGTCGCTTAGCATAGGGACTTCTGCCTTCCTCCTTCTTCTGTGCGCTTCCCTTTGTTCTCGCGGGTTCTTTTTCCCGCAAAGGAAACGCAAGTCATGGTCCGTTGATCCGTGTCCGGTGTATCTCTTGTTACACGGGCAGAGGAATTATAAGTCCAATAGTTTTCAGTTTGGTAACAAAAACGAAATATTTTCGCTCGGTAGCAGATTTTTCCGCAAGAAACAACAAGGCCGAGACGATGCTCGGCCTTGAATTGGGGCTGTGGGAAATGCGGAAAACGTTATGCGCGTTCCTTCAAACGGCGGCTCAACTCTTCTGCCAGTTGATGGCGTTTGACCTTGCCGCTTTCCGTGAAGGGAATCTCATCGATGAATTCCAGGTGCTCCGGGCGGAGACGCTTGGCGACATTGATGGAGTCCAGATAATCCGCGATGGAATCCAGCGTCGGGGTCACATCGCCCTCCTGAACGATAAAGGTGCAAATGCGTTCACCCAGACGATCGTCGGGCAGGCCGATGGTCGCGTGGGCGCCGACGCCAGGACAGCCGGTCAGTTTCTCGTCGACTTCGTTTGCGGAGATGTTGATGCCGCCGCGGATGAGAATTTCCTTCTTGCGTCCGTTGATACGGATGCGTCCTTCTTCATCCATGTAGCACAGGTCACCGCTGGCGAACCAGCCATCATCGGAGAGATCTTTATCGGTGGCTTCTTTGTTTTTGAGGTAGCCGCAGAACATGTGAGGCCCACGGGAGAGTTCCTCGCCCTGTTCGCCGTACGGGACGGCGTTGCCCTGATCGTCTACGACCTTGACTTCGATACCTTCGAAAGCGACGCCCGACCAGTCACCGTTCCAGTCCAGGCAGTGCTTGGGGGGAACGGCCAGATGCGGACAGCTTTCCGTGGAGCCGTAGCATTCGCACAGAAGCAGACCATGTTGATGGGCGCGTTGGACCATGGAGCCGGGTACGGGCGCACCGCCACAGATCCAGAGTTTAAGCGTTTCGAATTTCAGGTCGTTGGCATCGCAGCAGTTGAGCAGGTCGAAGATGAACGGCGTCGCGCCCATGGACCAGGTGACCCCTTCGCGGTTCATGATGTCGATCGCTTCGCGTGGTTCGAACTTCTGCTGCAAGACAACGCGTCCGCCTAGGAGCAAGGGCGAGATGAGGCCATGATTGAAGCCCGTCGCATGATTGAGGGGAGCTCCCATGAACATGACATCGTCGTGGGTTACCTCCATGCCCTTGGTGAAGGTCTTTTCCGAGAAAATAAGGTTGTTGTGACTGATGAGCACCGCTTTCGGGCGACCCGTGGTGCCCGATGTGGACAGGATGAGAACCACATCGTCGGCGTTGCTGCCGGGGGCTTCGGTGTAGGGCTCGTAGGTTTCGAAGATCTGATTGAGCGTGATGGTGCCATGGGAAGGCTGGACTTTGTCGTGAACCGCGATGGCATCATTGGGGATCGAGGGAATGCGGTCGATGACGGACAGGATCTGGTCCTCGAAGTTGGTCTTGTGGTGGAACGTGGGGCAGATGAACGCCTTCGACTCCACGAGGTTCATGCCGTAGACCAGATCTTCGCCGTTGAAGGTGACCGGAAGCGGATGGATGACGGCGCCGACCTTCAGACAGGCGACGTAGACGATACAGAATTCGGACCATGGTGGCATCTGGAAGGTGACCACGTCGCCGTTTTCGACACCTTTTTCGCGAAGCCAAGAGGCGAGACGGGATGCCTTGTCGTCGATTTCCCCATAGGTCAGACGAACTCCCAGGTTATCGCTGACATATTCGTTGTCGGCGAACTTGCTCACACGATCGTTCCAGACATCGTTGAGCGACTGGTCGGTCCAGTAGCCTTGTTCGTAGTAGAGCTTCTTGTTCTCCGCATTGACTTTAAGGTCGGTGATCATAGTCCCTCTTTCCTCTGTGAACATAAAAGATTACCCGAGAGTGAAATCCCCTTCACGTCCGTCGGGTGTGAAGCCGCGTAAACGCAACGTATGGGAAAAGTGTACCCCTCACAACTTAACCATACAATATACGAACCGATGCGATTTTCCTATATTATTTATATGCGAATGAAGGGTATGCTATTCGCAACGATATACCGAAGGGATTCGCCGTGGTCCGACGGACCGAATGTATGTCGTATCGGATTCCCGCAAACGGATGTGCCGTTTGCAAGCATTTGTTTTTCGAGGGGGAACTACATGAACTGGCAACAGGAATATCAGAGTAAGGTCATGAGTATCGATGACGCTCTCGACCGTTTCATTCCCGACGGAACCTCGGTGTTCTGCGGAACGTTCGAAGTGGCCGGCGGAATCATCCGTCCCATGCTCGAGCGCATCAAGGAAGGCCGCCTCAAGGGGATAGAGATGTATGGCGGTATCACCAGCGAGAATCTGCATCTCGATGAAGTGGAAGTGGAACCTGAGGCGTTTCGCTACCACAACTACTTCACCGGCGTGAACGAACGTGCCGGCATGGCCAATCACACCACCACCTACGTTCCCCTCCATCTCCACCGCACCAAGGAGCTGACCGAAAACCGCGGCGTCGATGTGGCCGTCATTCCCATGACCCCACCCGACAAACACGGTTATTGCAACATCGGTCACGTCGGCTGTCGCCCCGAGGGCATCAGGTCGGCAACGAAGGTGTTGGCCCAGATAAACCCCAGCGTTCCCTATGTTTTCGGCATGGAGCGCAACCTCCATGTTTCCGAAATCGACGGGTTCGTCGAAATAGACCAGAAAATGACATCGATGCCCATCGCGCAGATTCAGCCCGAAGAGAAGATCGTCGGCGATCTGATCTGCGAGATGATCCCCGATGGTTCCTGTATCCAGTTGGGCTTCGGCTCCATTGCCAATGCCATAGCCGACGGCTTGAAGGCGCGTAAACATCTGGGCGTTCATTCCGAAATGTTCAACGATGCCATGGCCGAGCTCCAGGAAATGGGCATCATCGACAACAGCCGCAAAAACTATCTGCCCGGTGTCTCCGTTGCCGGTTTCGCTTCGGGCCAGCAGCCGCTCTACGATTTCATCGACTACAACCCCGGCATGTATTTCACGCCGTATTCCCACGTGAACAATCCCGACTTCATCCGTCGCAACGACAACATGGTGTCCGTCAATTCGGCGGTGTCGGTTGATCTGACGGGTCAGGTATGCGCCGAGAGCATCGGGTCGCGCCAATATTCGGGCACGGGTGGACAGGTCGACTTCGTGCGGGGAGCCACCCTGGCGAAGAACGGCAAGGCCATCATCGCCATGACGTCGGTGGCTAACACGAAGAAGGGTCCCGTATCGAAGATCGCCCCCATGTTGACCCAGGGTAGCGTGGTTACCACGTTGCGTACCGATATCCAGTATGTGGTAACCGAATACGGCTGCGTGAACCTGATGTATTGCGACATTCCCGAGCGGGCCAAGAAGCTGATCAGCATCGCCCATCCCGATCATCGCGACGAACTTACCTTCGAAGCGAAGAAGCTGGGATACATCTACTGAGAAAACCGCCTCCGTCGGAAGAGGGTGTTTCCGACGGAGGCGAGATGGGTTTTTCGCATCCATCCCCACGAACATCCGCCGACATCTGTGGTCGGCGGATGTTTTTCCGTCTCGCCCAGTGGTGATTCGCGGTGTTGTTCGACTTCGACGAGTTCCTCTCCTTTTTCCGTGATATACAATGGGGCTTCCGATATCCGCGGGATTCGCCGTGTGGAGGATCCCGACGACCGATTGTGGATAGGGGCGGAAGGGGTTGTATATGGGACTGCGTAAAACAGGGGCCCGGATGATCAGTGCGGTGAGCACCTGGGGATTACGTCATGTCGCACGGCGTCCGGCGGCCAATCTGCCGGGCAAGATCGCTTTGCGCGTGGACCCCCATATCATTTCCGAACTTACCGAAAAGATGGAAGAGGGTTCCATCATGGTGGTGGGGACCAACGGTAAGACCACCATCACCAACATGATCGCCGATGCCCTGGAAAACCAGGGGAAGACCATCGCCTGTAACCGTACGGGGGCCAATTTGGCTTCGGGTGTGGCGACGACGCTTCTGCAGACATCCGGTCGTGTGGAGTGGGGGGTGTTCGAATCGGATGAGCTGTGGCTCGCCCGTACGCTTCCCCAGGTCCAGGCCACCTACGTGTTGCTTTTGAATCTCTTCCGCGACCAGCTCGATCGTTGCGGTGAGATCGATCGCATCCAGGAAGCCATCATCGATGCTCTGGCGCAGTCTCCCGAAACGGTGCTGATCTACAATGCAGACGATCCGCTCTGTGCCATCATCGCCGAAAAATCCACCAACGAAACCATCGCCTTCGGTGTCGGTGAGGATATGCATCTCGCTCAGAATACCGTCGTGGACGCTCAGATGTGCCAGCGTTGTTCCGGCATGATCTCCTACGAGTATCGTCAGTACGGCCAGTTGGGCGCGTATCACTGCGACAATTGCGGGTTTTCTCGTCCCGAATTGGACGTGAGCGCACGCGGGGTGCGCTTTGACCCGGATATCACCTTCGCCGTCGAAAACACCCTCGACTCGACCACGACGCATCTTCGCGTCAGACGATCGGGTGCCTATATGGTCTACAACGTGCTTGCCGCCTATACCGTTGCCCATACGGTCGGGGTGAGCGATGAAGTGTTCCAAAAAACCGTCGACTTGTTCGATCCGCGCAACGGGCGTTTGCAGTCCATGACCATCGGGGGACGACCGCTGCTGCTCAATCTGGCGAAAAATCCCACGGGGTTCAATCAGAATCTCAAGTTGATAACGCAGAGTCCGGGAAAGAAACTCGTCGCCTTCTTCATCAACGACAACGAAGCCGACGGGCGCGATATATCGTGGATATGGGATTGCGATTTCGAAGAACTCTGCGCGTCGGATGATGTGGTGGTCTATGCCGGGGGAATCCGCAAGAACGATCTGCAACTCCGTCTCAAGTATGCGGGTATCGATGCCCGTCTCATCGGCAGTGTCAACGAAATGGTCGACGATGCGCTTTCTCTGCCGCAGGAATGGGAGATGTATGCCATCGCCAACTACACCGCACTGCCTTCCGTCCGTTCGGCGCTCATGCAGCGTGCGGATAAGGAGGTTCCCGCCTCCGTGGCACAGGGAACCCGCATCCCGTTGTCTTCGCTGCGCCCACCCTATCCTCCCGCAGCGCAAGGGGAGCCCCTGCGCATCGCCCACCTTTTCCCCGACTTGCTCAATCTCTACGGGGATGGTGGGAATCTGAAGGTGCTCGAGGAAAGGGCCCGCCGCCGCGGTATTCCCGTCGAAGTGGTGGCGGTCGATTACGGCGACTCCATCGACTTGGATACGGTCGACATGGTGTTTCTCGGCGGAGGTCCCGATCGGGAACAGCGTCTCGCGTCCGAGGAGCTGCTGAAGATGCGCGACGATCTGGCTCGTTTCGTCGAGAGCGATGGTGTGCTTCTGGCTATTTGCGGTGGCTATCAGATACTGGGTGATCGTTGGCTGCTGGGCGATGAAACCGTCGACGGGCTTTCCCTCATTCCCATGGAGACCACCCGTGCGTCGGCGGGCTTCGATCGCCTCATCGACAACATCGTTCTCGATTCCCCGTTGGCGCAAAGACCGGTGGTGGGGTATGAAAACCATGCGGGCCGGACGCATCTCGGTGAAGGGCTGCAGCCTTTCGGCCGTGTCGTATCCTCGGTCGGTCACGGCAACGATGACACGTCGGGTGCCGATGGGGTGATCTACCGCAATTGTATCGGGACATATCTCCACGGTCCTTTGTTGGGGAAGAACCCGCACGTTGCCGACTATCTGCTCACCCGCGCCCTAGAGCGGAAGTTCGCCGCCCCCTGTGAACTGTCCGCATTGGACGACGATGTCGAGTATCGGGCGAATGAATTCATGGTGGAACGTCTTAAAACGGTGCGGTAAGGATAGCCATCAGGTCTCGAAATGGTAGGCCGACGGGTTCATTTCTTGACATAATTTTCAAAAAAATGGGGAGAAACCGGTCAGTTTCACCCCTTTAGGGTATTTCTATTTGTTTATTTGTTCGCGGTCTTGCATTATTAGGAGCATGTTGAATTCAAACAAAAAGCAGTCTCGACGTTCTTCCTCCCGTCGAGGGGCTCAGGTGGAAGCGGATCGTCGTTCCGGCAGGAGCGCGTCTTCGTCCCGTAGAAGCCCGGAATCCTACTCGACGGCAGGAAGCACCAATCGTGCCCGGCGCGGCAACACCGCTCCGGTCTCACGTTCGGCTTCCGATAATTTTGGTCGCTCGGCGTATGCTGCGCGTGGTGGCGCGCATGCCTCGTCTTCCCGTCGCAACGAGCCCGGTAGGGAACCGCGTGGCATGGGGTCTTCGTTGCCGGTCAATGAGGCCAGCCGCTACTCGCGTCACGCCAATTCTCAGGAATACGTTAAGTCCAAGAAACTCAAGAAGAAGAAGTCCCGTCGCAAGCGCGTCGCTCTCATCGCATTGGCGCTTGTGGCCGTATTGGGTCTCGGTGGTGCTTGCGCCGCTTGGGCCTATGTTTCCTCTATCGAAGGAAATCTGCATGACGGCCTTGACGACGATCTTCTCAATTCGCTGACGGTCAGCGACTCTCCTTCGGATCCTTTCTATATGCTACTCATCGGTGTCGATAAATCGCAGGAGCGTGAGAGCGAATACGGCGGGTCGTATCGAACGGACTCCATGATGCTCGCCCGCGTCGACCCGAAGAACAAGAAGGTCACGATGGTTTCCATCCATCGTGATACACGCGTGACGCTAGCCGGTCACGGACAGCAGAAGATCAATGCCGCCTACGCCTACGGCGGTGCCGCCGGTGCGGTCAAGGCGGTATCGGAATTGGCCGGAGTCGATATCAACCATTATGCCGAAATCGACTTCGACGGATTCAAGGATGTCGTCAACGCCCTCGGCGGTGTGGAGGTCGATGTTCCTATGGAAATCGACGACGATATGGCCGGTGGTCATGTCGATGCGGGCGTTCAAACCCTGAACGGGGAAGAAGCCCTCATCCTCTGTCGCTCACGTCACGCCTATGACAACGTGGCGGGTGACGGCGACTCCATGCGTGCCGCCAATCAGCGCCTCGTGCTTTTGGCCATCATGAAGAAGATCATGTCATCCGATGTGGGTACCCTCACCAACACGGTCAGCACATTGGCCGACTACATCACCACCGACTTCAGCATTGCCAATATCGTCGGCTTTGCTCAGGCTCTCCAGGGAATCGATGTGGAAAACGATGTGTATTCGGCTATGCAGCCGACGACGTCGGTCTATGAGAACAATACCTGGTGGGAAACGACCAACGAAACCGAATGGAAGAAAATGATGTCGCGCGTCGATCAGGGTTTGCCTCCTACGGAGGAAACGGTGGTCGACTCCAAGACCGGAGTCACGCTCTCACAGGCAGGTGACGGTGGATCGGCTTCCTCTTCATCCACGTCGAGTAGCGCTTCGTCGAATTCCCTCAATCTGAGCGGCACGAAGGTGGCGGTCAAGAACGGAAGCGGTATCAGCGGGTGTGCCAGTGCGGCTGCCGGTAAGCTGACTCCCTACGGGGCCGTGGTCGAAACGGGTAACGCGGATGACTTCTCCTATTCCACGACGCTCGTCATCTACAACAATTCCTCGCAGGCTGCAACGGCTGAGGCCATTGCCAAGGAATTGGGCGTCGGTACGGCGAAGAAGAATACGGGCACCTACTCTTTCACGGCCGATTATCTGGTTGTCGTGGGTGCCGACTGGAAGTAATACCGTAAAGGCGCACTATGAAACAATCCTTACCAACGGCACCTTCGGGTGCCGTTACTTATGGTAGGGCTCCTTGCGCGATATCTTGAAAGCCCGGTAGATCTGTTCCAGCAAAACCACGCGTGCCAGATTGTGGGGTAAGGTGATGGGCCCGAAGCTGAGACGTTCGGTCGCACGATGCTTCACTTCTTCGGTGACGCCGTCGCTGCCGCCGATGATGAACGCGATATGGGAATCCCCCGAAAGGGCGTAGGTGTCCAACTTGCGCGCGAGTGCTTCGCTGGAGCACTCCTTACCTTTGATGTCGAGCAGAAGGAGAGGGGTTCGCTCGGGCAGCAGGGGAAGGAGGAGGGAAGCCTCTTTTTCCCGGTTGGAGTCGGGCAGCTCGCGTATCGTGATTTTCGCATAGCCCTCAAGGCGCTTGAGGTATTCGGCGGCGGCATCCTTCCAGAAGGATTCTTTCAGTTTTCCAATGCAGAAAACGGTTATTCTCAGCATGATTCTCCCGTGTGGTAAAGTATGGTAACGATGAGCATCGCATCTGCGGCAACGTGCTTTTTCGTTCGGTGCGGATGCACGGAGCCCCATCGTTGCCGTATTGGTGTATCGTAGCGCAAACGAAGGGCTTTAGGGGAGGGCTCGGTCGGATATGCACGCTTTCGTGGATAGATTGTTTCGGGGTGTTCTCGATCATCGCAAGACGGTTCTTCTGATCACCGTCGTTGCCTGCATTCTCTGCGCTCTCTGTATCCCCGCGGTGAAGATCAATTACCAGTTTTCCGATTATCTTCCCGAATCCTCCGAATCCACCGTCGCGCTCGATAAGATGCATGAAGCATTCGATTCCGCAGTGCCCAACGCGCGCGTGTCCGTCGAGGGACTTTCACTTACCCAAGCCCGTGATCTTGCGGATACCATGAGTGCGATCGACGGGGTGACCGATGTCATGTGGCTCGGTAGTATCGTCGATATCGCCGAGCCGCTTGCCGTATACGATCCCGATGTGGTGTCAGCCTGGAAGGTCGATGGAACCTATCTCTATCAGGTCGCCTTGGATACTTCGAAGGCGGTGTCGGCGATGGAGGGGATGCGCGCCGCAGCCGAAGAGGCGGGATCGAACGGGGTGGCCATGGCCGGTGACGCCATCAATACGGCGGTCGCTCAAAGTTCATCGGGTTTCGAAATCCAGTTGATTCTCGTCATGGCGGTCATCGTCATTCTGGGGCTTTTGCTGCTTACCAGCGCGGCGTGGTTCGAGCCGGTCCTCTTTTTATCGGTTATCGGCGTTTCGATCGTTTTCAATCTGGGAACCAACATCATATTCGGCGAGATATCCTTCATCACTCAGATGTGTGCCGCCATTCTGCAGCTGGCCGTTTCGATGGACTACGGCATCGTCATGCTGCACGCCTATCGCGGTTTCAAAGCACAGGGGTTGAGTTCCTATGAATCCGCTGTCGCCGGCATGCACAAGGCGGCATCGGTGATTGCCTCCTCGGCTGCGACGACGTTTTTCGGCTTCCTTTCTCTGTGCGTCATGGCGTTTCTCATTGGTGCGGACATGGGCATCGTGTTGGCTAAGGGTATCGTGTTCAGCTTCCTGGCCGTGCTTTTCGTTCTGCCAGTGTTGGTGCTGATGTCCGAGAAGCTTCTCGACAAGACGGCGCATCGCCAGATTCTTCCCTCGTTCGATGTGTTCGCCAAGTGGTGTTTGCGTATCGCCGTTCCCTTCAGCGTCATCGTCGTGCTTATCGTCGTGCCCGCCTATCTTGGGCAGAAGCAGCCGAATTTCGTTTACGGAGCGAGCGGCTTCGTGGAGCCGGGTAGTACCCTCTACGACGAGACGAAAGCCATAGATGACACCTTCGGGGCGGCCGAGCAATGGGTGCTTCTGGTGCCCGAAGGCTCATGGGGAACCGAAAAGGAGTTGGTATCCGCCTTGGAGGCGCTGCCCGACGTGTCGACGGTGACGTCGTACCTGTCGGCTGTTTCCGAGAGAATCCCCACCGCCATGGTGGGGGAGGATAACCTGAGTGCCTTGATATCGGGTGGCTACTCGCGCATCATCGTGTCCACATCCGTGCAGGGCGAAAGCCAAGAGGCGTTCGATCTCGTACAGCAGGTTCGTGATCTGGGCGCCGAGTATTATCCGGGCACCTATCAGCTGGTCGGTTCGGCGGTCACTTCCTACGATATGTCGCTTATCGTCAACGATGACTCTCTGAAGGTGTTTCTGGCTTCCGTGCTGGCTATCGGTATCGTGCTGTTGCTCATGTTCCGAAGTCTGAGCATCCCTCTCATGCTTCTCATCACCATCGAAATATCCATCTGGGTCAATCTGGCCATACCGTATTTCATGGGAACCTCGATCCAGTACATCGGCTACCTCATCATCAGTGCCATCATGCTGGGGGCTACGGTCGACTACACCATCATCTTGTCGCGATCCTATCTCGAAAAACGTCGGACCATGGAAAAGAAGCCCGCGATGTTGGCGGCCATTTCCGATTCCGCCATCACCATACTCACGTCGGCCACCATACTTACGCTGTGCGGTGCCTTCATCGGCATCATATCCAGCAACGGTGTCATCGCAGGACTGGGTACTCTGATCGGGCGCGGCGCCTTCATCGCCGCCTTGAATACCTTCCTCCTGCTACCCATATTGTTCCTGCTCCTTGATAAAGTGGTTGAGAAAACGACGTGGGGAGCGCGCTTCCATCACGAAAAGCAAAAAAGTAGGTTGTCATGAAACAGGTACGCTTTCCTCAAAATCCTTCTCAGCGGATCGCTCGGGTGCTTCTCGCTGCATCTTTGTTGTTGTTCCTTCTCGTTCCGCTGACGGTGCTGCCCGCATGGTCTATGGCGGATGAGGGAACCGCGGGCGGTAAGGCCGGATCACAGGTCACCGGCGATGGGTCATGCGACAAGCAGGAGGTCGTCTACGCCAAGCTTTCCGCACAGGGAGCCACGCAGGCATTGTTCGTGGTTAACGCTTTCCAAGCTGCCGCCGGCTCCACCATAAAGGATTACGGGTCCTATACATCGGTGACGAATCTCACCGATGACGGCGCGTTGGCGCAGTCTTCCGACGGGGTGGTGTTCTCGTCGACAGGGGAGAGCTTTTCCTACCAGGGCGATCTGGCGACGAAGGATCTGCCTTGGATCATCTCCATCGATTACACGCTTGATGGGCAACCCATTGCACCGGCCGATCTCGCCGGCAGGCAAGGTGAGCTGAAGATTTCCTTCACCACCACGAAAAACCCTGCGATCGATCCCGGTTATTGGGATAATTATCTTCTGCAGGCCACGTGCAATCTGCCGCTCGATAAGGCGAGCGATGTCAAAACAGAGGAAGGCTCCATCGCTTTGTCCGGTTCCGATACGGCGGTGACGTTCATGGTGATGCCCGGTAAAGAGGGAAGTTGTTCGCTGACGGCGAAGGTGAAGGATTTCGAGATGGACGGCATGAGTTTCGCCGCCGTTCCCTTTTCCATGACCGTGGCTTCACCGGATACGGCCGGCATGATAGCCGATTTCGATGCTCTGATCGAAGGCACCCGTGCGTTGGCATCGGGGTCACGTGATCTGGCGGCGGGAGCACAGGAGATGAGCGCCGGTTTGAGCGCTCTCGCTCCCGGGGCTCGACAGCTTGACGCGAAGGCGCAGGAGATAGCCCAGGGGCTGGGTCGTTATAGCGGCGGCGTCACTCAGACGAGCGACGGATTGAATACGCTTTCGGGTGGGTTGGTTGCGGCGAGCAACGGCTTGAATACGCTGAGTGCGCAGGGAGGTGCTTTGAGTAGCGTTCTGGCTACCAGCGTGACCGATCCGTTGGATTCGTTCATAGCAGACGGGAATCTTACAGAAGAGCAAAAAAGAAAACTCGCATCCATTCAAGCCGCTCTCAAGGGAACCTCACCTGGTATCTATAATAGCCTGCAAGACTATACGGCAGGTGTCACCGATGCCGCCTCCGGCATCTCCGATCTCAGCACGGGCATCACCGGCGCCGCAGGCGCTCTCACACCCCTTTCAACCGAAGGGGGCGCACTTTCCCGGGGTATGAATTCCTATGCGTCCGGCATGACCGAACTCGCTTCTTCGATCGGTCGTGTCTCCGGGGGTTCGACCGAACTGGAGCAGGGCGCGTCCTCTTTGGCCGACGGTAGCGATGGGCTCTATCGTGAAACGCAGAAGATCCCCGACACCCTTCAGGCGGAAATCGATGCCATGATGGCCGATTACGACAAGTCGGACTTCACGCCGCAAAGCTTTACGAGTTCGAAAAACACGGGTGTTACACTGGTGCAGTTCGTCATGACCACCGACTCCATCAAGACCGTCGAACCCAAGAAGGAAGCACCGGTCGAAGAGGAGGAGACGATCCTCACCCGTTTCTTTGCGCTCTTCTCATGATGCTCAAAGGCTTGAAGTGGCGTTGACGGTATCATGGCGATGACACATGAAATCTTGGAGACGGAATGTGGCCGACATCGGGTCGGTACCCGCATTTCCGGATGAGAAAGGGAAAAGATGTCCTTACCCGCACCGAGAACCGATATCCAACCCGACAACCGCACCACCATGGAGTTGGGTGCCTGTCTACCTATGACGGCGGAAGTGAAAAACGACCATCTCCATATCGGCGGGGTCGATATGGTGGATCTTGCCCATGAATACGGAACCGCTCTGTATGTCTACGATGAGGCAGATTTGGTGAACCGCATGGAAACCTACCGCGATGCGTTTAAGTCGCGCTATGAACATTCGGACGTCATCTACGCCGGTAAGGCGTTTCTCAACAAGGCTGTAGCACGCTTAGCCGCCGAGCACGATCTGTGTTTGGATGTTTCGGGCGGAGGGGAATTGGCTATCGCGCAAGCGGCGGGCTTTCCCATGGATCGTGTGTTCGTTCACGGCAACAATAAAACCCCACAGGAACTGAGGGAAGCCATCGAAGCGGGGGTTGGCCGTATCGTCGTCGATTCCCGTATCGAACTTGCGCGTATTTCCGCCATTGCTCGGGAATTGGGCGTGACGCAGGAAATCTATATGCGCATCACGCCCGGTGTCGAGGCGGATACGCATGAATATATCCGCACCGGCTGCGAAGACTCGAAATTCGGCTTTAACATGCGTGATGATTGGGCGTTTTCCTGTGTGAAGGATGTGCTGGATGCCCCCAATGTCCATCTGGCGGGCCTGCATATGCACATCGGATCCCAGATTTTCGCGCTGCATTCCTTTGCCGAAGCCATCGAAGTCATCGTTGAATTGGCTGCACGCATCAAAGATGTCTACGGTTTCGAAATCGATGAGATCGACGTAGGGGGCGGTTTGGGAATCGCCTATACCGCCGAGGACAAGCCCGCCTCTATCGAGGATTTCGCTCAAGTGGTCACCGACGGTATGAAAGCGGCGTGTGATAAATATCAGGTCAAACTTCCCCGCCTTCTATGTGAACCCGGACGCTCCCTGGTGGCTGTTCCCGGTGTCACGCTTTATACGGTGGGCATTTTGAAAACCCTGCCCGGCATACGTAAGTACGTGGCGGTCGATGGTGGTATGTCGGATAACATCCGCACAGCGCTCTATCACGCCGAATACGAACCCGTCATCGCCAACAAGGCGGGGCAGCCGCGTACGGAAATAGTAACGGTGTGCGGCAAGCATTGCGAAAGCGGAGATGCGGTTGCATTGGATCGTTCGATCCAGCACCCCGACTTAGGTGATATCCTGTGCGTGTTCGGCACGGGTGCTTACTGTCACTCCATGGCAAGCAACTATAACGGCCAACCGAGGCCGGGTATCGTGTTCGTCAAAGATGGACAGGCCCGACTGGTAACACGACGTGAAACGTATGCCGACCTGATGGCATGCGATCAAGATTAGAAAGGGTTTCCATGACAGTTAAGATCGGATTGGTGGGAACGGGTACCGTCGGTGGCGGTTGTATCGACATCCTGCGTAATCACAAGCAAGATTTCCTTCGTCATTTCGGCATCGACATCGAACTGGTGCGCGTGTGCTCACGCAACCCCGAACAGGCGATCGAACACGGGGTGGACACCATATTCACCCAAGAATATACCGACATCATCGATGATCCTGAAATCGATGTGGTCATCGAACTCATCGGAGGCACCGGTGTGGCCAAGAATGTTGTTATGGATGCCCTTCGGGCGGGTAAGCATGTGGTTACGGCAAACAAGGCACTGATGGCCACATCGGGCGAGGAAATTCTCAGCCTTGCCCAAGAGCGCGACCTGGAAGTTGCGTTCGAGGCCAGTGTCGGCGGCGGTATTCCCATTATCCAACCGCTCAAGCATGCGCTCATCGCCAACGAGATCTCGTCGATCATGGGTATCGTCAACGGGACGACCAATTATATGCTCACGCGTATGGACGAAGACAACCTAAGCTATGAAGAGGCACTGCGCGAGGCGCAGGATAGAGGCTTTGCCGAAGCCGACCCCACCGCCGATGTCGATGGTTTGGATGCGGCGGCCAAGATCGCTATCTTGGCTTCCATCGCATTCAATTCGCGTGTCACGATGGACGATGTTTACACGGAGGGCATCCGCCGTATATCTCCGGTCGATTTGGCTATGGCAGAGGACATGGGCTATGCCGTGAAGCTGGTTGCCCATGCTCACCGCACGGAGAAGGGGATCGGTGTTCGCGTGCATCCTACGATGATTCCCATCGGTCATCAGTTGGCGACGGTCAACGGGGTGTTCAACGCCATCTTCGTCGTGGGTGATGCCGTGGGTGAGACCATGTTCTTCGGCGAAGGTGCCGGAGCGGGTCCTGCTGCCAGCGCCGTCATGGGTGACGTGCTGGAGGTTGCCCGTCATGTCACGATGGGCATCAAGCCCATCGTCGGCTGTACGTGCACCGATGATCTGCCCGTTATCAAGATGGAGACTTTGAAAACCAAGTATTATCTGCGCTTCGTCGTTGCCGATAGAAGTGGGGTTCTGGCAGCTGCGGCCGATATCTTCGCGAAGTACAGTGTGTCGGTCCAATCCGTTACGCAGCGGGGAACCAAGGCGCGCAACGAAGTGGATCTGGTGTTCGTCACCCATACCGCCGAGGAGAGCAACGTCCGCAAGGTCATCGAGGGTATTCTGGCTCTGGACGGTGTGGTCACGGGCGGTTTCCCGTCGGTTATCCGCGTCGAAGATTAAGAGCGGCTTTCCGCCTTCGGTGGCGGGGTGGCCTGTATTCCGTGAGGCTTATGCGGAAAGACTTCATGCAGCAGGGCCGGGATTCGAATCCCGGCCCTGCTTGTTTCATAGGTGGATGCTTTTTCTGTATCGACAGATCCGTATCGGGCAACCTCAGTCGCCCAGTGTGTCGATATCGTAGGGTGTAGCCTGATACACGTAGTAATTGAGCCAATTCGTGTAGATGAGCTGTGCTGCTGCGCGCCAGTTCGACACGGGGGTTTTGGTGGGATCGTCATCGGGGAAGTAGTGCTTGGGCAGCGCGGGTTCGATGCCCTTTTCCACGTCGCGGAAGTATTCGCCCGCCAGCGTGTCGGTGTCGTATTCGGGATGACCGAACACGAAGAAGTGACGGCTGTCGGTGCTTTTCGCGATGAAGACCCCGGCTTCGTCCGATACGGCGATCAACTCCAGATTCTGGTTGGCGGCTATATCGCCTGCGTGTACTTCGGTGTTGCGCGAATGGGGCGCATAGACGAAGTCATCCAGCCCACGCACCAAAGGAGAGCTGGGTTTCAGGATGTGGTGCTTGAACACGCCCGACATTTTTTCCGATAGGGCGTATTTGGGTACGCCGTAATGGTAGTAGATACCCGCTTGGGCTCCCCAGCAGATGTAGAAGGTGGAAAAGACATTCGTTTTGGCCCAGTCCATGATTTCGCACAATTCGGGCCAGTAGTCCACATCTTCGAACTCGAAGCGCTCCACTGGCGCACCGGTGATGATCATGCCGTCGTAGCGCTTGTCGCGGATATCGTCGAGTCCGACATAGAAGGATTCGAGATGCTGTGCGGGAACATGGGTGGCACGGTGGCTCACCGTTTGCAGCAGATCGATTTCGATCTGTAGGGGCGTGTTGGAAAGCTTGCGCAGGATCTGCGTTTCCGTTTCGATCTTCGTCGGCATCAGGTTGAGCATCAGCACGCGCAAAGGGCGGATGTCCTGATGCATGGCGCGATGCTCGGTCATGACGAAGATATTCTCACTTTCCAGAACACCGGTGGCGGGTAGCGTATCGGGGATGCGGATGGGCATGGTCTCTCCTTCGATGACTATTCCGAGCTTACCGTCTAGCTTAAACCATATTTTCGTTATTCGAAACAACCGTAAACGGTGAGCGCGTATAATGACGGAACAGGATATAACGATCAAACCGCAATCCTAAGGAGCACCATGACCTACATCGGAACGAAGTGCGTTCAAGCCGGGTATCAACCGGAAAGCGGTGAGCCCCGTCAGGTTCCCATCATCCAATCGACGACCTTCAGATACGATACGTCGGAACACATGGGCAAGCTGTTCGATCTCGAAGAATCGGGATATTTCTATACCCGTCTACAGAACCCCACCAACGATGCCGTTGCGGCGAAAATCGCCGAACTCGAAGGTGGTACGGCGGCTATGCTGACATCTTCGGGGCAGGCGGCTAACTTCTTCGCGGTGTTCAACATAGCGGGCTGCGGTGATCACGTCGTCGCCTCTTCGGCCATTTACGGCGGGACCTTCAATCTGTTCGCCCATACCATGGCGCGTATGGGCCTGGAAACAACCTTCGTCGCTCCCGATTGCACGGATGAGGAATTGGCTGCGGCGTTTCGTCCCAACACCAAAGCGGTTTTCGGGGAGACCATCGCCAACCCCGCCCTGACGGTGCTCGATATCGAGCGTTTTGCTGCTGCGGCGCACGAACACGGCGTGCCGCTTATCGTGGATAATACGTTCCCCACGCCCATCAATTGCCGTCCTTTCGAATGGGGCGCCGATATCGTCACCCATTCCACGACCAAGTATATGGACGGGCACGGTGCCGCGGTCGGTGGCTGCATCGTGGATTCCGGTACGTTCGACTGGACGCGCTACCCCGATAAATTCCCCGGCTTGTGCACTCCCGATGAAACGTATCACGGTGTCACCTATACGCAGCGTTTCGGTTTGGAAGGGGCCTACATAACGAAGGCGACCTCGCAGCTCATGCGAGATTTCGGTTCCATCCAGTCGCCCCAGAACGCCTTTTTACTCAACTTCGGTTTGGAAGATTTGCACCTACGTATGCCTCAGCATTGTAAAAACGGTCAAGCGCTTGCCGAATACGTGAGCGCACATCCCAAGGTTTCCTGGGTCCGCTATTGCGGTCTACCCGGTGATGACTGCTACGAATTGGCACGGAAGTATCTTCCGAACGGATCGTGTGGCGTGGTGAGTTTCGGTGTCGCCGGGGGCCGAGAAGGGGCGCAGCGTTTCATGTCGCAGTTGAAGCTGGCGCAGATCGCCACCCATGTGGCCGATGCGCGCACGTGCGTGCTTCATCCTGCCGAAGCCACCCATCGTCAGATGAACGATGAGGAGTTGCGTGCTGCCGGCATCAGCCCCGATCTGATTCGGTTCTCCTGTGGTATCGAGGACACGCAGGATATCATCGCCGACGTGGAGCAGGCTCTTGCCGCCGTATAGGTTCATGCGGATGTTTTCGTATTCCTGTAACCGTCGGGAAGGGTGATCCCATGAATACCGAACGTCTTATGACGACGTTTCTCGATCTGGTGAAGATCGATTCGCCGTCGCACCATGAAGCGGGTGTGGCGGCTTATTGCGAAGGGGCGCTTTCCGCGCTTGGCTTCGAGGTGTGCTATGACGATTCGGCTTCCGAAACGGGCTCGGATACCGGTAACCTCATCGCACGGCTGGAGGGTGACTCCCGCGAGACTCTCGTGCTCTCCTCGCACATGGACTGCGTCGAGCCGTGTCGTGGTGTTGAGCCTCATATCGAAGGAGGCATCATCACTTCGATGGGGGATACCGTATTGGGCTCCGATGACAAGGCGGGTATAGCGGCGATTCTGGAAGCGGTGCGCACCGTTGTCGCCGGCGGGCGTCCCCGACCTACCCTTATCGTCGTGTTCACCACCTGCGAAGAGATGAGCTGCGTAGGAGCGAAGTGTCTCGATGTCGCCCGCTTGGGCCTGGCGGAGTCGGGTGGTGAAAGGGAGACGGGATCGGCTCCATCGGATCCCGTCGCCTGTGTCGTGTTCGATGCCGATGGAGCACCGGGGAGCATCATTCTGGGGTCTCCCTATCACTATACGTTTTGCGCCCGCATCACGGGACGTGCGGCCCATGCCGGAGTGGAGCCGGAGACGGGTGTTTCGGCGATAGAGGTGGCTGCCCGCGCTATCGATACCGTGACGTGGGGACGCTTGGACGAGTGTACGACGGCGAATGTCGGCCTTATCGAAGGTGGACGGGAGGTCAATATCGTGGCTCCGGAGTGCGTTGTTCGGGGCGAGTGTCGCTCTCTCTACGGTGATCGGGCAGAAGAGGTGCGGGAATGCATCTCGGCGACATTCGCGACTGCAGCCGATGAGGCGGGAGCCGAAGTTGCCATGGAGTGGCGTTTGGATTATCCGGGCATTCTCTATGAGACCACCGATCCTTTGATTTCCCGCTTGGCGCAGGCCGCCGAAGATGTCGGCCTTCCTGTTTCCTATTGCATTTCCGGCGGTGGAGCCGATGCCAATGTGTTCGCAGCCAAAGGGCTTAAGCCGGTGACGTTGGGGATAGGTATGACCAATTTCCATTCGGTCGACGAACATATCGCCGTCGAGGATTTGGAGAATGCGGCACGTTTCGCCGAGGCGATCATCGAGCGGTGGCGTGATTGATCATGGCGTCGCGTGTGCATACGGCAGGCGGCGGGAAAACCAATGCGATGCGGGAATTGGATAGGGCGAACGTAGCTTACGAGTCTCACGTCTTCGAGCGCCCCGAGGCTTTGAGTGGAGTGGAGGTTGCTCGGACGTTGGGGCAGGATCCGCAGCACGTTTTCAAAACCTTGGTCACCGTGGGGAAAAGCGGTGAGCATTATGTGTTCATGGTTCCGGTTGCCGAAGAGCTCGATCTCAAAAAAGCGGCGGCGGTTGTGGGGGAGAAGGCTCTCCATATGGTCAAATCAAAGGAATTGTTGGGTCTGACCGGTTATGTGCACGGTGGTTGTTCGCCTTTGGGTATGAAGAAGCGCTTCACCACCACCATCGATGAGACGGCCGAGCTGTTCGACACCATCATCTTTTCGGGGGGCCGCATAGGAACCCAGATAGAGACGGCACCGGAATCTCTTTTTTCCGTCATGCCCGTCAACAGTGCCGATCTGGTGGTGTGATATCACGTTTGGCGTATGCACCTACTCGTGGTTTTGCCGAGTTGGAGCCTATGAAACAGACGGTAAGAGCACCTACCGCAACAAGGTCGGTTGAGCAGCGCTCACTCGTGCTCGATCGAGTAAGGGCCTGCAATGCCCGATGTCCATCTGTGCCGCGTCCCTTCGGAAGAAGGGACGAAAGATGCGAAAACGCCTATTTTACGGTCATGACCGGAATATCAACCGAGCGCAAAACTCCATGACTTACGCTGCCCAGCAGTCCGCGGAACGCACCCAACCCGCGACGGCCCATGACGATGAGGTCGCATTTCGCGTTTTCGGCATACTCGGTGATACCGTGAACGGGAGAAGGATGTGACACGATGTCGTAGATGACGCGATCCTCGGGAAGACCGTCTAGCGTGTCGCCTATGTTCTCCATCATTTCGTCGCGGATGGCCTGGATGGAATCCTTGAAGGCACCCTCATAGTTTTCGTAGTTGATGTAGGCCGAGGTGGAACCGGTGAGAGGGTCGCTGTCGGCAAGGGTGGGGACGATATTGGGGGGAACCACATTGAGCACACACACCATGGTGTCATCATGGTCGAGGGCGAGCTCCTTCGCCGTGCGCAGTGCGCTTTTGGCGTGTTCCGAATTGTCATAAGGTACGAGAATCTTTTGATGGTACATGAGAACTCCTCTTCTCGGATGGCTTCATTATACGCGAGTCGAGCCGATATGTTTGCGCCCTTGTTTTTCGCTCGCCAGGGGGATGCGGACGGCAAACGTGGATCCGGTGCCCGGCTGGCTTTCCAGACTCAGGCTTCCACCGGCGCTCTCCACGAGGTTTCGTGCCACGGACAACCCCAAGCCCGTTCCTTGCGGATGGTTGATGCGAGTGGTGTCGACGCGGTAGAAGCGTTCGAAAATGCGTTTCTGGTCGCTCTTGGAAATGCCGCAACCGGTGTCGGATATGAGTATGACCACGTCCGAGCCATTGGTGATGAGGGCTATGTCGATCCGTCCCTCGTGGGTGTAGCTGATGGCGTTGCCCAGCAGATTGTTCATGACGGCAAGCAGGTCATCGCCTGGCATGGTCACGCGGGCGGATTTCGCCTCTTGGCTACAACGCACGTTTACGGCCAGATTCTTTTCATGGGCAAGGGGCTCCTGAAGGTCGACGGATTGCTCCACGATGTGGGAAGCAATACAGATACCCGCAGTGCGATCACCGCCGATGAGCGCGTTGCTTTTCGTGGTGTCGTTGGCATTTCGGGTGGTGCTCAGCATATTGCGTACCAGTTTCTCGAGATGGTCACTGGTGGCCTCTATGCGTTCTGCGAAATCTTCCACCTTGTCCGTTTTGCCCCGCCTGACGGCGATGACGATGGATTCCGCCAGGAGCTTTATGCTTGCGATGGGGGTTTTCATCTCATGGCTGGAATTGGCCATGAAGCTGGTCAGCATGCGTTCGACGCGTTCCGCCGAATTGAGGGCGGCGCTATAACTCCAGTAGCTCAAAAGGCATGCTAGAAGCAGACTGGTGAGTAAAAGGCCGAAGCCGAATACCTGCGTGCTGGCCACCCGGTCGGACATGGTGGACAAGGGCTCGCTTACCACCAGTTGCACGGTGGTGCCGTTGAAGGTGACGGGCTGCTCGACCGAGAGCACTTCTTCGCTCGAACTATCGAAGGCTTGGACTTCCTGGGTGACGGAGTCCGTGTCGCTTGTCACGGTGACATCTTCCGTGAGGGTTGACCCGAAGGAGAAGGGATTGAAGTGGGTTACCTGCGATCGGTCCTTTTGGGTACTGCTGTAGGTTTGTGCGCCGCGATCGGAATAGGCGATCGATGAACCGTCGTTATCGCGTAGCTCGATGATGTAGGGAGTTGTTTCGCTCAGGCGATCCAATAGGGCCGCAACGGAGTCGTTCGTGGATGCCTCGATGCTCACTTTGACGCTGTGGGTAAACGTCTCCATGTCGCGATGGTGATTGTCTTCGGTTGCGTTGGTGACCGTGATGAAAAGGGTCCAAGCACTCGTCGTGCAGAAAAGCAGAATGATGAGCACATAACCGAGGATGACCTTAGCTTTCCATCCGGTGTTCCTGATTTTTGGTCGGCTGAACGGCATTCGGTTCCGTATCTCTTCTGCGCTTTCGTACAGTTTAAGGTTGCGGCTTCTTGAGGGAAGGGCGCAGACGCCATCCCTTGGCATATTCGGTGGCGATAAGTTGGTAGTCGGAGTCGGCTTCCAGGGATTTCCGCAGATTGTGCATGTGGACATCGATGGTGGCGCTGGTGGAAGGGGGCTTGCCGTTCCACACCTCGCGGATCAGATCGTCGCGGGTGACCAAGGCGCCTTGGTTGCCGGCCAGTACTTCGAGGATTTCGTATTCACGGTTGCGCAGTGATACGGGCAGCCCCTTGACGCTGACGGTGTTCAGGGCGAAATCGATGATCATGTCGCCGTATTGCTGCTGTTGTTCTCCGTCGGCATGGGAGCTGATGGCCGACCTGCGTAGGTTGGCCCTGATGCGCGCCAGCAATTCGTTGATGGAAAAGGGCTTGTCGATGAAGTCGTCCGCACCGGCGTCCAGGCAGAAGATCTTCTCCTGTTCGGACGAATAGGCGGTGAGTACGATGAGCGGCGTGGCGTTGTTCTGGCCGCGAAATTTCTTCAAAAGGGTGTGGCCGTCCATTTCGGGCAACATGAGATCGAGGAGGATGAGATCGGGCTTGATGGAAAGCGCGTTTGTAAGCCCATCAACACCGTTGTCGCAGGTGACAATGGTATATCCTGCATCGGTCAAAGCGAATTCGGCGGCGGTTCTGATGTTGGGATCGTCTTCGACAAGCAGTATCTTCGCCATAGGTAATCCTTACGTATACGTGAACCCGAGATTGGTGGTACACCGTGGATGCGGGGGAGTGTTCGGGGTGGTTTCCAAGATGGTTTCCCGAAGAATTCGCGCCGTTCTCCGCGGGAGATGTTTTCAGAATCCGTGTCTGTGATGGTAGCACGAGTGGCCCGTTATGACGAGGGCTCCCCCTCCGCTTCGATGATGGCCGCCGTGAGATCTTCTAGGAACAGCAGTTTGTTGTCGTCGTAGCGCTCGAGAAGCATCTTCCATTTTTCATGTTCCCGACAATGGAGCTTCTCGTGAATCCGTACCGCGGCCACTCCGTCCGAGGTGAGGAACAGGGCCCTCTCCTTTTTGTTTCCCTCCTTCGGGGCGATCTGCAGATATCCCTTCTTTTCAAGCCGAGCGAGAATCTTCGACATTCCTCCCCGCGTAAGATTCAACTGTTCTGAGATTTCGGATGCTTTGAGATTCTCGCCTTCGAAAACGGTCTGGAGTACATGGCATTCTCTGAGTGAAAGGGGCTGAGCGTTCTTCCCGAGTTTCTCCTGAAGTAACCTTGCCATTCTTGACTCGAAATCGTTTTCAACGTGATTGAGTGCCATGTCGACGATTCTCTCTCCGTTGCCGATTATGTGGGCTATTCGACGTGTTCTCTTGTGCTCAGCCATGTTACGGTCACCTGCTATTCTTAATTTGATTCCATGGAAACAAAATGTTACGATGCTTCCTACGATAATGTTACCACGGAAACATTATCGTAGAGCGACCCGGATGAACGGGTAGGCCGCCTAAAAGGCAAAAACTAAGGAGACGCCACCATGACAGCCCGCTATCAAACCTTCAACCCCAACAACCATAGTCCGTTTTCAAGCACCAAACGCAAGAGGATCGGCGTCGATGTCCTGCTCGGTATCATCTCCGTTTCCCTGCTCGTGTCCCTTCATTCGCCGGTGGCTGTTCATGTGGCGCTCGGTGTCGCACTTCTTTTCGCGCTTGTCGCTCATATCTATCAACATCGTCGATGGTTCGGTGCTCTCGGCAGGGGAACATGGAATAGGAGGCGAATCTATAAGACGGTCTTTTCTCTTTCGATTGCCCTCTTCCTGCTGTCTTCCACCGTTTCGGGCTTAGTCGGTCTTTTTGCGGAGCATGGTTCCCTGCATCACATCACAGGGTTCATCGCTCTTTTTCTCTGTGTGGTCCATCCGCTTGTCTGTCTTGCGGGGAAGGGGAAAAAGCAGAGGGGGAGAGCGGAAATAAGCAGATGAAGACAGGGAAGTGCTTGTCGAACGGGGCAGGCCATCCTTCATCTCTTCGCGCACTTCGCGGCTCTTACCTCGTTTTGACCATGTCGCCTTTGCGGCGGGCGAGTCAGGGGAATCGGCTGTCCTTGGAAACGGAGTGTGCAACGCATACGGGCCCGATCATGATGACCGGGCCCGTATGCGTGTGATTCGAATCATGCATCGCATGCGATTCGGGTAGATACCCGTGGCTACTTCGGGATTTCGCCGTTGCGTTCGTAGTGGATTCCCTACGCTGAAATCCGGCGACGAAGCGCCGTGTCTCGTCTGAGGGCCGAAATCGGAATCGCTGCGCTACGAAATGCTTACCGTGGCGTTGCCGGTAAGCATGGCGAGCAGGGTGAAAAGACCACCGGTAGCCATCATGATGACCCAGACAATGATGAAGAACAGACAGCCGAACCAGGCGAATTTCTTACCGCCCTCACTCCAGCCCCATCCGTCCTTACCCACAAACCATGCAAGCAGTACGCCGGGAAGGCCACCGAACAGCCCGATACAGAAATACCCCAACTTCGCCAATCCTGAAATTTCTTTCATGTCGATCCCTTTCGTCTATGTATTCATCCGAAATTTCCTGAAAAATATGCTAGCCGATCGAGGACAACAAAAGGGCAACATCTCCTGCTCTCCGATCGGCGAATGGCACCGATGAGTGTGAGGCGTGTTGCGGGGGAGTGGTGTCTACTCGGGTTTTTTCCACGTGGAGACAATCGAGAATTCGGCCCAAGGGTAAGAGGGCAGGTAGGTGCCGTGATAGGTGTTGATGGCGATCGGGTCACCGTCGAGGAACCGGTAACTGTCACATTCGAATAAGCGGGTATCGACAGACAAGCTGTTCCACGATTTCAGGAGTATCGCATCGATGCCCGCCGTCGCGAGCGTCTGACGTAAGCTAGCGACAATGGTGTGATAGTAGCTTTTTCGGGCAGGGCTGAACGGTTCATCTTCCCAGAGAGTCGCGCATGCCTCACGCAGTGACACCCCGCAGCCACGCCGGTCGACTAACAGCGCCAGTAGTTCCTTTGCCTTGGAGCGCTTGAACGCGAGGGGAGTTCCGTCTACGAATACTTCGAACCCCCCGAACGTACGTACAAATGGTTTATGCGTATCCGTCCGGGGCAGGTGGTCGTATACGAAGGACAGTTCACGGCGAAGATCGTCCATGCGCACGGGCTTGAGCAGGTAGCCCGTTGCGTGGAGGGCGAACGCGTCTACGGCATATTGATCATAGCTGGTTACGAAGATGATATGCACATCGGGCCGGAGATCTTTGAGTTCTTTGGCCAACTGCAGCCCGTTCATCCCCGGCATTTCGATATCCAAAAACGCGATATCGACGGGCGAGGAGTTCGCGTAATCCATGGCCGCACGTGGTGACGAAAGGGCACGGGGTGCACAATTCGGAAGAATTTCTTCGAGGGCTCTGACCAGATCCCTCAGGGCGAGGGGTTCGTCATCGACGACTATGATGTTCACGGTGTCTCCTTCGGAATTCTCATGGTTGCCACGGTACCGTTATCCGGTTCACTGTTCAACTCGAGTGTGGCATTGCATCCTTCCGCCAAACGCACCCGTACGTTGGCTATGCCCACATGCGTGCGTCCATCCGCACCGATGTCGGCATTCGGGTCGAAACCGGCACCGTCGTCGACGACCGACACTTCGTAGAAGCTTTCCCGCTCTCGGGTGGTGATGCGTACGCATCCGCCCTCTTCGCGACGCGCTATGCCGTGGCGCAGTGCGTTTTCCACCAGCACCTGCAGGGAAAGCGAAGGCAGACGGAAATTCCGTGTTTCGATATCGAATTCCACGTGCAATCTGTCACCGAAGCGTTTTCGTTCCAGCTTGAGGTAGGTTTCGGTGTGCTTGAGCTCGTGATCGAAGGGGATGGGATCCTTATTGGTCAGCGAGGCCATGTTCTCGCGCAGAAACGAGGCGAGGTCGGTTACCGTTCGGGCGGCTTCGGCGGGGTCGCTTGCGCACAGCTCACGGATGGCCGTCAGCGTATTGTAGAGAAAGTGCGGCTGAATCTGGCTCATCATGATGTCCGCGCGCGCTTCGGCCAGCTCTTTGTTGCGTCGCTCGAGGAGGGCGCGACGTTCCGCTTGGATATTCAGAAACACCAGCAGGATGGCGAACGTCACGGCCGTGTTCATCAGTGCGATGCCGAAACAGGCAACCTGTATGACCTCGGCGATCATCGGGAGAAGGATGTAGCTGAAGAAAGCCCATCGTTCTTTGCGATCGAGGCAGGAGCGGTAACGCATGATGATGGCTGCATTGCGCAGATGCAGCACGATGGGGATCACCTGAGCGAGCCAGAACAACTCTCCGCGGTAGTAGCCGGTTTCCGGATCGACGCCGAAAAACATTCCGTTGAACAGCGATATGATGCATCCGATGAGATAGAGCGAAAAGAGCCCTATCGCGAAGCGTAGGTAGTTATGGGGAAGGGCGATGCGCTTGGAGAGAAACGCCACGATGTAGGCGGTGAAGAAGAGAAACAGCGGCGCCGGCGCAACGAAGAACAAGAAGTTCCCCGCCGTCATGATGATGTGTTCGCCTTGATCGAGCGGCGGTTCGTAGAGCCACGATGGCATATCACCCAGTGCCATGATCGCGTTGCACAGGCAGATACCGACGAAGCAGAGGTTCGCACGATCGCGGCGGTCTCCGCTGATCAGAACGGAGATGGCCAGCGTTGTGCACAGTACGGCACTATAGCCATCCATGGCAATGTTGAACTGTTGCACGCGCACCTCCTGTACTCGCCTACTCTAGGGGCTATTCTAGCGTAGCGTAAGAGATGGGCTCTCTGTATTCGATACGGTGCTATCGAGGGGTTTCTCGGCGAGGTGTTCGGCGAGGTGCTTCTCCCCTTCGTTTCGCCTGTCCTTTTCCATCCACTTTGACGACCCGAACGATCATCGATGGCTTTATAATGACGGTGCGCCTCCGTCATGGGTGCGCTTCCTTGCCGCCGTAATGGACCGATCGGTCGTCCCGCTTAAGGATATTTTCATGAACCGTTTTCCGCTGTATGTTCCAGCTCTTCTCCTCCGTTTTCTCGTTGTCGTTTCGGTGGCTATTTCGGTTGCGATATTCTCAGGGGGAACCGTACCGGTGAAGGCGCACGCCGCCACCGCGTCCTCGTTTCTCACCGGCAGCGTGGTGGAGAGCAATTCGTTTTTGGTGCAGGCGTACGGCCGGTCCGGAGGCTACAGCCAGGATCTGGCCGATGCAGCCGAGCGTCTTTGCCCGTGTACGTATGATCTGAATGCGGAAGGCGTGCAGATCGCCCGCGCTGCGGGGTTGGCAAACCTGCTGAGCGCCGTAAAGCGCAACCCCGAACTCACCGATGATTTGTGCGCACGCTTCAACGAGCTCAACGGTGCACCGTCGATCGACCCGTCGTCCGATGTGCAAGCGGCGACGTTGGAAGCGTTTGCAGGTCACCTCGCGACTCTTCTGAACCCGGGTGATGCCACCTCCGACGCGCTGCGTCGCGCTATCGCGATAGCCGCTGTTCCCGTGACCGATTTCCGATGCGATGAGGTTCAGGTTGCCCGTGCGAAATTGCTTCCGGAATTGTTCGAACTCGTCGTCTCCGACCCCGATACCGCCGATGATGCCATCGCGCGTTTCAACGCGCTGTTCGGTGAGCCGCAATCCGCTCCGAGTGATTCCGCTCAAGCCGAGTCCGCTTGCAGCTATGGGGCCATTGCCGCATGTGCCGCCGTTAATGGGCGCGACGTCGATTACGTGCGTGACTTCCTGCTACGTACGGCACCTCCGGTTCAAGACTGGTCCGTCGATGCAGCGCAAGCCGGTCGCGCCTGTGGGTTGGGTGGGTTTTTCACAGGACTGAGTGGTGCCGATACGACGACGATCGAAACCGCCGCCGATCTTTTCGAGCATCTTGTGGGTATTCCCGTCGACAACCCTACTACCGACGTGCAGGCAGCGGCTGCCGAAGGGGCGCAGGGATATCTCCACGCTTTCGTACGGGTGGGAGATCGTGTAGCTCTCGGTTCTGCGTGGGAGCGGTTGAGTCCTGAGATTTCGGACACGTCGATCGAGGGAGTGCAGATAGCGCGGGCGCAGGCGCTTGCAGCCTATTACGAAGGTGTTGTCCGTCAACCCGATTTGGAATCGGATTTGAAAGCGGCCTTCATCGGTTTATACGGAGTGAAATCCTCCTCACCGAGCGTGTCCGTTCAGATAGCCGCTGCCGATAGTTACTATACCTATTTTATTTCCATGGCCCGCCAGCCCGAAATATCCGATCGACTCACCGCTGCGGTAAGGGAGCTTTCCCCTGCGGTGACCGATAAGGATGACTACATCGTTCAGATGCATCTCGCCTATGCCGCACGTGGAGTCATCGAGGCTTCCATTCGTCAGCCGGAGCTTTCAGACGATTTCAAACGGAGAGCACAGGATATAGGATTGCTCCCCTTCGACAATATCGATGATATCGGGATGCAGATTGGTCGCGCGCGGGCGTTGGGAGTGTTGTATGAGAGCATGACCCGCTTACCGGAAGCGTCGACGCAATCGATCGACTTGTTCGTGCAGGTGTATGGTGAGGTTCCGACTTTCCCGGTGACCTTCGATGCCCGCAACGGAGCCGCACCCACCACGGTTGAGGTGAAGTTGAACGGTGTCGTTTCCGCACCACAGGCTCCCGTTCGCGAGGGCTATGTCTTTTCGGGGTGGATGCTGGATGGTCAGGCCTATGATTTCTCGGAGCTGGTATATCGGGACATGGTTCTCAGCGCGGACTGGGTGGCGGATGAATCGGTTGCTTCCGATGCCGGTGGCGGATCGATGGATGCCGATAACGTAGGTGGGTATCCGGCTGCGGGGTCGCTTGCGGCTACCGGGGATAGGGGTGCGCTTGTGTTGGGGATGCTTGGTTGCGCGGTGATGCTCTCCGGAATCTCGGTCATCGCGCTTCGCTTCGGCGCGCCGTCACGAAAAGAGAGCTGATTTCGAAAAGAGTGTCTCCTGCCGGGGTATCTATCCTCTTTTAGCCACGATATTCGACGGAGATATGGGATACGATTGACTATGCGTGCGACAGTTCGTCGCTTACGCCGTAGGCGAATGTGGTCGATCGTCGTGATGGGTCGCATCCGTGTGCGATGCGGCCGATAGGAGGGGGGAGGGTGATATGGCGCAGACGGATGAGGCGGAGCTTCATGCTCGCATCCGACGCTTCGAATCGTTCGATCGTAATCGCTTGAATGCTTCCTACCACGGTGTTGCGGCGCGGCTCGATCGTTTGCCGGCGGGCAGATGGCATCGCAAGATCATGTGGCTTTTCGGCGCGGCGGTGTTCTGCGACTGTTTGGATATGTATGTCGGTGGTGGCATTCTGGCCCAACTTTTCTCGAGTGGCTGGTCGACGGTGGACCAGAACGCATTGTTCTCATCCATCACCATGATCGGTTACCTCATCGGGGCTCTGCTGGCGGGATATCTGGCGGATCGATTCGGTCGTCGTAAGGGGCTTCTGGTCAACATCATGATCTTCGCCGTGGCGACCCTCGCCGCTGCCTTTTCTCCCAGCATGGAGGCACTGATCGCCATGAGGGGATTCATGGGCATCGGGTTGGGCGCGGCTCTCCCCAACGCCTATGCGGCATTGAGCGAATATACACCACCCTCATCGCGTGGACGGTATGCCGGATGGATAGGGTTGATAGGTAATTTTTCTCCACCGCTGGGTGCTCTGCTGACGTTGATCTGTGTCCCCGTATTCGGGTGGCGTCCCATTTTCATCGGAATCGGGCTCTTGAGTATCGCCGTGTGGGTATGGTTGCTGTGCCGTCTGCCGGAATCTCCCCGCTGGTTGGCTTCGCAGGGTCGGGGTGAAGAGGCGGATCGTATCGTTTCCGAAGCCGAGAAGAGCTTCGCCGAACAGGGGATCGATCTTCCCGCATTGGATATGGATGTCATCGCCCAAGCGGTCAACGCCGAAGACATGCAACGGGCGAGCTGGCGTTCCCTTTTCGGGCGTCACATGATAAAGCGCACGGTTGCCGCATCCGCTGCTCTGTTCGCCATGAATCTGATGGTCTACACCATAACCAATTGGACGCCGACCATCTTCGTCTTGCGTGGATTGGATGCGTCGTTGTCCATCGGCATCACGGTCGTCATGCTTATAGGGGCGCCGTTCGGTATTTTCTTCCTCGGCGTTTTCGCGGATAAGCACGATCGTAAGAAGGGGCTGGTTGTCTGCTTGCTTCTGTTGGCTTTCTGCGCTTATGTCTGGTCGCTCATTCCCGCCGATGCCATCATCGCCATCATGGCGGTGGGGTTTGTTTTGTGCGCCGTTTTGTATTACTACTCGCTTCTGGCCTGTTCGGTGTATCTGGGAGAGATATTTCCCACTCGGGTGCGCATACGTGGTGCCGGGTTCGCCAATGCCGTCGGTCGAGTTGCGGGTATCCTGAGCCCGTATTACGTAGCGTTTCTCCTGCAGTCCTCCGGCGCCTCCACGGTCTTTTTCGTCAACGGGATAATTCTGGTGGTATTGGCATTGATCATCGCTTTCTGCGGCGTTGAGACGCGGCAGCGCTCCTTGGAAGATATCAACGATTCGGTACTCTGATTTCCCGTGAACCCTCGGGGGTTTTGCCGCGTTGTGGGGCGATATCCTGCTGCTGCAGGTGGGAGATGAACGCGCGTATCTCGGAGGCGAAAAGCGATCCCTTAAGCCATACGAACGTGATGTCGTGGGTAATGGGTGACTCCTCCAGATCTATGGATGCAAGGCGCCCGCATGCCAGGTCTTCGGCTACTGCCGCCCGGTAGAGAAATGCTATTCCGTAGGCATGGTAGACCATGCGCTTGATAACATTGATGCTCGTGATCTCGCTGGTACGCCGGAAGGATGCCGTTGAAAGGTTGTGCGAAGCCAACCGATGTTCGAGGACGGCGCGTGTGCCCGATCCCTTTTCGCGGATGAGCAGGTGTTCGTCGAGGAGGCCATCCAACGTCGAGGCGGCGATACTCGTTTCGGGAGATCGAATACCTACCAATTCCTCGGTTTTGAAAACCTGCCAGTCGAAAGCGCTTTTGTCGAAGAACCCCTCCACCAAGGCAAAATCGATGGAGCCTTCTCCCACCATGTCCAACAGCTCCGCGGTGTCGGCCGATATGAAGTGCATTTGCGTATCATGGTCGTTTGCGAGGTGGCATGCCAGAGGCTCGGCGATCATGTATTCGCCGGCGGTCAAAGTGGCTCCCATGGTGATGGTGCGCCGAGCGCCTGCGCTTTCAGCCAGACGAGCTTCGAGAAGTTCGCTGTCGTGGGCGATTTGGCGGGCGGTGTCGCGTAGGAGAGCTCCCTCGTCGGTGAGGACGAGCTGTTTGTTGCGATAGAGGAAGAGCTTGGTAGCGTAGAGCTTTTCCAGATAAGCGATATGCTGTGATACGGCGGGTTGGGTTATGTTGAGTTCACGCGCCGAGTGCGTGTAGTTGTGGGTACGGCAGACGCTGAGGAAGGTTCTGATGCGGAAGTCCAGCATGACGACTCCTGACAATAAGTTCAATTTATGACTACATAATAACTAATTAGTTCAAATTTTAGTTGAATAAGAGGAGAATGACATATGGATCGCGGATGATTGCGATCCGTGTTGAAAGGGTGGCATGGTCGCCCGATGTCGTTTCATCGCGGCGCAAGGGGTGCCGTAGGTGATAGAAAGGTCGTCTGTGAAAGATCTACTCAAAAAGGTTCCCATTCCCACGGCGGGAGTCGCTCTCGGTTTGGCGGCTTTGGGCAATCTGCTTCAGGAATATTCGGAGATGGCACATATCATCTGTGGCGTGTGCGCCTTCGTCATGGTGGCCCTGTTATTGGGGAAGGTGGTCACCTTTCCCCGGATGATCAGAAACGATTTCGAGGATTCCATTCTGGCAAGTGTGAGCGCGACGTGCTTCATGACCCTTATGCAGTTGGCTTTATACGTGGAGCCTTTCGCCCATGAATTCGCTTTCGCGTTGTGGTGTGTGGCCATCGCCGCTCATTTTGCCTTGATGCTCTGGTTCACGAAGAAGTTCATCTTGCATTTTCGGCTCGTTCATGTGTTTCCCACCTATTTCATCGCCTATGTGGGAATCATCGTTGCTTCATTGACATCGCCGGCTTTCGGCGCGCAGACGTTCGGTATGGTGGTTTTCTGGTTCGGGTTCGCCTGTTATGCGGTGCTGCTCGTCGTGGTCACCCTGCGCTACGTCAAACATGAAGTACCCGAAGCCGCCCGCCCGCTCATCTGCATATATGCCGCTCCCATGAGTCTTTCGTTGGCGGGTTATCTTGCCGTCAGCCCTCAACCCAACGAAGTATTCGTTCTCGTCTTGGCCGTTTTGGCGCAGGTTCTGTTCGCTTTAGTGGCTTTCGTGCTACCCCGTATTCTGCGCTTGAACTTCTATCCCAGCTATGCGGCTATGACGTTTCCCTTCGTCATCACGGCTATAGGGCTGAAGAATACCATGGTGTTCTTCAGCGGTTTGGGAACACAGATTCCCTGGTGGATTCAGGGTCTCGAGGCGGTGGAGGCCGTGTTTGCGGCCTGCATGGTCATCTATGTGTTTGCCCATTACCTGCACTATTTCTTCAAGAAGGTGGAAGAGCCCGTTCCGGTTCCCGCAGTGGAAAACCAGCGTATCTGGTGATTTTCGGGGCGTGTTGGCTTTGTGTGCTCGACGCCGTGCGGCCGTCGATATCGGTTGTGCGGTGTGGCGGGGTCATCCGTTGTCGTGCTCGAATAGTTTTTCGTGCAGGACGACGCTTTCCGCCACCTGCTTCAAGGGTGTGCGGGTATCCATGGATGTTGTGCGGAGGCGGGAAAACGCCTCATCTTCGCTGATGCCCTGCGTCATCAGGATGCCCTTCGCTTTTTCGATCACCGTGCGGGTTTCGAGGCGCTGTTCCAGATTCTCCACTTCCCGAAAGAGAATGCGCGATTGTTCGAAGCGGGAAACGGCTACCTGCAATGCGGGGATGAGATTCCGTTCGGAAAACGGTTTTCCGATATAGGCCATAACCCCGGCATCGATGGCTTTTTCAACCATGGCGGATTGGGAAAACGCCGTCACCATGACTACCGCGCAGAGACCTTCTTCACAGATCACCTTCGCGGCTTCCAGTCCATCGAGTTCGGGCATTTGAATGTCCATGACCACGCAATCGGGCTTGAGTTCACGGGTGAGATTCAGCGCTTGGCATCCATCGCGCGCTTCTCCTATGACCCGATGCCCATGGGTCTGCAGCATTTCCCGCATGTCCATGCGGATGATGGTTTCGTCTTCGGCGATGATGATATTCATGCGGAGTCATCCTTCTTCGGTCGCGGCGGATGGGGGCGGTGGCAGTGGTACGTCGAATTCGAAGCGAGCTCCGCTGTGGCTCTTTGCGGAAGTGGCGCAGATGGATCCTTCGAGATCATCTTCGACGAGGGTCCGTATGAGAGTGAGTCCCATATTGGGGGTATTTTCAAGGGAGAAGGATTCGTCCAGTCCGCAGCCGTCGTCCTCGATGGATACGCGGAGTCGATCGTCTATGACGCCGAGCTCTATGACGATGGTGCCCGTCTGTCGATCGGCGAATCCGTGTTCGAAGGCGTTGTGCACCGTTTCGGCGATGATGAGCGCCATGCTGGTGGCGGCTTCGGCTTCCAGATATCCTGCTTCACCGATGACGTGGATGGCGATACCGGATTCACCTCCCATGAATCCGGCTTTTATCTGCTCACTCACCGCTCTGGCGAGCGAGGTGAGCTCGAGTTGTTCGTGGTCGGAAAAGGAGAGCTTTTCGTGCACCACCGCCATGGCGCCGATGCGGGTTATCGCTTCGAGGAGGGCAGAACGAACCTCGTCATCACTGCTGCGACGCACCTGCATGCGCAGCAGTGATTCGATGGTCTGTAGGTTGTTTTTGACGCGATGGTGTACTTCCCGTATCAGCGTTTCCTTGATGCGTAGTTCGCGTTCGTATTCTCTGTCGGTTTCGGGGGCTCCCATCACAGACCCTGCTCGTCGAGGGTGGTGGCGAATCCATCCATGAAGCGATCGAGGTCGTTCATGTCAAAGACCAGCGGCGGACGCAGTTTGAGCACGTTACCGCTGAATCCGCAGACCGAGGTGAGTATGGCATGTTCGCGCAGTCCTTCGATGATGTCGAGCGCGGCATGGGCATCGGGGTTCGTTGTACCGGGCTCTACTATTTCGCATCCTATATAGAGGCCCGTTCCCCGTACGTCACCTATGCAGGGGTGCGTCCGGGCTATGTCTTCGAGTGCTCCACGGAAAGCGTCTCCCACTTCCTTGGCATGGGCAAGCGTGTTCTCCTCGCGCATGATGTCGAGAACCGCTTGGGCGGCGGCCATCGATACGGGGTTTCCGCCGAACGTGTTGAAGTAGGGGATCGATGAGGAAAACGGCTCTAAAACCTCATGGCGTGCGGCCATAGCCGAACAGGGCATACCGTTGGCCATGGGTTTGCCGGTCGTTATCAGATCGGGCACGACGCCATGGCGCGCGAAGCCCCAGAACGCATTACCGGTACGGGTGAATCCCGGCTGTACCTCATCGGCGATGAAGACGCCCCCGGCTTCATGGACCGCATCGATCAACGGCTTCATCCAGCCGTCCGTTCCCGGAAATACGCCATCGGAGGAGAAGATGGAGTCGGCGAGAAAGGCTGCGAAGGTGATGCCGTGTCGGTTCATGTCGGCTATCTGTTCGTGGAGCCTGTCCACCATGAAGCAACCCAGATCGTCGGCCCCTTCCATGCCGAGGCGGTAGGTGTCGGGGGTGGGGATCATGCGCATGTCCCGTGCCAAGGGTTGTGCGGTTCCCAGCGCGGGGGACACGCGTGAGGTCAGATCGGTGTTGCCGTGGTAGGCTTCCTCCGTCACGATGATCCCTTCGCCGCCGGTATAGGCCTTCGCCACCCTCAGCGCTAGGTCATTCGCTTCGCTTCCCGTGCATTGGAACATGATGCGATCTACTTCGTCGGGCATGGTGGAGAGCAGATCCTGAGCATAATCGAGGATGGTTTCATGGAGATAGCGGGAGTGGGTATTGAGGGTATGTACCTGTTCGCATACGGCTTCGACGACCCGTGGGTGGCAATGCCCGACCGACACGACGTTGTTGTAGACATCCAGAAAATCTCTGCCGTCGCCATCCCATACGTGAGCACCGCGTCCTTTGACGATATGGATGGGGTTGCGGTAGAACAGGCGGTAACTGGGGCCTAGCAGGTTGCGTTTCTCTACCAGGGCGCGGGTGCGTGGGGGGAGGGCATCCATCATTTCGGGGCGGAAGGCGTTGATGTCCATTATGGTGGATCGGGTTGCTTCGCTATCGTTTTTCGTTGACATGGATTCTGCTCCTTTGAGAGTGTTCGCTTCGGTGCGCCGGGGCGCCTGTTCGCATTCACTATACGAAGGAGGTGTTTCTTCGATATTTCTGCATCATTACCGCTTGCAGATGGTGGGAATTTCGGAGACAAGCCTGTGAACAGGGTCTATTTCGGGTCAGTTACAGGTGGGTAAAACGAAATCGAAATCGCTGGACGTGGGAGCCCGCACGTTCTAAGATGCTCGACATCAAACGAACTCGACGAAGAGTTCTGCCCGATCCCTTGCGGAAATCAACTCGGTCGCACAGGGTGCAAGGGCTACGGATTCAACGGCGAATCCGTTCTTGAAGTACGGGAAATACGAAGCGCATACCATGTCCAAAGACGGGTGTGGTGGCGAGACGTGTTTCAAGGTAGAAGAACGGAGACGCTTACCTATGACACCCTATCTCGACGACACGATTCAAACCCCGAGTCTGGATACGTTCGCCTTGCTTGAAAAAGGCGATCCGGCTCCCGACTGGTTGTATGAGGGCGTATGTAAGGCTTGGGGCATTAAACCCAGCGCCTCGATGTTGACGCTTATCACGGTTTCCGAAAACGCGACATTCCTGCTGTCTTTGCGCGGCGATCCCTTCGGGGTGGTTCGCGTATCCCAGCCCGGCTACGTGGGCGGGCCTCGCGCCATCGCCTCGGAACTGGAATGGGTCAATTCCCTGCACGATATCGAAGAGGTGAATCTGGTTACCGCCATTCCCACCGTGCGCGACACCTATGTGGTGACCATTCTCGATGAAGCGGGAGTCGAATGGGCTTGCATCTGCAGTGAATTCGTCGAAGGCGTCGTGTTGGAGGATCTGGATGACCCCTCCTCCTATTATCGCACGTTGGGTCGGTGGAGTGCCCTGTTCCACAATCAGTCCCGCACATGGGAATTGCCCGAAAACTTCAAGCGGTTCAATTGGGGGCTCTCGGACATGATAGGGCCGAATCCCCGCTGGGGAAGGTGGGAGGAGACGGATCTCGGCGAAGAAGAATTCAATCTTTTGAAACATGCCGAAAACGAGGCCATCAAAGTAATGGAGAAGGCTCCCCGTACCACCGAGACCTGGGGTGTTATCCACGCGGATCTGCGGCCCTCGAATGTCATCGCCGATGAAGAGGGCAACCTTACGGTTATCGATTTCGATGATGCGGGATTCAGCTGGTATCTCTACGACTACGCTGCCGCTCTCTCGTTCGTCGAGCACGAGCCCTATGCCCCGGCGATGGCCAAGGCGTGGGTGGAAGGCTATCGACAGATCAACGATCTCAGCGACCATGATATCGAAGTGGCCAGTGCGCTTTCGATGCTGCGACGCCTGCAGATGCTGGGCTGGACGGTGAACCACCCCGAAGACGCGTTACCCGATGGCCTGTTCCGCGCCCAAGCTCCGGGAACGGTTGCCTGCGCGCGACGCTACCTTGAAAACCCTACCTGGCTTCTGAACTGAAGCCTTTCGACGAAAGACCATGAAGAACACGACACGACGATTCGTTAGGAAGTGATAGTGATGACTCCTCCAACCTCGACAGCGGTTGCGGGATCCGCAACCGCGGAAAGCAAGGAATACTTTGCCAAGCGCTCTCTGAAGAAAGGGACGGTAGGCTGGGTGCTTCTCGCCAGTTTGGGAGTTTCCTATGTTATATCGGGAGACTTTTCCGGATGGAACCTCGGTTTGGCCCACGGTGGTTTTCTAGGATTGGCCATCGCGTTTGTGGCCATGGGCGCCATGTATGCCTGCATGGTACTCGGTTTGGCTGAAATGTCGTCGGCTCTGCCGACGGCGGGTGCCGGTTACGGGTTCGCCCGCCGAGCCCTGGGTAAAGCCGGCGGGTTCGCAACCGGTATGGCCATTCTGATCGAATATACCTGCGCGCCTGCGGCCATTTCGATTTTCATAGCCGGCTATATAGAGTCCCTGGGGCTGTTTCCCGGGCTCGATCCGGTGGTTATCATCGGCGTATGTTTCCTGTTGTTCATCGGCGTTCATCTGATCGGTGTCGGCGAAGCACTCAAGGTCATGTTCGCCATAACCGCCATCGCGTTGGTTGCTCTGGTTGCCTTCGTGTTCGGCATGCTGCCTCATTTCGACGCGACCAATCTTTTCAATTTGGCGGCGGACGGAAGCGCGGGGAGTTCGACGCTGCTGCCCGGTGGAATGAGTGGCATATTGGCCGCTCTGCCCTTTGGCATCTGGTTCTTTTTGGCCATCGAAGGTGTTCCTTTGGCTGCCGAGGAGGCAAACGATCCTAAAAAGGATATGCCCCGCGGAATCATTGCCGGCATGTCCGTTTTGGTGATCACCGGTTTGTGCGTGCTCATGCTTGCTCCCGGCGGTGCCGGTGCGGAACTGATGAGCACCTCCGGCGCCCCGCTCGTCGATGCGCTTGCCGCCGTCGGTGAAAGCGATTTGGCCATGTTCGTCAACTATGCCGGCCTTGCCGGGTTGGTGGCTTCGTTCTTCTCCATCGTCTATGCGTATTCGCGCCAGATGTTCGCCCTGTCCCGTGCCGGTTATCTGCCGCGCTTTCTGTCTATAACCGGTTCCCGCAAGACCCCCATTTTCGCGCTTATCGTTCCCGGATGTATCGGGTTCCTCTTGGCTGCCATCTTGCAGGATGGCGACATCCTGATCAACATCGCGGTTTTCGGTGCCTGTGTGTCCTACGCCTTGATGAATCTTTCCCATATCGTTTTGCGCAAGAAGGAGCCGGAGCTGCCCCGTGCCTATAGGACTCCCGGTGGTGTGGTTACGACCGGTATCGCGCTGGTGCTCTCCTGCGTGGCTATCGTTTCCACTTTCTTCGTCGATACGGTTGCCGCATGTTGCGTGTTGGGAGTGTTCGTGATCGCGATGGTCTATTTCGTTCTCTATGCCCGCAAGCATTTGGTTGCCAATGCGCCCGAAGAAGAATTCGCACAACTGGAAGCCGCCGAAGCCGAATTGCGCTGACGCGGGTATCCACGTAAGGCGGAATCGTTCTGAGACTTTTCCTTGGGAGCTCCTGTGTTCGGGATGTTCCATACCTCCGGAATCACCCCTGCCGCGTGTGGGGGTGATTCGCGTGATCGGGGTTTCGGCAGTGATGGAGGGAAGTCGAAGACGGAGTTGTTCTTCGGGTGACCTATTCGAGAAATCATGGGGAAAGGAAATTCCATGCAGGTACGAGGAGTGATATTCGATTGCGACGGAACCCTGTTGGATTCGATGGGGGCTTGGCGTGAGGTCGAGAGCGATCTTGCCCGTAGGGCGGGAGTGGTTTTGAGCGAAGAAGAAGTGGAGCTGTTGGGTGCCAACACGCTGCCCCAGACCGCGCGCTATTTTCATGAACTCTATGAGATCGGCTTCACCACCGAAGCGGTTGGAAAGGAGATGGAGGAGGGGTTGTATCGCTATTACCGCGATCAAGTGGAGCCGCGTGAGGGGGTGCTCGATTTCGTGGGAGCACTTGCCGAAGTCGGGGTGAAGATGAGCGTGGCATCCTCCAGTCCGCGTTACCTGTTGGAAACGGGATTGGCGCGGGTAGGGTTACTCTCCTTCATGGACACGGTCGTTTCCGTCAGTGACACCGGTGTTTCCAAGCGCGAGCCCGTTACCATCGATAGGGCACGAGAGTCGATGGGAACGGAGCGCTGTTTCACGTGGGGATTCGAAGACTCGCTCTATGCCATCGAAGTATTGAAGCGTGCGGGATATCATGCGATCGGCGTTCACGATCGTGACGAAGCCGGATCGTTGGCCGATTTAAAGCGTGCTGCGGATCATGCCGTCGATGAATTCGGTGATCTGGACGTGTCGCTGTTCCTGAAGGGTGGATACGCGAAGAAAGTCTAAAACCTCTAGGCGTGTTGGATGCGCAGCGACCGCTTCGCCTGCTCGAGGAAGGAGGGGCGTTTCGCCTTGTTTCCGAGGAGCTTGATCGTGGCTCGATGGAGTAGTACGGCAGCCATGATGCTCAGCATGACCTGAACCACCACGACCGCACTCCACACGCCCATGATCCCCGCGGAAAAGCCCAGCAGGCAGGTGAAGGCGACCACCATGACGGCTTCACCGTAGACCAGCCAGCTCGAACCCTGTGCGTTGCCGGTGGCGTAGAAATAGGAGGTGGCGACATGTGTGAAACCGAAGAAGGCATAGGCGAGGGCGATGATGGGTAGTGCGTAGGAGATGATTTCGGTCGCCGCTGCCGACGCGCCGAACCATACGGGGATGTCGTTGCGCAGGCCGCACATGGCAAGCAGCCCCGCGAGGCCCAACCCCAGCGCGATCATGAAATTGGTGTTGCGCAATTTCTGTACGGCCTCGTATTTTCCGGCTCCGAAGCATTGGCTGATCAGAGGCTGGCTGCCATCGCCGATACCTTGGATCATCATCTGTACGACGCAGGCAACGTAAGCGATCACCGCATAGGCGGCTACCGCGGTTTCGCCCCCGTAGACCATGGCGTTGATATTGATGCTGATGATGGTTATCTGGGGAAGAAGGGTGAGACCGAACGGCGCCGATCCTATTTTGAGCGAGCGGAATATGAGTTCGGTATCGGGCTTGAACAGGCGCACGGGCATGCGTTCGCCCTTGCGGAAGAAAAAGCCGATGCAGAACAGAAAGCAGGCGCATTGGGACAACGCCGTAGCCGCACCCGCCCCCTGGGTTCCCATACCGCACACCACGATGAACAGATAATCGAGGATGACATTCATGACACCTGCGATGATGGAGGCGCACATGGCGTATTTCACATGTCCGCGGTTACGGATCAGAGGCAAGCTGCCGGTCACGATCACTTGGAGCGGTGCCGCCAAGGAAAGAGCGCCCAGATAGAGCACGGCCTGCTCCAGGGTTTCACCCTGACCGCCCATGAGTGCGCAGAGCGGGCGGGCGCAAAGAAGCAGGAGCGTCATGATGGGAAGAGAAGCACACGCGAGAAGGGTCAGGGTGTGAGCGGTGGCTCGACGTGACCCCATCACATCCCCCGATCCCGAGCGGAGTGAAGCGATCACCGCACCACCCATGCCGACACCGGTTCCCGTTGCCAGGACCAGGGCATAGAGGGGATAGGCGACGTTGATGCCGGCAAGACCGGCGTCGCCTACGACGTTGCCCACGAAAAGGCCGTCCACTATCGAATAAATGCAAGAAAGAGTGAAGGCTATCGTGGCAGGCACGACATAGTGAAGGTATGGTTTGATCATGGTTCTCTCGATCATGGTTCTCCCTTGCGGATATCGGAGATTTTCCGGTTAAAAAAGCCCTCTTCCTGTAGGGCCGAAGTTACTCTAAACTCTCAAGTAACTTGAATGTTTAGAGGTGAACATGTTGTTTCATAAAACGTTCACAATCCTTGTTACATTCCCCGTAAATCATCTTTCTTTTCCGTTAAAGGAGACCCGCTGTGGACCAGATGAAGAGTTGCACCATCAAGGAGGCCGCGCGGCTTTTAGGGGTGGAGCCGTCCACGTTGCGCTATTGGGAGGAGATAGGGCTCATCTCCTCCACCCGTAATCCCGCCAGTAACTATCGGATGTATTCGCTCCATAACCTTTTCGAGGCAAGCGATGTCGCCTTCTTCCGCAAGATGGGCATGTCCGTGAAGACGATGCAGAAGTCCCGCGATTATTCCCTCGAAGATCTGATCGATGCGCTGGATGTCACCCATGAAGGAGTCGAGCGCAAGATCGAGCATCTTCGGGTCATTTCGCAGAAGCTCGAAGATCAACGCAAGGTGGCTTCACACGCACTCGATCTGATGAAGCGGGGAATCAGGGAAGCGACTCCCACGGCCAAGCGCCTGGTGGCCTACGATCCCGCTCTCGAACGCCAGTGGGATATCCTCGTCTCCGACCTGCGCCGCTATGCGGTTTTGGTGGACGCCGAAGAGCCCGATGTGCTCCGCGAGGCCTGCGCCGATTTTCCGGGAAGCGAAGATGCCTACGGGTCAGAGGAGCCGATCGAGGTGATATGGGATCGTAAGCGGGAATTGCAGCGGGGCGTGCGTTTCTTCGAGGGAGTTGCGCTTTCCGAGCATAATCGAATGGTCGATATCGATATGCGTTCGCTTTTCGATGCCGCACGTGATCACGGGCATACACCGCTTTACGCCATCGCGCACTATCTGGTGTCGGCCAATTTCAGCGGTCGGAAGGATTGCTACCGGGTGTTGATAGCCTGCGCGCCCGTCGACGCCTCATGATGGCGTGAATCACCAGGGCACCGAGAAGGGCGGCTATCGTGTCGACCAGCCAATCCAAGGGATCGCAACTACGCTGGGGTACGAAGAGCTGGTGCCATTCATCCAGCACGCCATAGAGGCTTGCAAGGAAAAACGCATAGGCACCTGCCTTGCGTGGTGCAACGTGGAAGCGCAAGGCATTGGCCAATGCGGCCCCTAAAAGGAGAAATTCGGCGAAATGCCCTACGGGGGATACGTCGATCGGTCCTCCGAAGAGTTGCGTGCTCAACGTAACGAGCCCGGCGCGTAGCGCGGTGATGAGGCCCAAATCGTTGTCGATCTCATGTGCGTTGCGGGCAGACATCCAGAAAATGAATGCCATCACGACAAGCACGGCGACCCAGCTTACGGCGACGATTCCCCTGGTGCCGCTATCCGGCGTTTCGGAGGGCGTGTTCTTCATCCTTTTATTTCGCATGGGGGTCGAATCCGCTCTATTCGGGAAAGAAGACGGCGTGCATATCGGGGTCTTCGTCGGGCTTGCTCAGGAGTGATCCTGCGATCATGAGTATGAGCGAGACGCTGATGCCGATGACTATCTGGTGCAAACCGAAGAGGGTGAATCCTGCCGCCATGGTGGCACAGTAGGCCAACGCACCGCCTGCCATGGATAAAAGCGCTCCCTGCCTGGTGGCGCGCTTCCAGAACAGCCCCATCACCATGACCCAGCAAAAGGCCGTCTCCAGTCCACCGAAGGAAAACATGCTGATCTTCCAGATGAGATCGGGGGGAACAAGCGCCAGTACGAAAACCAACGCCCCTATGATGAGGGTGACGACTTGGCTCGTGGAGGCGATCTTCTTCTCCCGGACCGCGAGTCCGCGCTTCTGGTGATAGTGCAGGCCGATGTCCTTGATGATGGAGGATGAGGCCGATATCAACAGAGAGGAAACGGTTGAAATGGAAGCGGCGATGGGGCCGGTGATGGCGATGCCGGCCAGCCAGGAGGGCAGGGAGGAGGATATGACCAAGGGAATTATGTTGTCGACGCTCGATCCGTAATCGGACAGGTTGCCGTCAAGGACGCCTTGGGATAGAACACCCAAGGAGGTGACGCTGATCATGATGAGTCCGATGATCACCGTGCCGCCTATCATGGCATGGCGCAGGGAGCGGGTGTCCTTGAATCCCAGACAGCGCACGCTTGATTGGGGGAGCGCGAACGTGAGCACTCCCACCAGAAGCCACTGGGTGAAATACAGCCCGATGGGCATGTTCCCTTCGGAGGTCACGTCGAGCAGTTGAGGCTTCGTCTCGGATAGGGTGGTCATGATGTTTTCATACCCCCTCCCATGCTCAGGATTCCCCAAGCCAGTACGCCGATCCCGATGATCATGGCAATCCCGCACAGCGTGTCGGTGAGCACGACGCCCTTGAAACCGCCGACCGTGGTGTAGAGTATGACGGCTCCACCGAAGATGGCGAGCCCGATGATGTAGGAATGACCGGTCACCGCTTCGAAGAGCTTGGCTCCACCGACGAATTGCGCGACCATCATGGCGACGAAGAAGATGACGATGATGATCGCCGAAAGGGTGGCAAGCAGGTCACTGCGGTAGCGGGCGCGCAGAATGTCGATGATGGTGACCGCATTGATCTTGCGTCCGATGAGGGCCAGCTTCTTGCCGAACAGCCCGTAGAGTAAGAACAGAGCGGTTACCTGAACCGTTGCCATGTAGACCCAGCCGAAACCGATTTCCCATGCTTGCCCGGGGCCTCCGACGAACGTGCTGACCGATCCGTAGGTTGCGATGGTGGTCATGGCCAGCACGAAGCCGCCCATGGTTCTTCCGCCGATGTAGTATTCCTTGATGAATTTTTTACCGGCGCTCCGTTTACGGGAGACGAAGGCGATGGCGGCGCAGACCAAAAGGAACAGAGCGACGGGGATCAGCGCTATCAGATTATCCATGATCCACCTCGGAATCATCCTCATCGTCGAGATCGCAATCCTTCATGACCTTGCCACCGATGACGACGCTGACGATGATGGCGAATATCCAGGCTCCCAAGCATCCGCCGATGATCCACAGCGGCGTGGAGAAGAGGGAGATGGTGCTTCCGGATAAGCCGAATCCGAGCGCGATCCATACGATGATGGTGAGCAGAAGGCCGATAAGCGTTGCCTTGGCCTCTCTGTTTGCCTGACGGAGTTTTTCCTTATAGGTCATCGGCACCCTTTCCCGGGTCGCATCGAATAGGTGTGGTGGACTCATGATAGGGATTCGATCTCCTTCCCGTCAACGGGCATGTCGGCTCCCTTTCGGAGATCCGTGTTCGTGTTTCCGTATCCGTCGGTGGGCGGAGCTCGAGGGAGGGGTTGCCGTGAGAAGGCGCCTCGGACGTGTCGGGTTTTCCCTGCGAATCAAAAAGTCACCCTGAAGGGGAAGGGGCCATTTGATGGCGGAGTGGCCGCTTTGTGCCGCCGGCGGGTTTTCCGTTGACGGCTCCGAGGTCCATCTCTATTGTTGCAGTAGTAACAGTTGTCTTTACAACAAAGCAAGGAATCATCATGTTCATGAACGATATTTCCATCATAGAGCGTCAGACGCGCGTATTCACCGAGCGTCACATGGCTCATGCCAACGTCGGTTTTCCCGAACAGCGTATCCTCATGTATCTTGCGGGCAATGCTCCATCCAATCAGGAACGGATAGCGCGCAGCTTCGGCATCGACAAGGGGTCCATCACCAAGTCGGTCGCGAAACTGGAGGAGAAGGGACTGATCGTTCGGACGATCAATCCCGAAAACAAACGCGAGAAGACCATCGAGCTTTCGAAACGCGGTGAGAGCATCTTGGATGACATGAAAGCGGTATACCGCGAATGGGACGAGAAGATGTATCGGGGTATTACCGAAGAAGACAAGCAGGCATTGCATCGCGTGTTGGGAAAGATGGCGCGCAATGCCGAGGGAATCATGGAGGAGCGTCATGGCGAATGAGCGTGCATCCGCAATGAGAACGGCACCGGGCCAGAAGAAGGGTTACGCGCTCATCGCTACGGTATATCTGCTGGGTCTGTTCATAGGTGCCCTCGATACCGGTATCGTCACGCCGGGAAGAACGGTTATCCAAAATGATTTGGGTGTCGATGATCAGATGGGCGTCTGGCTCATCACCATTTACACGCTTGCCTATGCTGCGGCCATTCCCCTCATGGGTAAGTTGGCCGACCGCCATGGACGTAAGTATATCTATTTGGGATGCGTGGTTCTGTTCGGCCTGGGGTCGTTGGGTTGCGGTTTGGCTCAGGATTTCGACAGCTTCGCGTTTTTGCTGGTATCACGGGTGGTTCAGGCGATCGGCGGCGGGGGTATCGTACCCATAGCCACGGCGGAATTCGGAACGGCTTTCCCCGAAGAGAAGCGCGGCATGGCGCTCGGGCTCGTTGGTGGAGTCTATGGTATCGCCAACGTGTTCGGTGCTTCGGCGGGAAGTTTGATCCTGGATATATTCGGCCAGGGGAATTGGCAATTCATCTTCTACATCAACGTTCCGATATGCATATTCATCATCGTTGCCGGCCTGTTCGTGCTACCCAATGCCCGCACGTTCACCACCAAACCCATCGACGCTCTGGGTACGGTTGTCCTGGTGGTCATGGTGTTGAGCTTGCTCTACGGTTTGAAAGGAGTGGATTTCTTCGATCTTTCGTCGTTCGCATCTTTCGATGTGTACCCATTCCTCATCGTGTTCGTGTTGCTGCTGCCTCTTTTCATAGTGATAGAACGTCGTGCGGCCGATCCTATCTTGAATCTGTCCTATTTCTCCAATCCCAATATCGTTTTGACCATGGTGCTCTCCATCATCACCGGAGTCATTTTGATGGGGGTCATATTCATTCCCCAATTTGCCGAGAACGCCACGTTCCTTCCTTCGGGTAAAGGGGGTTATTGGGTTATCTTGCTGGGCGTTTTCGCCGGAGTCGGATCACCGATTTCGGGAAAACTAATCGATCGTTTCGGCGTGAAATTCGTGTTGGGCATAGGGCTTGTCGCTTCGGCTATCGGCGCATTCTATCTTGCTTTGGTGGCCGCCGTCGACCCCAATGTGTTCAACGTCATCGTCAGTTTCATTTTGATCGGGTCGGGGTTGGGGTTCATCATCGGTACCCCCATCAACTACATGATGCTTGAAAACACCGCCGACGAGGAAGCCAATTCGGCATTGGCCACCCTGTCCCTCATGCGTTCGATCGGTACGGCTGTGGCTCCTGCGCTCATGGTTGCTTTTCTGGCGCACAGCGGTGCATTGGTGCAGGATAGGGTCATGGAGGTCCTGCCCGATCGGATCGAAATTTCCGCTCTACCGTATCAGGATGAGATCACCGCACAACTGGACAAGATGAAAAACGATGAGGCGACCAAGGACATGATCGCCGAGGGGGATTTCCCCGACCTGGCATCTTACAGGACGATCGATGTCGATATGACGGCCGAAACCCAAACCTATTCGGTGCCGGAGGATATCGTCGAGCTGATGAAAGACTCCGACGTGACGACCATCGTCGCCAATACGAAGGTCATGACCCGTGCGATGTTCGCGCAAATCGCTCCCGATCAGATACGCACGATCGATGAGGGAATCGAGAAGGGTCGTGAGGGTATGCGCACGGCAGACGAGGACATGGCGGGCGCTATCGTCGAAATACGCGGTGGTGCCGATGAGCTTGCTGCGGGTATCCGCACCATGGATGACGCGTTGGCCCGTCAGCGTCAGGCACGGGTGCAGATGACGGACATGCTGCCGTCCATAGCGCAGATCGAGCACTATACGAGCATACTGGATCTGATGCCGGCCTCCGTCAGGGAAACACTTCCCGAAGTAGTCGTCACCCAGCTTTCGGGTGTGAGGAACGCCGACGATCTGCGTGCGTCGATGGCATCGTTGCAGGCGGGTATCGATGCCATGAATGCCCGTTCGGCACAGCTGACGGCGGAGTGCGATCTGTTGCGGGCGCAACTCGTGGGCGAAACCGATCCCGTGCGTATCGCCGATATCCAAGCGCAGATAGCACAAAAGGAGGCTTCCGTCGCTCAATTGGATGGGCTCGTTGCCACCCAGAAGCAGATGAAGGATCTCATGGGCGAACAGATGCCCGTCGTGGAGAAACTATCCTCCTACACAAGTGTTCTGGATCTGATGCCCGATTCCGTACGTGCCACACTTCCTCAAAGTATGATCGATTCTCTTGCCGGGGTGAAAACGAGTGCGGATATGGAGGCTCTCATATCCGATCTCGATACGGCGATCGAGGGTATGACCCAAGCGCGCGGTGAGATGTTTGCCGCCCGAGGGGAATTGCTTGCGGCTATCGCGGAAATGGAGGGTGCGCGCCTCGACATAGACACCACACGCTCCCAGCTGGCCACCCTCAAGGCTGCGTTGCCTTCGGCTTTCGCGGAGGCGGAGAGCGTCTATCTCGAGGCCATTTCGGATAGGTCCGAGGAAATAGAAACGGTGTTCAGGGATACACTCAACGAAGGATTCGCCGGCCTGTTCTCGTTGGTCGGCTGGTGTGCCGTTGCCGGACTGGGATTTTTGGTTTTGTATCGCGGGAAGCCTCGGGGTAAGATGGAGACGGAATCGACGGGGGATTGATCTCCCGTTTCCGATTCCACGGTATCGGAGGTATATCGTGCTCGTTCGATGGGCGCTCCATAGGGAAGAGGTTTCGTGCAGTCATTGGTGAAGACCCGGCAATCGAAGGTGATCGTCCTCATCGTGATCATCATCTTGGGTTCCTGCTTGGGCAATCTTTCCCAGACGGCGCTCAATGCCATGTTTTCCGGCATCGCGACGGACTTCGGTGTCGATGTTGGTTTGGGTCAGTGGGTTACGACCATCTATATGCTCGTGCTGGGAATCACGGTTCCCGTGGTCACGTTCCTCATGCGCCGCTTTACGCTGAAGCACCTCGTCATGGGCGCTTTTGCTCTGCTTTTGGTGGGGTCGGTGATCGACGTCGTCGCAGGGGATTTCTATTCGCTTATCTGTGGGCGTGTGCTGCAGGCCGTGTCGGCGGGCATCACGGTTCCCATGATGATGAGCGTCATCATGACTTCGTTTCCCCGTGATCGACAGGCTACCGTCATGGGCATCGCGGGTATTGCGATGGGCTTCGCTCCCAACATCGGTCCCACGATCGGTGGTTGGATGATCGGTGTCGCCGGATGGAGGAGTTTCTTCGTCGCCTTGCTCGTCTGTTCCGCCGTGCTGGTTGTCGCGGCTTACTTCCTCATCGACGAGGGGGAGCACCCCGGGCATGATGCCAAATTGGATGTGGTCTCGTTTCTTCTTTCCGCCATCGGCTTCGGCTGTTTGCTGGTGGGGTTCTCCAACGCTTCGACCTATGCGCTTTCCCATGTGTTGGTATGGCTGCCCGTCGTCGTCGGCGCTCTCGCCTTGGCGGTATTCGTGAAGCGGCAGCGTCGCATCGATCACCCTCTTATCGATATGTCCATCTTCTCGTCCGAGAAGTACCGCATCGGTTTTTGGGCATCCAACTTCCTGTTCGCCAGCTTCATGGGTATCACCCTCATTCTTCCGCTCTATGTCGAGAATGTCATGGGCGGTACCGCGCTCGATGCGGGCCTCGCCCTTCTGCCGGGTACGTTTGCGGCTTTCTTCATCAATCCGCTCGCCGGTTGGCTGACCGACCGCATCGGTGCCAGGCCGGTGGTTTTGGTTTCGGGGGGATTTCTGTTCGTCGGTGCTGCGGCGATGGCGTTTCTGTCGGCCGATTCCCCTTTCTGGTTGGTGGTCGTTCTGCAGGGCCTGCGTGCGTGTGGGGTCTCGGGACTCATCAGTCCGCTGACGACATGGAGTATGGCCGACTTGTCGCACGACGTGATGACCGATGGATCGTCGTTCGGTACCGCTGCACGTCAAGCCTGCGCTTCCATGGGTACGGCACTCATGGTGTTCGTGGTGACACTGGGTCCGGCCTTGGGCTCGTCTGCATTGGGCTACCGGTTGGCTTTCGGTGTATCAGCGCTTTTCGCTCTGGGATTGTTCGTTTCCGTCATCGCGAAAGTCCGCTGAGCGCACGGGCGGAAAGCGAAACGCTGCGGGCTGCCGGGTTCTTTTCTTCCCTCTATGTCGGGGATACCCGCCGGGTGACTGTCTTGAGCACATTCGCCCGAAGCAACGTGGCAAAGCCCTTCTTCTCCCTATGAAGACTTCGTGAAACCCTTGAATCGGTGGCCGAAGATTGCCATGCTTATAAAACTGACTGACTGGTCAGTCGGTTTATGTGGAATCAGAAGGAACGATATGAAAACACAAGATGCGATCTATTTCGACGAGGAGCGTCCTTTCATCAAGGCTCGGGGTCTCGGTTTGAAAACGATGATCGGTGCGCCCTATAGCAACGTCAATCTCACCATCCCCCCTGACTCTCTTGCCATGATCTACGGTGATCACGGTTCGGGTAAGACGCCCCTGCTGCTCACGTTGGCGGGGCGCATGGTTTCCACGAAAGGCGAACTCGAAGTTGCCGGTTATGAGCTTCCGAAAGAACGCCATCGCGTGGCGAAGATAGCCGGGCTGGGTCTGTTTACGGGGCTGAACGATCTCGAAGAGAACCTTCCCGCCTCGCTCATACTCCGCTCGGAGCTCGAACTGTATGGCAAGCCCCATCGCAAGGTGGCCGTCGTCGATTATTTCGCGAAGTGGGGATTGAGCCATATACAAAACATGCTGGTACGTGATCTATCTCAGCCCGATCTCGTTCGTTTCGGCATAGCGCTCGGTATGGTGAACGATCCGCAGTTGCTGGTGGTCGACGATGTGCAGGACCAGCTTACCCTCGAGCAGATCGGCGAGATCGTCACGTTGCTGAAATCCCTTGCTCACGATGGTCACAAAGTGGTCGTGATGGGATGCACCGAAGGTAGCATCACCCATTCGGCCGACTATCTGTATAAATTGGAAAAGGATGATACCCATGGCATGTAAGGGACTGCGTTTCGCGTATATGGGCTGGCGTAATCTGCTCTCGGCGGGTCCCGCTATGAAAGTGGCCCTGTTCGGCGTCGCCTTGATCCCCGTCATCTTCGCGGGCTTTTATCTGTCGGCGTTTTTCGATCCCTATTCCAATCTAAGCTCCATTCCCGTCGCCGTCGTCAACGAGGATGAAGGTGCGGTCATATCCGACGAGCAACGCAATATCGGTGATGATGTCTGCGATGAATTGAGAAACGGGGAAGATGGTTTCGGGTGGGCGTTCGTGTCGGCCGAACAAGCGAAAAAGGGGATGGAAAAGGGCGAATACTACATGATCTGCACCATCCCGAAGGATTTCTCCGCCGGTATAGCTTCGGCGGATACCGATGCCCCCACGCGCGCCCAGATGACCGTCACCTATGATCAGAGCGAGAACATGCTTGCCAGCCAGATAGGTTCGAGTGCCTGGGAGAAAGTGAAACTCAAGGTCAACGAAACCATTGTCGAGGAGTATTGGAACACCATTTTCAATACGGTGTCGGATGCGGGTGACGATTTACGGACGGCCGCCGACGGGGCGGGTGAGCTAGCCGATGGGTTGGGTAGTGCCGTTGAAGGCAATGCGACCATCACGTCGAATCTGGGGACGCTTGCCGATGGCGCCGGACAGGTGCAGGCAGGCACCGAGACGCTTTCTTCCGGTATGGCCGCTCTTGCCGACGGCTCCGGTCAAGTCAGTTCGGGACTGAACGAATTGAATTCGCAGACATCGGACATGACGGCCTCGACGACCACTCTTGCGACGGGTGCTCAGAGTGTGGCGGATGGAGTAGCTCAGTTAAGCATCTCGTTAGGTGCGGCCAATACTGCTGCAACAACGATTTCGGGGAGCTTGACAAGCTTGGCGGGTACAACGGGATCGCTCGCGCAGCTTTCGGGTGCCTCCACTTCTTATATATCTGCTGCTATCACGGCCGTTGAGCCCCTCGCTAGCAGTGCAGATGCCGATACACGTGCCGCTGCGAAAGCGGCCCTTGATAGCCTGAATAACGCACAAAGCTCCAACACAACCGTTTCTGGCGGATTAGGGAATCTCAAAACAGGGATTTCGAACCTGAACACCCAGGTGGCACTTCCCCTGATTGGAGGCATCCAAGATGCTATCGCCGCTACTGATGCAACCGGAAAACTGGGCGGGGGAGCCAACCAAGTAGCCGCAGGTGCTCAAAAACTCAACGCGAGCACGCCCGCGCTCGTCGGCGGGGTGCAGAAACTCGCCTCCGGTGCGGGTGATCTCGATTCGGGCGTCCGGTCGGCTCGATCCGGCGCGGATCAACTGGCATCTGCCACGCCTGCGCTCACCGATGGTGCAGCGCAACTCGCCTCCGGCAGCCAGACGTTGGGCGAGGGTCTCTCCACCGCTCAGGACGGGAGCAAAACCCTCGCCGACAGCTTGGCGGAAGGGTCGGAGAGCATGGTGATGTCGGCCTCCGAGATCGCTTCCAAATCATCGATGATGAGTCAGCCCGTCGACGTGAACGAGGAGTATTACACCTCCGTCGCCAATTACGGCACGGGCTTCTCGCCCTTCTTCTTGGGCCTCGGCATCTGGGTCGGCTGCATTTTCGCCGGCTTCCTGTTCAAGCCCATCAACAGTCGTTTGGCGGTTTCCGGTGGAAACCCCATCATGGTCGCCTTTTCCGGCTTCATTCCCTTGGGTCTGTTCGCGGTCTTGCAAGCGGTGATCGCCCTCGCATTCGTTCAGTTCGCCTTGGGCGTGCAGATCAACAACGTCGCGGCCTACTACGGCATGGGTATCCTGTGCGCTTTGTCCTTCATGGCCATCATGCAGTTTCTGGTCGCCGCTTTCGGCTTCCCGGGGCGCTTCATCGCCGTCGTGTTGCTCACCTTGCAGCTTACCAGCGCCGCCGGAACCTTCCCGGTGCAAACGGCTCCTGAATTCTTCAATATCATCAATCCGTGGATGCCCATGTCCTATGTCGTCGAAGGTCTGCGTCAGATCATGACGGGTACCAGCTTGAGTGTCGCCGGTTTCGACGCGGCCGTGCTTGCCTCCTTCGGACTGGTTTTCTTCTGTCTCACGGTCATCTATGCTTATCGCAAGCGCACGGTCAATATGGTCGACATCCATCCGTTGCTCGATCTGTGAGATCGCCGAAAGGGGAGGGTTTTCCATGGGAAAAGCGGAGACGACGAAAGGCGCATTGCTCGATGCCGCCATGAAGGTGATCGGTCATCATGGTTATTCGGGGGCAACGGTAGACGACATCGCCCGTGCCGCCGGCGTGTCGAAGGGTAATGTCTATTACCACTTCAAGACGAAGGCGGATATAGCCACGAGTGTTTTGGTTCAGGGGTGTCAAAACCTCATGGTCATGCTGCGGGATGCGGCGAAGCGGGGTGAGAATACCCCCTCGGCGTTGCTGATCATGATCCACAGGTTCGCACATGAGATCTTCGAAAACCGCGAGTTTTCGCGCTTCCTGTTGACGGAGCTATGGCGCGATGACCGTTTGTGGACCGAAGAGATGCGCAAGCAGGAAGAGGAGCTGCTCCATATCATCGAATTGCAGATCGAGCGCGGTGTCGCAGAGGGGACCATACGCGACTCCATAGATACCCGTTTCGCAGCGGTTGCCATAACGGGAACCGTGCTCGTCGCCGCGCAATATTACCTTATGAATGACCCCGGAGAAGGCGAACGGGAGTTCATAGCGCATATCGTCGACTACGCGGGCCATGCCCTGAGCGCCAATGTCATTGTCACGGATAGCATCGATGCGGGGTTTCCGACCGTATAGCGGGATAACGGAGGAATCAGGCGTTTTCCAATATCCGGGTGACGAGGGCGTCATCTACGTTCGGAAAGGGGATGAAATCCGCCGGATCGTCGGGATGCTCGGCGATGATCTTCTGCATCCAGACCATGTCGTACCAGCGGTTGAACTTCCGTCCGCATTTATCGAAGTGCGCCACACGGGTGAATCCCATTTTCTCATGGAAGCGACAGCTTGCCTGTGGTACGTATTCGTCTTCGGGTTCGATCGAAGCGATGCAGGCATTCATGTTGTAGACGTTTTGCAGCAACAACAGTTCGGTCAAGGCGGTATAGAGGCGCCTACCCAAGCCATTTCCCTTGTAATCGCGCCGAATATAGATCGATGCCTCAACGGCATGGGCGTAGGCTGCGCGGGGGCGGAAGGGGGATGCGTAGGTGAATCCCAGAAGATCCGTCCCTTGTTCTGCAACCAGATAGGGGTGGGTGGCCAGTACCGCAGACACTCTTCTCGTAAACGATTCCCTATCGGGAATGGTGGTTTCGAAGGTGACACCGGTGTCGGTCACATAGGGCGCGTAGATGTCCAGGATAGCGGGAGCATCTTCAACGGTTGCGAGACGTATACGGGGTTCGGCTTTCATGCGAGATATTGTATAACCCCCATTGTCGTAGGCAAGAGGTATTCGGGGAAAACAACGCAATCCACCGCCGACTTACGACAAGACGGGACTGTCGTCTTTGTTTGGGCGGAGCGGTATGTTAAACTTCACCCTGCTTTAGTTAAATAAAGTCAAACGATATACGTTCGACGCATGGGGGCGAAAGAGGTTTTCATGAAAAAGAAATTGATGTTGATGCTAAGTGTCGTGTGCATGGTCTGTCTTGCGGCGACCTTGATGGTCGGCTGCTCTTCCAGCAAGTCTTCCGACTCGGAGAAATTCGTTCTCGGTTTCGACGAGAACTTCCCGCCCTTCGGCTATCGTGGTGACGATGGTCAATACACCGGCTTCGATATCGATCTGGCTACCGAAGCCTGTAATCGTCTGGGCTGGAAACTCGAACTCAACGCCATCGATTGGGACAGCAAGGATGCCCTCATCGATTCGGGTACCATCAACTGCATCTGGAACGGCTTCACCATGGAAGGTCGTGAAGATCAGTACACCTTCACCGCTCCCTACTATTCGAACAGCCAGGTCGTACTGGTGAAGAATGGTTCGGGTATCAATTCGCTTGCTGATCTTTCGGGTAAGACCGTACTCACTCAGGTGAATTCGGCCGCCTACAGCCTGCTCGCCGAAGGTGGCGATCAGCAGACGCTCGCCGCCACGTTCAAGAAGCTTGAGACGATCGGCGAATACAACACCGCATTCATGCAGCTCGAATCGGGCGCCGTCGATGCCATAGCGCTCGACCTTCCCGTGGCCAATACCCTGATCTCCGGCAAGGAAGGCTATACGGTTCTCTCCGAGCAGCTTTCCACGGAAAACTATGCGGTCGGTTTCAAGAAGGGCAACACCGAGCAGGCTCAGAAGATCGAAGATACGTTGCGTGCCATGTATGCCGATGGCACCGTGGCTAAAATCGCCGAAAAATACGGTGACGCCATCAACATGGATCTGTGGGTTTTGAAGTAAGCGGATCTGTCTTTCGGGACGGATCATTCACGATGCGGATGAGGGATTCCTCGTCCGCATCGATTCATTTTGGGCAACGAGAAGGGTCGTAGATGGATTTCAGTACCATGCTTATCCAACTGAGTGAGGGCTTTTTAGTCACGCTGCAGATTTTCGCCTGCACCCTTGTGGGTGCGTTGCCTTTCGGCATCGTGGTGGCACTGTGCCGCATGAGCAAGGTGAGCGTGATCTCCTTTATCGCGCGTATCTACATATCCATCATGCGCGGCACCCCTTTGATGCTCCAGCTGATGTTCATCTATTTCGCGCCCTTCTACGTGTTCGGCCTCCAACTTTCCACGGAATGGAAATTCGGCGCCTGCGTCACGGCGTTCGTGTTGAACTATTCGGCCTATTTCGCCGAAATCTACCGCAGCGGCATTCAGTCCATTCCCGTCGGGCAGTACGAGGCGGCCTCGGTATTGGGCTATTCCCGTGCACAGACGTTTCTGAAAATCGTGTTACCGCAGGTGATAAAGCGCATCATCCCCGCTATGGGTAACGAGATAATCGTATTGGTGAAGGACACCTCGCTTGCGTTCACCATCGGTGTCGCTGAGATATTCACGACGGCGAAAGCCATCGTGTCGTCCCAGGGTGTGTTGACCGCATTCATCGTGGCGGCGGTGTTCTATTGGGTGTTCACGTTCGTCGTCGAGGCGCTTATCGCCCGTATCGAACGTCGACTCAGCTACTACCACGACTAGGGGGATCATCATGGGCGAACCGTCTTCAGAGCTTATCAGCTTGGAACATATAGAGAAAAGCTTCAAGGGCACGATGGTGCTCAAGGATATATCCCTTTCGGTGCATAACGGGGAAGTCGTGTCGATCATCGGGCCGTCCGGCTCGGGGAAGTCGACGCTGCTGCGCTGTGCGACGCTTTTGGAGACCTTCGAATCGGGCACGCTGCGTTATGGGGATCTGGTTATCGCCGAAAACAATGCGGCGGGCAAGGCGGTATATGCCGGGAAGGACGCCGAGAAGCAGGCTCGGCAGCGTTTCGGTTTGGTGTTTCAGAACTTCAACCTCTTCCCCCATTATTCGGTGCTGCGCAACGTCATGGACGCGCCCCTCTCGGTGCAAAAGCGCCCGAAACACGAAGTGGAGCAGCACGCTCGTGAACTGCTCGATCAGATGGGCCTCGCCGGCAAAGAGGAGAGCTATCCGTGTGAGCTGTCCGGAGGACAGCAGCAGCGTGTTGCGATCGCCCGTGCGCTTTGTCTCGACCCCGACATCCTCTTCTTCGACGAACCCACCAGCGCCCTCGACCCCGAACTGACCCAAGAGGTTCTGCGGGTTATCAGGTCGCTTGCCGATCAGCATATGACCATGGTCATCGTCACCCATGAAATGGCATTCGCCCGCGATGTGTCCGATCGTATCGTGTTCATGGCCGATGGCGTTATCGTCGAAGAAGGTTCGGCCCAGGATGTCATCAACGATCCTCGCCACGAACGCACTAAGGCATTTCTGTCCCGTTATCAGGAAGGGCGTGAGGACTGAGGGGGCTTTTCCCATGGTCCCCCTCAAGAGGAAAGAGGATCCGGACCCGATGGGTAATCGGTGTGGTCCGGAGAAAAGGAGGTAGATCATGTCGGTTTTATTCGTTAATGCGTGTTTGCGCGGTGACGCATCGCGCACGTTGGCTTTGTGCCGGGACTATCTGGCGGACATCGACGACGTGGCCGAAGTGGATTTGGCGCAACTCGAACTCAAGCCTTTCACGGCGGAATTGGTGGAGAAGCGCGTGAGACTACAGGAAGAGGGCCGCTGGGACGATCCTCTTTTCGACCTATCCCATCAATTCGCCGATGCCGATGACATCATCATCGGTGCTCCCTATTGGGATCAATCGTTTCCCGCTGCCCTGAAGGTATACATAGAGCATGTTTGTGTATGCGGAATTCCCTTCGAGTATACCGACAAGGGCGAATGTTTCGGACGATGCAAGGCTCGACGTCTGACCTACATCACGTCCTGCGGAGGCTTCATCGGAGAGGCGAATTACGGGTATGACTATCTTTGTGGCATCGCCCGCATGTTCGGTATTCCCGAAACGCGGTTCGTAGCAGCCGAAGGATTGGATATAGTAGGCATGGATGTTGAAGCCAGAATGGATGAGGCGCGAAAGCAACTGGCGGCGCTGTGATGCGCGGCGGTTCGAAAAACCATTATCCTACGATGCTGTGAAAAAAGGAGCCCGTGATCGGGCTCCTTTCGTATCTCGGCCGAAGGTCGAGACGGTATCCGTGTGGTCGCACGGGCTTTACTTCTGCTTGAGCAGTCCGTATCCACCGTTGCCGCGACGATACAGCACGTGTACCGTATCGGTGTCGCGATCGGTGTAGGCGAAGAAATCGTGACCCAAAAGATCGATCTGGATCAATGCCTCTTCCTGGGTCAGAGGTGCGAACTCGATTTCCTTGATACGCAGGATTTCGTCATCGCCGTTGAGTTCGTTCATGAGCGCATCGACATCGAGCTCGGTGCCTGCCGTGCTTTTGTCGACGGGTGCGTTCTGGATCTTCTTGTCGATGACGCGGGTCTTGTATTTGCGCAACTGGCGGAGAACCTTTGCCGCCGCGACGTCGATGGCGGCGTACATGCTTTCCTCGTGCTCTTCGACGCGGATGATGTGACCGCGGGCACGCATGGTGACTTCGCAGCAGGCGGGCGTGGGATTGGCGGGATTCTTTTCCACTTGAAGTACGACTTCGGCGGTAAGGGGATTGATATCCATGACCTTCATGGAATTACCGATTTTCTCCTCTGCGTAATCGCGGAGTGCATCGGTGATAGGCATCTTTCGGCCAGTGATAGTGATGTCCATGACTTCACCTCTTCGGGATCGGGAATACGTACAAGGGTATGACGAGGTGAACGGTGGATGCGTCGTGCGTCGATGACGGTTGTCTCATCCCCTCGTCAACCGCTTACCGTTAGTCTATCGCACTTTGGGGGAAAGTGAGATTTCTTTTCTCGATACCATCCTTTCGAAAACATGCCGTCATCTTGGTTTTCGACGGTTCTCCCATGTATTTCATAGCGTTTTCCACCCGTGGTGCGTCTACGCCGCGCAGAAGTGCCTTAGAATGAGAGGCGCTAGATCTGTAAGGAGCCTGATGAACGTCAAGAATCCCAAAGACTCGATTTTCATTCAGGAGGTCGCAGGACAGCGCAAACGCTATCTGAAGATCTTCGAATTCACCCACTCCACGACCAAGGCGGCGGCGGTCATGTTGCTTGCCGCCATCATCGCCTTAGTCGTTGCGAATTCCGCCGCCTATGCCGGCTTCAAGGGGTTTTGGTCCGAGGAGATAATCATCGGGTTCGGAGATGATGTCACCTCGATGTCGCTCGCCCATATCATCAACGACATCTTCATGGCCGTGTTCTTTCTGCTGGTGGGACTCGAAATAAAATACGAGATGACCGTCGGAGAGCTGACCAACATCCGTCAGGCCATTCTTCCCGTCGGCGCCGCCGTCGGCGGCGTTCTCGTTCCGGTTATCATCTATCTCGTCTTCAACGCCGGCAGCCCCGACACCATTCACGGCTGGGGAGTCCCCACCGCTACCGACATCGCCTTCGCTCTGGGTATTCTCGCCCTGCTCGGTTCGCGCGTCCCCAGCGGTGTCCGCGTTTTCCTGAGCACGCTCGCCGTGGCCGACGACATCATCGCCATCCTGGTCATCGCCGTCTTCTACGGACACAGCCCTTCCGTCGCCTGGCTTGCCGCGGCTGCCGTGGTGTTCGTCATCCTGTTATGGATGAATCATTCCCATGTCTATTCGCTCATACCCTACATTCTGGTAGGAGCGGTGTTGTGGTACTGCATATTCATGTCAGGAGTCCACTCCACCATCGCCGGTGTCCTGCTGGCTTTCGCCATTCCCTCGGGTTCGCAGGTCAAGCTGAAGAAATTTATCGACTGGTCGGGGGATCGCGTGAAGGAGGCGAAGCAATCCTTCGTTCCCGACACCCCCGTCATCGGTCAGGCGGACTACCTGGACAGCATCACGCGTCTCGCCCGTGTGTCGCGTCAGGTGGTACCTCCTGCAACGCGTTTGGAGCGTATGCTCTATCCGTGGGTCTATTTCGCCATTCTGCCTCTGTTCGCCCTCACGAATGCGGACGTGAACTTCGTGAACGGCGGAGTGGGCGATATGTTCGCCGACCCCGTTTTTCTGGGCGTGTTCTTCGGTCTGGTACTGGGTAAGCCCATCGGTATCATGCTCTTCAGTCTCATCATCGTGAAAAGCAAGGTGTCGGCGCTTCCCGAAAACGTCAACTGGCTCCATCTTCTGGGCGCGGCTCTGCTCGGTGGTGTCGGTTTCACCATGGCCATCTTCGTCGCCAATTTGGCGTTCGTCGATTCCACGGAAATCATCGTGGCGAAAGTCGCCGTACTTTCCGCCTCTCTGGTGGCCGGCGTGGTGGGCTTCAGCTTCCTGTTCGTTCAGGCCAAGGCCGCCGCACGTCGCGACATACTGTTCGAGCCGTCCGTCCCCGAAGGTGCCAATCTGCAGACTCACAGCGCGCATGTCGCCGCCCGCAAGGAACGTCGCCGTCGTCGTAGCGATCGGGAGTGGCAGAAGGACCACGACGTCTTGACGGAGAACATGGATAAGCAGCAGAGCATGTATGGGCCGCAGTCGGGTTTCGGTAGGGATTCCTATGCGCAAAACGACGTATTCGAAACCGAATCGGACAAAGACGCCGAAGAGGGTTGATGCTGATCTTTGCGCGCGACCCTTGTCCGATTCGGGCGTTCGGTTCACGTGATGCGCACGGAGAAGCGTTGCGTATCGCGGGCGACCTCGATTCATCGCGATTCGCCGCTCGTCGCTCTCACGTCGCATTATGAAGCACCCTTCACACTTGATTGCATTTTCGGTGCCCGTTCTGTTAGAGTGAGCACCAGCTTACGCTCTAAAACGAACGTTATGCTCAATCGCAAGGAGGTCCTCAACGATGACGGAGCATAGTAACGGACTAGGAAAGCGGACGCTGTTCACTGCGGTTATCGCTGTGATTCTCGCCCTTGGTCTTATGGTACCTGCAGGTATCGCTCAGGCCGATCCCGCTTCTTCTAAACAAGCCGAGGCTCAGGCAGCTCTCGACAAACTCAATCAGTACAAAAGCACGCTTAGCCAGGCTAATGCCAATTATGAAGCCGCCGCCACCGAGCAGATGGAAGCTCAGGCCAAGGTGGAGGAGTCTCAGGCTAAGATCGACGATGAAACCGCGAAGATCCAAGAGTATCAGGCTCAGTTGGGTACCCGTGCCCGCAGCATGTACCGCAGCGGCGGCACCACGATGCTCGATGTATTCCTTGGTTCTAACACGTTTCAGGAATTCGCTACCAACTTCGAGATCCTCAACACGTTGAACGAAAAGGATGCGGAACTCGTCCAGAAGACCAAGACCGCTCGACAGGAACTCGAAAGCGCCAAAGCCGAATATGAGGCTCAGGAGCAGGTAGCTGCCGAAAAGGCCGCAGAGGCTAAAGCGGTCGCCGACAGCGCTAATGCCACGGCTGCCGAGATGCAGTCGGTCTATGACAGCCTTTCCGCCGAAGCGCAGGCTCTCGTCGCCCAGCAGGAAGCAGCTGCTGAAAGCGCCCAGGCATCCGCTGCTCAGGATGCCATCTCTTCCGGCGGAGGTAACGGCGGCGGTTCCGGTGGTGGCAGCTACGACAACGACAAGACCCAGACGGTTACCGGAAACACGGTCGTCGATCGTGCATATTCCCAGATCGGTAAGCCCTATTCGTGGGGTGCCGTCGGTCCCAACTCCTTCGACTGCTCCGGTTTGGTGAGCTACTGCCTCACGGGAAGCTACAGTCGCTTGGGAACCACCTATACGTTCTTGGGATGGACCCGTGTTTCCAATCCTCAGCCCGGTGATATCTGCGTCAATGAGAACCATTGCGGGATCTATATCGGCGGAGGTCAGATGATCCATGCGCCCTACACGGGTTCGACGGTTCGTGTTGGTTCCGTTCAGTCAAGCATGGTGTACGTGCGCTACTGATCTGCGATTTTCGAAGCCCGATTCCCCTTCGATTGTGGCGAAAATATGTGTAACTTGTGCGGCGGCTCTTCGGGGCCGCCGTTTTTCCGTTGTCAGAGGGAAACACTCTTTGCTACCATAGCAAAACCATCGCTTAAACGTACCAATGATCAATCGTAAGGAGGCCTTCACGATGAGATCGAAGATCGCACTCGACAAGCGGGCGATTTTGATAGCACTGCTTTCCGTAGTGCTCGCACTGGGTCTTGCTGTCCCGGTCACGAATGCCGTCGCAGAGCCAACCGCCGCATCGAAGCAGGCGGAGGCAAAGGCTGCTCAGGATAAACTCACCGCCATGCAGGAAACGCTCGACCGCGCTTCCGCCGACTACAACACTGCTCTCGCCGAGCAGCAGGAAGCTCAGGCCAAGGTCGATGAGGCGCAAGTCAAGATCGACGAGGAAACGGCTAAGATCAAGGGATACCAGGAGAAGCTGGGTACGCGGGCGAAAAGTATGTATCGCTCCGGTTCCACGTCTTTTCTCGATGTGTTCCTCGGTTCCACCTCGTTCGAGGAATTCGCCACCAACTGGAACATCCTGAACATGCTCAACGAAAACGATGCCGAGCTGGTTCAGCAGACCAAGACCGCCCGTGAGACCCTTCAGGCCGCTCAGGCGGAACTCGTCGCACAGGAACAGGTAGCTGCCGATAAAGCCGCTACGGCCAAAGCGGTCAAAGATGATGCGGAAGCCACGACCGCCGAAATGCAAGCGGTTTACGACAGCCTTTCCGCCGAAGCGAAGCGCCTCATGGAAGAAGAGGAGGCGGCGGCTTCTGCAGCAGCAGCGGCAGCAGCTCAGGCGGCCATCGGTGGCGGCGGTAGCGTCAACAACGACAAGGTCCAGACCGTCACCGGCAATATCATCGTCGACCGCGCTTATGCCCAGCTGGGCAAGCCTTACGTATGGGGTGCGGCAGGCCCCAACTCCTTCGATTGTTCCGGTTTGGTCGGCTACTGTATCACGGGTACCTACGGCAACCATTGGTGCACTACCTACACCATGGCCAACTGGCAGGTCGTCACCAATCCTCAGCCGGGTGATTTCTGCCTGAACAGCCACCATACGGGTGTCTACATCGGCAACGGTCAGATGATCCATGCTCCTCGCACCGGTGACGTGGTGAAGATCAGCGGCGTTCATGCGGGAATGTGGTATGTGCGCTACTGATGGAGGGGAAATATAGGTGACTTGTGGAGCGGTTCTTCGGAGCCGCTTTCATTTTCGCGTGGTTGTGCTAAGATTACAGCCGCTCAAACGCACTTAAACGGGATGTGGCTCAGCTTGGTAGAGCGCTGCGTTCGGGACGCAGAGGTCGCAGGTTCGAATCCTGTCATCCCGACCATAAACCACTGAGGGGGTCTCCCGACCGGGAACCCGCTCTTTTTTGTTAGAGTGAGAATGCTCTTTGTAGATAATGAACCGGAGGAGCTTCGGCTTTCCGGAAAGCGTGGAGGTGCCAAATGAAAATTGGACCACTTGGAATCACCGAGATTCTCATCATTCTTGCCGTCGTACTTTTGATTTTCGGTCCCAAGAATCTGCCTAAGCTCGGTACCGCTATCGGTAAAGCGGTTAAAAACCTTCGTGAAGGTCTTGGCGGAGGGAAGAAGATTTCCGAAGTCAAGGACGACGAAAAAACCGCCGAAGCGGAGGTCGAGGTCATCGACAAGCCCGAGCCCGGCAAGAAGGCGGCTTCGGCTGACGATTCTTCCGATGAGGCCGAAGCGGTGGTCGAAGAGGTTGAAAAGCCCAAGGAAAAGACCGAATAACATACTTGAACGTGAACGCGCCCGAAAGGGCGTGGGCATTTCTTGAAAAGGAAACCGAAGAGAGCGCCGTATGTGCGCTACGGGGGGATTATGGAAAAGGATTACATTCTTACCCAAGAAGGCAAGAACAAACTCGAAGAAGAGCTTCACTATCTGGAAACGGAGAAGCGTGCCGAAATAGGCGAGCGTATCAAGGTCGCCCGTGAATTCGGTGATATTTCGGAGAACTCCGAATATGATGACGCCAAGAACGAGCAGGGGATGATGGAGGCGCGTATCGCCGAAATTTCGCGCATTCTGAGTGAGGCCACGGTGGTCTCTACTCCCAAGCGTTCCACGAAGGTCAACATCGGCAGTAAGGTTACGGTCGATATGGGCGGTCGCGAAAGGGTGTTCACCATCGTCGGTGGTGCCGAAAGCGATTCGGCTATAGGCAAGATATCGAATGAGTCGCCGGTCGGGGCAGCCCTGCTCGGGCGAAAAAAGGGAGACATCGTCGAAGCGCAAGGGCCTACGGGACGCGCGATCAGCATGTCGATCCTGAAGATCGAACACTGAAACGAAACGGCCCGTGATCGGGTCGTTTTTTCTAACCGTATATGATTCTCACAGGGAAAGGCTATCAATGACCGAAGAGGTAAAGAACCCCCCAGTACAGGCGGATTCCGCTGCGGCGTCCGTCGTCGAAGACGATCCTCGGGAGGTTCGTCTTGCCAAACGCGAAGCCCTTATCGCCGCCGGTGGGAATCCCTACGGCCATGCTTTCGCCTATTCACACCACATCAGCGATCTCGATGCCGCATACGGTTCACTCGCCGATGGCGACACGACTGAAGATCGGGTAGAGGTTGCGGGGCGTATCAGAGCCAAACGCGACCAGGGCAAGATCATCTTCATGGAACTTCAGGATTCGACGGGTAGCATCCAGCTTTTCTGTCGCATCAACGCGTTGGGCGACGACGTGTTCGCCGCCCTGAAGGACCTCGATGTGGGGGACTGGATCGGTGCGGGTGGCACCATGATGCGCACCCGTCGCGGTCAGCTTTCCGTTGCCGTAGATTCTTACGAGCTGCTTTCCAAGTCCCTGCGCCCTCTGCCTGAGAAGTTCCATGGATTGGCGGACAAGGAAACCCGTTATCGTCAGCGTTACGTCGATCTGGTCATGAATGCCGACGTGCGGGAAACCTTCGAGAAGCGCTTCAAGATCATATCGGCTATCCGTTCCTACATGGAGCAGCAGGGCTTCTATGAAGTCGAGACCCCCATTCTCCATCCCATTTTGGGTGGTGCCAATGCTCGACCTTTCGCCACGCATCACAATGCGCTCGACCGTGACTACTATCTGCGTATCGCCACCGAGCTCCATCTGAAGCGTCTGCTCGTCGGCGGTTTCGAAAAGGTGTTCGAAATCGGTCGTCAGTTCCGCAACGAGGGCATGGATCCCTATCACAATCCGGAATTCACCACGATGGAAGCCTATCAGGCCTTTTCCGACCTCGAAGGCATGATGGAGTTGACCCAAGGGTTCGTATCCGCGGCGGCCATGAGCGCGGTCGGATCGCTACAGATCACCTACCACGGTCACGAGATCGATCTCGCAGGTCCATGGCGCCGTGCGACGATGATCGAACTCATCAAGGAGGCTTCGGGTGAAGAAGTCGGTTTCGATATGAGCCGTGAAGAATTGGCGGCCATTGCCGAGCGCCATGGTGCCAAAGTCGAAGATGCGTGGGGCAAGGGCAAGATCATTGCCGAAATATTCGAAGCCACCGCAGAGGAAACACTGATTCAACCTACGTTCGTGTTAGAACATCCGCTGGAGGTTTCTCCGCTTGCGAAGAAGAAACAAGGTGACGAAAACGTAACGGATCGCTTCGAGCTCTTTATTTGCGGGCACGAATATGCGAATGCTTTTAATGAACTGAATGACCCCGTCGACCAAGCTGAACGCTTCCGGGCTCAGCTTGCCGCGAAAGACAGCGGCGATGATGAGGCGATGGGCTACGATGACGATTATGTGCGCGCTTTGGAATATGGAATGCCTCCGGCCGGTGGAGTGGGTATCGGCATAGACCGTCTGGTCATGCTGCTCACCGATGCTCCCACCATCCGCGACGTGCTTCTCTTCCCCCATATGCGCGACGAAGTGAAGTAAAGGGGGTTTTACGCGTATGTCTTTCGATAAGTTCACCGACAAGGCGCGTAAGGTACTCGTGTTGGCTCAGGAGGAAGCGCGTGCGCTCCACCAACCTTACGTGGGTACCGAACATGTGCTCTTGGCATTGTTGAAGGAAGAAGACGGACTGGCGGCCCAAGCGCTCGAACGCTTGGGTGTGCGCTACGATGCGGCCGTGCAAGCGGTGCGTCAGGTCGTCACCGTTGACGACAGCGCTGACGTTTCAGGCCATTTGAGTTTCACCCCACGGGTGAAGCGTGTGTTGGAAAATTCGCTGCGTGAGGCCATGCAGATGGGTCAAAGCTACATTTCGACCGAACATCTGCTGTTGGGTATCGTGCGCGAAAACGAGGGAAGCGCGATCGAGGTTCTGGCCCGTATGGGCGTTTCCGGGGAAAGTGTGCGCGCAGCGCTCAATGACCTGGTCGGGCAATCGGCGGTGTATGCGGGGCAGAACGCCTTCGATCCCGCAGGGGGCGCTTCCGACAGTATGCTCAAGGAATTCGGCACCGATCTAACGAAGAAGGCCGCCGATGGCAAGCTCGATCCCGTTATCGGGCGCGCGGGGGAGATAGAACGCGTCATGCAGATCCTCTCCCGCCGTCAGAAGAACAATCCGTTGCTCATCGGCGAACCCGGTGTCGGTAAGACGGCTGTCGTCGAGGGTCTGGCGCAGCTCATCGTCGCCGAGCAGGTGCCCGATATCCTGCGTAACGTGCGGGTTGTGACGCTTGATGTTTCGGCCTTGGTCGCCGGGTCCAAATACCGAGGCGAATTCGAAGAGCGCTTGAAGAAATGCATCAAGGAAGTCGAATCAGCGGGGGATATCATCCTGTTCATCGACGAGCTCCATACGCTCATCGGTGCCGGTGCCGCAGAAGGTTCGATCGATGCAGCGGCCATCCTGAAGCCGCCGCTTTCACGTGGCGAGATTCAGATCATCGGTGCGACCACGCTCGATGAATACCGCAAGCATCTTGAAAAGGATTCAGCCTTCGAGCGTCGTTTCCAGACCGTCACGGTCAAAGAACCCAACGAGGAGCAGGCCGTTCGTATCATGGAAGGATTGCGTGACCGTTACGAGGCTCATCACAAGGTGCATTTCACCGATGACGCCCTGCGTGCCGCCGTCACGCTGGCCGACCGTTATATTCAGGATCGATTCCTGCCCGATAAGGCCATCGATGTCCTCGATGAAGCCGGTGCGCGTATGCGTATCCGTAATATGATTCTGCCCGAGGAAATCCAGAAGCTCGATGACGATCTGCGTCAGGCGCGTGCCGAAAAAGACGCGGCCATCGCCGATCAGGATTTCGAATTGGCGGCCACCTTGCGCGATCGGGAATCTGTGCTTGTCGAAGAACGGAAACAGGCGCAGAAGGATTGGGAGGAAAAGACGGAAAAGAAGATCAACGAAGTTTCCGTCGAGGACATAGCCGACGTCGTCTCCATGACCACCGGTGTTCCCGTTTCCAACCTCACCGAAGCGGAGACCGAAAAGTTGCTGCGCATGGAATCGGTGCTCCATGAACGTGTCATCGGCCAGAACGAAGCGGTGGTGGCTCTTTCGAAGGCCATCAGACGTAGTCGTTCGGGCTTGAAGGATCCCAAGCGGCCCGCCGGCTCGTTTATATTCCTCGGCCCTTCGGGCGTCGGTAAAACGGAGCTTTCCAAAGCACTGGCCGAGTTCCTGTTCAATTCCGAAAGCGCTCTGCTTTCCTTCGACATGAGTGAGTACATGGAGAAGCACTCCGTCTCGCGTCTGGTCGGTTCCCCTCCGGGATATGTCGGCTACGACGAAGGCGGTCAGCTTACCACGGCGGTGCGTCAACGTCCTTATTCGGTCGTGCTGTTCGACGAGATCGAAAAAGCGCATCCCGATGTGTTCAACATTCTGCTCCAGATTCTGGAAGAAGGCCGTCTCACCGATTCGCAGGGTCGCATGGTCGACTTCCGTAATACGGTCATCATCATGACCTCCAACGTCGGCGCACGTGAGATTTCGCAGAGCGCCCCGCTTGGATTCTCCTCGGGAGCCAAAGGCGGTATGGACGACGGCGAGATCAAGTCACGTGTCATGAGCGAGGTGAAGAAGCTCTTCAGACCGGAGTTCCTGAACCGTATCGATGAGATCATCGTATTCAAGTCGCTGACCGAAGAGGAGATCGTCGAAATCGTCGATCTGATGGTCGCCGACCTGCGCGAACGTTTGATCAGCCAGAATATGACGATCAATCTGACCAAGGAAGCCGGTCGCCACATCGCTCACGAAGGTACCGATCTGTCCTTCGGGGCAAGGCCGCTACGCCGTGCCATACAGCGTTTGCTCGAAGATCCCATATCCGAGCAGATTTTGGAAGGCAGATGGACGAGCGGTTCGGTCATCGACGTCGATGTGAAAGACGGTTCGCTGGTGTTTTCTCAGGGCACGGGGTCTATCCCTGCACCGCGCAAGCGTGATACCATAGCCGGTGAAGCTGAATTACTTTTGAGCAGCTATGATCTGGGCCATGCCGGCATGACGCCTTTCGCGGGCGGCTCGTCGAGTGGGCAGGCGGCTGACTAGCTGATCGCTCCTTGATGAGAGGTTTCCATGAGTGAACGAATGATCGATCCGGTTTATACGCCATCCGCGCTCAAGAACGTGATGGACGTGATGGATGATTGGCATCTCGATGCCCTGCAGGCGGAAGCCCGTCTGCAGGGCATTGTGGACAAAGCCCCTAAAACGGCTGCCATCATTTTGGCGGGCGGCAGTGGGGAGCGCTTCGGGCGCGAAGGTGGCAAGCAGCTCATTGAAATCGCAGGTAAACCCATTCTCACCCGCTCGGCCGAAGCGTTCGATGCGGTGGGGGATGTGGGGCTGATCGTCGTAGTGTGCCCCGAAGACCGTTTCGAGGAATATCTGCGTGTCGCCATCGATCCCTTTCCCTTCGTCACACCCATCGTCATGGCGCCCGCCGGGTCCATCCGTCAGGAGTCGGCGTTTTCCGGTCTTGAATTGGTGCCCGATGATTTCGAATATGTCATGCTCCACGATGGTGCCCGTCCGCTCATTTCCAAGGATCTCATTGAGCACACGATCAACACCCTCAAGGGCAATATAGATTGTGATGGGGCGGTGGTCGGTCATCCGTCCATCGATACGTTGAAAGTGGTGGAAAACGGCGTGATCGTGGGTACCCCCGATCGGTCCGTGTTCTGGAATGCGCAGACACCGCAGATCTTCCGTGCGGGCATTTACCGTCGCGCCCATGCCTCGGCTCTTTCCGACGGCTTTGTGGGCACGGATGATTCGGCACTCATCGAGCGTTTGGGTGGTCGTGTTCTGGTCGTCGAGGGCAAGCGGGACAATATCAAGCTGACCGTTCCCGAAGATTTCCTCATGATCTCGGCGGCGGTCCACACCCTGCTCGAACAATATCGCAATCGGGAATAGAAGGCGATGATAACGTGGGTGAGGTTCGGGACATAACGTCATTGAAAGTAGGGCTGGGCTTCGATGTCCATGCTTTCGCCGAAGGACGCAAGCTCATCCTCGGTGGTGTCGATATCGCGCATCACCACGGGCTCGACGGTCATTCCGATGCCGATGTACTCACCCATGCCGTGGCCGATGCCCTGTTGGGAGCGATACGCGCCGGCGACATAGGGAAGCTGTTTCCCGATACCGATCCCGCCTACGAAGGAGCCGACTCCCTGAAGCTGCTCGGCGAAGTGGCGGCACTCGTGCGCTCATCGGGGTACCGCATCATCGATATCGATTGCGTCATCGCAGCTCAAGCTCCTAAGCTGTCTCCTTATCGCGATCGGATGCGCGAGAATATAGCACGCGCGTGCGCGCTCGACATCGATGATGTGGGAATCAAGGCGACAACCACCGAACATCTCGGTTACGAAGGACGTGAAGAGGGTATATCCGCCCAGGCTGTGGCTTTGGTCGCTCGATGTTGTTAGGGCTTTTCTGCCCACGAGATGGCAATAGCGAAGATAGTCTAACGGGTGATCGTGCCGCTTGATGAGGGAGTCTCATTAAGCACCGCAACCCCGAAACGTCGAAACGATCCGAATATCTTTGAGATTTCCGTCTTGGGCGAAGCCCTTCTGTCTCACCATGCTACAATTCCACAGAACAAAAAGGATATCTCATGAACATATTCTCCACCATCGCCGAAGACATACGCACCGTAAAGGAAAAGGATCCCGCCGCCCCGAGTAAGTTCCTCATCTGGCTTACGTATCCCGGTTTGCAGGCCCGTTGGGCGCATATCGTGGAACATGCGCTGTGGAACAAGGGGCTCAAGGGTCTTGCCCGGTATCTTTCCCAGTGTACGCGTTTCTGGACGGGTGTCGAAATCCATCCGGCGGCTCGGATAGGGCGTCGTCTCTTCATCGATCATGCCATGGGTGTCATCATCGGCGAGACCACCATCATCGGTGACGATTGTACCCTCTACCAGAACGTGACGCTCGGTGGTACGGGCAAGGAAACGGGAAAGCGACATCCCACCTTGGGAAATAACGTCATGGTGGGAGTGGGCGCCGCGGTGCTGGGATCGATCACCATCGGGGATAATTCGAAGATCGGCGGCGGGTCGGTCGTCGTGAAGAACATCCCGCCCAACTGCACGGTGGTGGGAATTCCCGGGCGTATCGTGATGCGCGATGGAGAGGCGGTCGCAGCGGAGAAGGGCTGCAAGGAAACGCACCGCGAAAATCTTCCCGATCCTATAGAGGGTGAGATAGAACAGTTGAGAAAGCGTCTCGAGGCGCTTGAAAATACTATCGCTGAAGGGTAATCAATATGATCAGTATCTACGATACCTTGGCGCGTGAGAAGCGCGAATTCGTTCCTGTCAATCCGGGAAAAGTGGGCATGTACGTGTGCGGCCCTACGGTCTACAACTACATCCACATCGGTAATGCACGGACTTTCATATCCTTCGATACCATCCGTCGTTATCTTATGTGGCGTGGGTTCGAGGTCACGTTCGTGCAGAATGTAACCGATGTCGATGACAAGATCATCGCCCGCGCGAACGAAGAGGGACGTAGCGCTGCGGAAGTGGCCGCGGAATACACCCGTGCGTTCATCGACGATATGCGTGCCGCCGGCGTGCTCGATCCGGATATACGTCCGAAGGCCACCGAAGAGATAGATACGATGATCGCACTCATCGAAAAGCTGATCGCGCGCGATCATGCCTACGTGGTGGACGGCGATGTCTATTTTTCGGTGCGTTCCTATCCCGCGTATGGAGCATTGTCCAACCGCAATGTCGACGACATGGAAAGCGGTCATCGCTCTCTTCGTTCGGATGGTCAGGGGATCGAGGAACGGAAGCGCGATTCCCTCGATTTTGCCTTGTGGAAGGCGGCGAAACCGGGGGAGCCGAGTTGGCAATCTCCCTGGGGACAAGGGAGGCCGGGGTGGCACATCGAGTGCTCGGCCATGTCGGAGAAGTACCTGCATCTGCCCTTCGATATCCACGGCGGTGGTGCCGATCTCGCGTTTCCCCATCATGAAAACGAACGGGCCCAGTCGGAGGCGGCTTGCGGCTGCACGTTCGCCGAGTACTGGATTCACGGCGGCATGCTCCAGATCAACTCCGAAAAAATGTCCAAGTCACTGGGGAATTTCCTGCTGCTCCGCGATGTGCTGAAGGCAACGGATCCGGCGGTGCTGCGTATGCTGATGCTCCAAACCCATTACCGCAGCCCCCTCGATTTTTCCGACGAGAGACTCGGTGAGGCCGAGGTGGCGCTGGGGCGTCTGACGAACTTCGCCAAGAACACCGAATGGCTCTGCTGCAATTCCTGCGATGAGCCATCTTCGGTTGACGTTTCCGAAATCGAACGTCTGATAGATCGGTTGTATGCGTCTTTCACCGAGCAGATGGATGATGATTTCAACACCGCCGGTGCCCTGGGTGCCATCTTCTCCTTCGTGGGTGACATCAACACCTTGCTCATCGATGCCCGGGTCAACGGTGAAGATGCTACCGTATTGCGCCGTGCTCCACAGGTGGTCATCGAACTTTTGGGTGTGTTGGGTATCGATCTTCAGGGGCCCGAATGTGCATCGTCCGAAGGCTCGGATGAGGTTGTGGCACTTGCCCGCGAGCTCACCGGTTTCGAGGGATGTGACTGCGAGTCGGCCATCCAGGCGCTTCTCGACAGGCGTGCTCTCGCTCGAAGCGAAAAGGACTTCGCGCTCGCCGATAGGGTGCGTGACGAACTTTGTGCGGCGGGCTTCGTTATCGAGGATACGCCACAAGGTGCTCGTGTGAGTCGAAAGTAGAACCCAGAGGCATCTGGGTGTCAAGAAGAAAGGATCGATGCGGCTCGCCGGAAGGGGGTCGCATCGATAGGTACGGGAGGAGAACGAGGGAATGGAAGCGATATTCAGGCGAGCCGAACGTGGCGACACGGGTCTTATTCTCACGTTCATCCGTGATCTTGCGGAATACGAACATATGCTCGACGAAGTGCAGGCTACCGAAGAATTGCTCGAAGAGTGGATATTCGACAAGGGAAAGGCCGAGGTAATCTTCGTCATGCATGGGGAAGAAGAGGTGGGATTCGCCTTGTTCTTCCACAATTTTTCGACGTTCCTCGGGCGAGCGGGAATATATTTGGAAGATCTTTTCGTCAAGCCACCCTATCGCGGCTTCGGCTACGGTAAGGCGCTTCTTCGGGAATTGGGACGCATCGCCATCGAACGTGGGTGCGGCAGGCTCGAATGGGCGTGTCTCGACTGGAATCAACCGAGCATCGACTTCTATCTGTCTCTGGGCGCAACTCCCTTGAATGAGTGGACGGTCTATCGTATGACCGGGGAGTCACTGGAGGAGCTACCCTCCAAGTGACCTACGGTTGCGTGTGCGAAGTCACTCGGATAGCTTCGCGTTGGCTTTCGAAACGAATTTCTCGGCGTCTACGATGAACCGTCCATGGGTGCCTTCACCGATCTTGCCCGCTTCGTCAAAGGCGGTGACCTTGAAGGTCAGTGCGCGACCGTCGACGGCGATCAGTTCGCTTTCGCATCGTATTTTCATGCCGACCGGGGTTGCGGCTATATGTGATACGTCAAGCGCGGTTCCCACAGTGGTCTGTTTCTCGTCGAGCCGATCTGCCACGCTGTGCGCTGCGGTTCCCTCCATGAGCGAAATCATGGCCGGGGTGGCGAATACGGCCACACTTCCGCTCCCAAGGGCGATGGCGGTGTTTTCGGCGGTGCACAAAACCTCTTCGGTATTCTTCATTCCTGGTTCGAGCATGGGCTTTCCTTTCGATCATGTCGATGCGTCGCACGCACTGCTTATCATCGTGCAAAACATATCATGTCGTATGGTTTCGTGATCGATGATCGCTTGAAGCCCCGTTTTCCTCCATTATTTCGGCAGGTCTTTTCAGGAGAGAATCTCTTTGAATGCCTGAATACGCGTAGCCGCCTGTTCGTCGAGGTGTGCCTGGTTTTCCGTTTCGAGGTAGAGCAGAGGTAGGCCTGCCGCTTCGAAGTCCTTTTTGAGGATGGGATAATCGAATTCCTCCTCCTCGCAGAACTTGATGATGCTGACCAAAATACCGTCGGCTTGGCGTTTTCGGGCAAGATCGACGAGCATAGGACCACGCAACTTCTTGGGATCGAAGAGCACCGAACATCCTTCGATGTGAGGCCATATACGGGCCAACGACACGAAGGGGTCCACGTGGGCGGGCGCGTCGGTTTCGAAACGTTTCGACTCGCTGACTATATCGTCACCGACGATGGCGATGTTCTGCTCTTCGAGGGCCGAGAGCAGCTCCTTGGAGTCGATGAGGATGCTGGTTGCGACGAGGCGGATGCCCTCGAAGGGGTATACGGGACGTTTTTCGAGTTCACCGATGAGCTCATCCATCAGTTCGCAGTGAATCTCCACCGGCATGATCTGTGCACTTTTGAATACGAAATGACGCTTGGTCGGCGTGATGATGTCCAAGTGGTCGCAGGCCGCTTCGGAGAATCGCCGCATGAGGGCTTTCTGTCTGTTGTAGAGCCGGATGCTTTGAAAGAGCTTCGCATCGGTCAATTTCTCTCCCGAGATCTCCTCCAGTTGCTTCTGAATGCGATGGAGCTCGTTGACATAGTAGTCCTCGGCGGCTTGCGTTTTACGGTTGACGGGCTGCGTAAGGGATATGACGGGCATATCCTTTTTGGCGTATTTCCAGTTTTCCTCCAAATTACGCAATCCGTCACATGTGGTGGGAATGATGATTCCCGAAAGGAAATCGTAATCGCCCCGAAGGCCGAATTCCAAAAGGGAGAGCAGAATGGAGCAGTAGAAGACGGGATAGTAGCGATGCGCCTCGCTGGGATCGATGTTGCCGCCCCATAGTTCGACGGGGTAGAGTCCCGCGGCATGCACCAATTCGTAGGGTGCGAAGTAGGGTATACACCCCACCACCTTCTTGCCGGTCACGTTGTAGCGCTCGACGCTGCGGCGGGGGTGTTCGGCACTTTCTTCGAACTGAGCGAGAATTTCATTGATGCGTTCCATGTCTACCTCCCGTTCCGGATACGTTCTTCCATGACTTCCGCCAGTCCTTGGACACGTGTTTCATATTGGGCTTTCGAGAAAATGCGTGGATCGGCCTGGTCGCCGTCGAAGGTTGCGTAGGGGATCCCCAGCTCCTTTTCGAGCTGACGGGACGTTTCGAACATGATACCCGCCCAGGGCTTGCAGCTTCTCGCCACGTTGCATAGTGTGCCATCGCAATGGTAGTCCTCGATGAGCTTACGCCGCCGTTGTAAGGCCAGCTCTATGCCTTGGGAATTGTTCGTGCTGGAGTAACCCCGGCAGTATCCGTCCAAGTCATCGAAGGATGTACCGAAGATGTTGCAGTAGATGGAACCCACCGTGTTGATACCCAGTCCGGCGAGCGTTTCGGAATTGTGGCGCAAATAGGGCCAACAGGCCATGCCTTCGTACATGAGGCGGTATTTCTCTTCGCCTTTGAAGGCGTAATCACCGCTTTCAAGCCTCTCGCGCAATTCGGCTATGTAGGCTTTCAGGATTTCAGTCGTTTCGGGGCGCCCCTTGGCGACCACCATCAAGGCCATGAAGTTGTAGCCGTCGAAGCCGTTGACGGGAGAAGGCTTGTTGTTGCCGATCAGGTCGAGGGCTTCGGTGAAAAGGGCTCCGTTTTCACTGGAGATGCGAAGGATCTCGTAGAATTTTTCGTAATCGAACGATCGTCCGGTGATTTCCTCCAGTTGGTCTATGACGTATTGCAGCTGACTTTTGATATAGGCGATCTTGTTGGGGGTGTAGTGATCGTCGGTATTGTAGGGGATATCGAAAAGGATGAACGGGATGTCCAGATTGCGCGCTAGGTTCTCGTACCATTTGATGACCGTCGTGCAGATGTTGTTGCATACGCACAGAAAATCGGGCGCGGGAACGTCCAATCCAAAACCGAAATCCCCGTCGCGTTCGACGAATCCCAGGTTGATACGTGCATACGAGCACAGATCCATCGAGTATCCTAGTCCCTCGGCTTTCTCGCAGAAGGGGATGGCACCTTTTTTCGATGCTACGGCGGCGCTGTGGTTTTCGGGGTACATGATTTTGAGATCGAAGGTTTGGCAGATTTCCTTGGGGAAATTCGAAGTCGACCACCCTATGAGTTCGCCCCGCTCTTTGGCCTCACGGATTTCGTCGTAGGTTTTGGCGGTGAATTCCTGGAGTAGCTGTCTGCTCGTTTTCTTTTCTGGTCCCATGGTTTCCTCCATTCGGTTGGGGATTTCGGGTGTGCTGTTCGGCTGGTCAAGCGGAAAGAGGCGCCTGCCGCTCCCATTCCTGTGCGGCGAGAAGGGCAGCCCCGAGGGCGCCCATGAGTTGTACGTCGTCGGGGACGGATACAGGCGTGCCCAGTGTTCGTGTCAGCGCTCGGACAACTCCTTGGTTCTGGGCGACGCCACCGCTCATGACCACCATATCGACGATGCCGAGACGCCGCGCCAATCCCGCGGTGCGTTTGGCAACGGATTCGTGTATTCCCGCAATTATGTTGGGGATCTTCTCTCCGTTGGCGAGATGCGATATGACTTCCGATTCGGCGAAAACCGTACAGGTGGAGCTGATCTCCACCAAGGCATCGGCTTGGGCATCGAGTGTTCCCAGCTGATCGGTGGTGGTTTCCAGTACGCCTGCCATGACATCGAGAAAACGTCCGGTTCCCGCTGCGCATTTCTCGTTCATGATGAAGTTGTCCAACGTCCCCTTTTCGCTCAGGCGCAGTGCCTTGACATCCTGTCCGCCGATGTCGATTATGGTGCGGGCTCCGGGCATTGCGTGGCTGATACCTTTGGCGTGGCAACTCAATTCACTGATTTGCTTGTCGGCTCGATCGAATCGCAGACGTCCGTATCCGGTGGCTACGGTGTAGGCGATATCATCGAAGGAAAGTCCCGTTGAAGAGAATAGGCTCTCAAGTGCTTTTTCGGTACCCGATGTTCCGGCACCGAAATTGATGATGGCGCTGCCCACTACCACCTCGCCGTTTTCCATGATCAGCGTTTTGGTGGCAGTCGAGCCTATATCGATTCCCAGCGTGTACATATCCCCACCTCACTGTCGGTCACGTCGGTCGTGTTATCCGACTCCGTTCCAAGGTCCCCTCCCATGGAATAGAACATGTTCTGTAACACGTTCTAAAACATGTTATAATCCAAAAGGAACGGGTTAGTCAAGTGGGTGATCCGTACGGGGTCTTCCCATACGGACCCTTTACGGGAGATATGGGGAGTGTCGATGAAGTTTATGTTTCGCTTCACGGGATTTCGGGGGATTTCTTGTAAAGTAAACCTAATTCGATCGATGGAAGAGAATCTATGACCAAAACACGTAAGAACAAATATGTGTCGGTTCAGGAAACCAGGGCTCAGGTGACACGCGAGAAGCTCCTCAAAGCGGCTATCGACCTCGTCAATCAATACGGCATGAAGTACCTGACGGTACGTAACGTCTGCGAAGAAGCCGGGCTTTCCACGGGGAGTTTCTATAACCTGTTCAGTGGGAAAGACGAACTGATCTCCTACTATCTCAAGCACGCTTTTCTGTCCTACAAACATCAGGCGGAAGAAGAAGCGGTCAGCCATAACGCCATCGAAAAATGCCTGTTGATCTATCGGTTCTATATTCAGTGCTGCAAGGAGACGGGGGTGGAATTCGTTTCCGGCCTCTATGCGGCCAACACCAATCCCATCTTCGATTTCCTTCATCGCGGCGCCGAAGACGAGTTGGTGCTCGACCGGGTGCGCGATTACATCGAGGACGGTAAGAAGGATGGGGTCATTCGCGAAGATATCCCTACCGATACCATCATGCTGCGTATCGCCACGGTGGTTACGGGAATGGTCTTCTACTGGTGCGTGTTCAAGGGGGATTTCGATATCGCCTATCAAACGGATGATATGTTGAAGAACTATCTGCTTACCACCGCCGTCGATCCCGATCTCGAGATCAATCTGGCCCCGCTTGAGCGCGAAGGTCTCTTCTCCGAAGAATAGAATCGGCTGCAAACGGAACCATAGAAGAAAGTGATGTTTGCCGAGTTCGGGTAATGATAAGCTGGTAGACAAGGGATAAATCTTCGAACTTCATATCGTTCGAAGAAGAAAGAATATAAGAAGGGGGGAGGCAGCCATGTTATTCGGTAATATCGTTGTCGCTTATGATGGATCGGGTCAGGCTTTGGAAGCGGTGAAGAAGGCCTGTCAGCTAGCGGAATTGGAGCCTGAATCCAAGCTGCATGTCGTCTATATCACCACGCATCCCAATGCTCAACTTCCGGCGAATTTCAATACCGCATCGTTCGATCCTCAGCAGTATCTTTTGTCGGTCGAAGACATTCTCGATCTGTACAATAAGACGATCGCCGAGGAAACGGCCACGGTCGAAAAGGGTATCGGCAACACACTTGATCCGTTGGGGGACCGCGCTTCGATCGAAGTCGTTCCCGGTTACACTCCGGCAGCCGATCTGCTCGCCTATGTGGAAAAGGTGGATGCCGACGTGATCGTTATGGGATCCCGTGGTTTGGGTGCCATCCGTGGCGTTTTGGGTTCGGTCAGCTATGCGGTTCTGCGCGAATCCAGTGTTCCCGTTCTGGTGGTCAAATAGTTCTACGGACGATGTCGTCCGATAGTGGTTTCGGGTATTCGATGGGGGTCGATCACTTCGGTGGTCGGCCTCTTTGTGGTTGTGCGGGTGGGTTCGGCTTCCGCGGGGAACGAATGGAGGAGCGTCATCAACCTTCCAGTTGCTCGGATAGGGTGAGCCACGTTTCCTCGAGGGCATCGCGCTCGTCTTCCCATTCCCGTATGGTTTCCTGGATGCGGCCCAGCTCCATGTAGTCGGATGGGTCGACCTCCAGTTGATGAGCCTTCGCTTTCTCCATTTTGCCTTCGATCGTGTGGATCTTGCGTTCGGTAGCCCGCAGCTGCTTGCGGGCTTCGTGTGCCGCACCTCCGCTCAGCGTGTTGTGTGCGGTTTCGTTGGAGATGGCTCTCTTCGAAGGGGAGGCCGCCCCCGCCTTGTTCCGCTCGTTTTCCTGACGATGTGATTCTCCGAGCAATTCGAGATATTCGTCGACGCCGCGGGGGACGTGGGTGAGCTTGCCGTCGATCAGGGCATATTGATGGTCGGTCACGCGCTCCATGAGATAGCGATCGTGGCTTACCAGGATGAGCGTTCCCGGCCACGTATCCAGCACCGTTTCCATGGCTACCAGCATATCCGTGTCCATATCGTTGCTCGGCTCGTCCAGGATGAGGACGTTGGGAGCATCGAGGAGAATGAGCATCAGTTGTAGTCGACGCTTCTGACCGCCGGAAAGCGTATCGACGGGGGCGGACAATACGTTCTTGTCGAAGCCGAGCTGTTCTAGGAGCTGGGAGGGGGAAACCTCCTTACCATCGACGACATAGCGTGTCCGATAGCGGCTCAGCACTTCACGCACCAACGACGATCCCAGTTCCTCCAGTTCATCGAGGCGCTGAGAGAGAAAGGCGAATTTCACGGTTTTCCCTATTTTCACCCGCCCGGATCGAGGGGTCAGTTTTCCCTGCACCAGATCGAGAAGGGTGGATTTCCCCGCGCCGTTTTCCCCTAGAAGACCGAAGCGGTCTCCTGGGCCGATAAGCCAGGTGATGTCGTCGATCACCGGGGGGTTGTCGTGCGCGTCATAGGAGAAGGTGACATCTTCGACCTGCACGCAGCGCTTGCCTAAACGTGAGATGGCGGCGCGTTTCAGCTCTACGGTGTTGCGCAGGGGAGGTTCTTCGGCGATAAGTTCCCGGGCGGCTTCCACGTGGAATTTCGGTTTGGTCGAGCGGGCCCGTGCTCCGCGGGAGAGCCACGCCAACTCACGCCGCATGAGGTTTTGATGCTTCTGGTGGGCCAGTCGTTCCAGACGATCGCGCTCGACCCGTTGTAGGATATAGGCGGAATAGCCCCCTTCGAACGGCTCTACGCCCTTGTCGTGCACTTCCCACATGGAAAGACAGACTTCATCCAAGAACCATCGGTCGTGCGTGACCACCACAAGCGCCCCAGTGCGCTTTCTGAAACGATCCTTTAGAAAGGAGGCCAACCACGCGATGGCACCTATGTCCAGATGGTTGGTTGGTTCGTCGAGCAGCAATACGTCGACATCGGCGATCAGTACGCGTGCCAGATCGACCCGACGACGCTCTCCGCCCGAAAGCGCACCAACGGAAGCGTTCCAGTCGATATCGGCGATCAGGCCGTCCAGAATCGATCGGATGCGAGCGTCCGAGGCCCATTGGTATTCCGGAATTTCCCCCACCACGTTCCAGGCGACACTGTGTTCATCGTCGAGGTGATCCGTCTGATCGAGTGAAGCGAACCGTACGCCCCGACTTCTGAGTACGCGCCCCTCATCGGGCATCACGCGCCCTTCGAACAATCCCAGAAGCGACGACTTACCGTCGCCGTTTCGTCCTACGATGCCTATGCGGTCTCCATCTTCGACCCCCAACGACAGGGATTCGAAGATGGTCTTGGTGGGATATTCGAGCGACACATTCTCGCATCCGAAGAGAAACGCCATGTAACCTCGATTCAGATTATACGAACCATAAGCGACACCCGGATTGCGCGGGTGGCGCGGATAAACCAACGATCGGTCGAGAACGACCACACCTATCATAGCAAGCAAAACGGGTCTACGGGAAACGGTATACTTCATTCCATCACGAGAAAGGAGTCCGCATGCGCAACCCCGTACTTCGTATCCTTTGTGGATTCGCCGGCGTCATCTGTGCTGCGCTCGGCATCGTTGGCATGTTCCTTCCCGTTCTTCCCACGACTCCCTTTCTGCTGCTGGCTACCTTTCTGTTCGCCCGTTCGTCGTCGCGTTTGAACGCATGGTTGATCTCGACGCGGGCCTATCGCAACTACGTCGTGCCTTTCAAAACCAATCAGGGCATTCCCGCCACCACCAAAACCCGTATTCTGGCCACATCGTTTTTCGTCATCGGGATCAGCGCGTTTGCGGTGAAGGATATCCCCGTTTGGAATTTCGTCGTCTGGTTCATTCTCGAACTGGTGGTGTTGTGGCTGCTTTATCTCATGTGCATCAGGATTCCCACCCTGGGTGCCACATCTCCCCGCGAACCCGAAAGGGATTCCCGTTAACGGGAATAAGGCCATCGTGAAAACCGGAATCATACTGATCAATACGGGAACACCCCGCTCACCCGACCCGAAGGACATCAAGCCCTACCTCATCGAGTTTCTTTCGGACAGACACATCATCCGCATTCCCCCTCTTATCTGGCAGCCGATTCTCCGTGGCATCGTCGTCAATGCGCGCCCGAAGAAGACGTCGAAGCGCTATAGGGTCATTTGGACCGAAGAAGGATCCCCTTTCATGGTCACCTCCCGCAAGCAGGTGGATGCGCTCTCGCGGGAATTGAAAGCGCGGGGGATGGATGTCGAAGTGGCACTGGGTATGCGCTATGGTACTCCGTCGATAGAAGAGGCCTTCGCCACCTTGGAGGATGCGGGCTGCCATCGTGTCGTAGCAGTGCCACTTTTCCCTCAAAGCACCTACTCGACCACGATGACCTGTGCCGAAAAGGTGCGCGGTGTCGCACGGGATCATCCGGCGATTACCCGGGTGGATATAGTCGAGGGTTATGGCGATCACCCGCTCTATCTTTCCGCCCTAGCCGACTCCATCGCCGATGCGCAGGTGTGCCGACCGGGATCGAAAATCCTGTTCGCTTTTCACTCCATTCCCCTTGCGGACATTCGTCGGGGTGACACCTATCAATATCAGGTGGAGCAGTGCGTGAGCGGCGTCGCTGCCAAGCTGGGGTTGGCGAAGGAGGATTGGGCTATCGGGTATCATTCCCGATTCGAAGACTCCCGTCGCTGGCTGCAACCTCACCCCAACGCATGTTTGGATGCGTGGGCCGCCGAGGGGGTAGGTCGCGTTACCGTGGTGGCTCCCGGATTCGCTACGGATTGCCTGGAGACGTTGTTCGATTGCGCCATCCAGCAGAAGGCACGTTTCGAGGAAGCCTGCGCGCGGCAGGGTGTGCAGGCGGATTTCGTCTATCTGCCGGCGCTCAACGACAGTGCGGCGCATATCGCCTTGTTGGCAACGCTCGTTGAGGAACGGATCTAATACGTCGGATTCGCGTCGTGGTCAAAACGTGATGGGTGCCGAGGTGTCTTTGGCATATGCGATAATGAAGCGAAAAAGGAGTGTCCAATGGAGTTCGAACACGTTATAGAGCAGCGTTATTCCTGTAAGAAGTTTAGCGACGAACAGCTGAGCGAACATCAGCTTGAAACCATTTTGAATGCCGGTCGACTGGCTCCTACGGCGAAAAATCTTCAGGAGCAGCACGTTTATGTCGTGCAGTCCGAAGAGGCGCTTGCCAAGGTGGATGCACTCACTCCTTGCCGTTACGGTGCGCCTACGGTGTTGATCGTGGCTTTCGATGCCGATGACGTTTTCACCTATCCCGGCGGGAAACGTGATTCCGGTATCGAAGATGCGTCCATCGTCGCGACCCACATGATCCTCGCCGCTACGGATGCCGGCGTGAATAGCTGTTGGGTGAATTTTTTCGACCCCGAAGAAGTGGCCGAAGCGCTGGATCTCCCGAAAGGCGAGGAAGTGCTCATGATGATGGATCTGGGCTTTGCCGCCGAGGGCGCCGGTCCTCTCGGCAACCATGTCAGCCGCAAAGCCTTGGATGAAACGGTGACGTATCTCTGATACTCGCCGTCAGGTGGTCGAATGTGTTTCAGGAAGGTCTTCCGAGGAGAAGGCGGATAAGGGGAGTATCCATGGATGCAAGCATCGTCGATTCGGAGGGCAAACGGTCATCTACTTTTCCGTCTGAGTTGCGGGCAGCTCGTGAACGTATGGAGTCGGGTGAGTGGTTCGATGCTGCCGATCCGGCGCTTGACCTTGCGAGAAGCTACACCCGCACCCGGTTGATACGTTTCAATACGGACGCTACGCTCACCCCCGATGAGCGATCGGCCATTCTGCGCGATCTTCTGGCGCATTTGGGCGATCATTCCGATCTGATGCCCGGTTTGCAGATGGATTACGGTTTCAACGTGAGCATCGGTGATCGTTGTTTCTTCAACTTCAATACGGTGTTTTTAGATGGGGCACCCATCACGTTCGGTGACGACGTATGGGTGGGACCCAATTGCACGTTCGCCACGCCGAATCATCCCCTTGTCGCCGCCGAACGCGCCATGCGCGTGCATGAGGACGGCAGCATGCATTGTTACGAGCGAAATGCATCCATCACCATCGGTGGAGGGGTTTGGATCGCCTCCGGGGTCACCGTCAACCCCGGGGTCACCATCGGGGAGGGGAGCGTCATCGGAGCTGGTAGCGTGGTGACACGCGATATCCCCGCCGGTGTTTTGGCTATGGGAATACCGTGTAAGCCGATCCGTGCCATCACGCAGGAAGATTCGGTGGAGAACCTGCTTGCGTCTCTGTGACTGTATAAGAGATAGTCGTTGCTCTTCATGAAAAGACAATCGTCCGGTGTAACGTCGGTGAGTGATCGTTCGCTCGAGACGGGCGGCCCGTCTCTCACAGCGTGGGCAGTAGCTCCTCTAGGCGGGCGAGAGCTTGGGCTTCCTGCTGACGATGGGGCGATCGATAGAAATCGACGAATCCCTGAAGCGAGGGGTCGAGGCATTCTCCGATCGAGGACACGCCACCGGGGTGGAACAGTATTTCGACGTCCATAGCGCGTCGATGCCCCTCTTCGAAGAACTTGTGCAGCAATTCGGGATTGACCGCATACTCCATCCTGCCCGAGAGCATCAGCCCGAAAAACACCGCCGATACCGTGCGGTATTCGGGTAGCTTGTCGCGATTCTTCTTCCAGAGGGAATTCAGGAGCACGTTTTTCGCGGCGTTGATCGGCGGCATGACCGAATAAAGCGAAGACGTGGTGGTGTAGGGCTTCATGGGTTCGGCGGGGATACGGAGATATTCCACCGTGCAGTGTCGCCGCTGCAGAGCTTCCTGCAGTGCGTCGAACACGACGGGGATCAGATGGAAATGCTGATGACTGTCGATGCGTAGGTGATCGCGCTGGTTGGGAAAGGCCGTGAGGAACGTGTCGATCTGAGCACCGATCTCACAGGCCAATTCCTGAAAAAGATTCACGCGGTCCTTGCCGCCGGACAAGGAGAGCAGACGGGCGAAGCTCAAACAGAACATGCCGCCGGCACCCGTGAGGGTGGGCACCATGGCGGCGGGTGCGCAGCTGGGTCCCTCCACCACGTTGAGGTGTAAACCGATGCGCAAAGATCCCGTGTCGACGAAGGGGCGTATCATGTCGGCACAGGCGGGGAAGTGCGGGCTGTTCACCAAGGCGCTGGTACTGTTGAGCGCCCCCAAGCCGCCGCAGGCGCTGCTGCAGGCGAGGATGTGCTGTGACTGATCGATGGTCAAGCCGAAATCATCGGCGTGGATGATGAGGTTCACGGATCGCTCCCTTCTCAGGCATCGCACGAATGTGGTTTTGCCGTGCGGTGCGCTTTGATGCGTCGCTGTTGGTTTCTAATGGTAAACTGAACTTGTTTTATTGCCGCTGCCGAACAGAAAGAACCATGGATTTCTCTTTAATTGTTCCAAGTTATAACGAAGAAGGGAATCTGAAAAGGTTTCTTTCCGAAGTGACCTCGTGCTTCCGAGATGCGGATATCACCTACGAGGTCATCTTCGTCGATGATGGTAGCAGCGATTCCACGCTCGAAGTGCTCAAGGGTTTGGTGCGTGATACGCGCGCCGCCGACGAGACGCATCCCTCGGACACCGAGCCCTTATCGACGTCATCCCGTCAAACGGTGTCCGTCGTGAGCTTTTCCCGCAACTTCGGTAAGGAAGCCGCTCTTTTGGCCGGCTTGAAGCAGGCCACGGGTGACTATGTCGGCTTCATCGATGCCGATCTGCAGCAGGATCCGGCCATCTCCCTTTCCATGTTGCAACTACTCCGTGAAAACCCCGCTTACGATTGTGTGGCGGCGGTGCAACGGGAACGCAAGGACAGTGTGCCGCTGAAGTTCTTCAAGAAGGCGTTCTATCGCCTGTTCAACGCCATGGGTGAGGGCATCGAAATCACCGCCAACGCCAGTGATTTCCGCGTGTTCAAGAAAGTGGTCGCTCAAGCGCTCATCGATATGCCGGAATACTATCGTTTTTCGAAAGGTCTGTTCTCGTGGGTGGGATTCAACACCCATATCATCACCTACGAACCGAAGGAACGTTTTTCGGGTAGTAGCCAATGGTCGTTTCGAAAATTGTTCTCCTATGCCATCGGTGGCATAGCTTCGTTTTCCACCCTGCCTTTGAAGATAACGCTCTACCTCGGACTGATCACCTCGCTGGCGGCGGTGGTGTATCTGATCTTCGTGTTGGGCGAAGCTCTTTTCGCCGGAATCAGTGTTCCCGGGTATCCGACGCTCGTCTGCCTCATCCTGCTGTTCAACGGTATTCTGATGTTGGTGCTGGGCGTTTTCGGAGAATATCTGGGGCGCATCTATATGGAAGGGAAACATCGGCCGCTCTATATCACGCGGGAGACCTTTTCCACGCAGATGGGCGACGAGAAGAAGGAATAGAGGGCACCACGGGTTTTGTTCTGTTGAGTGTTTGTGATGCGCTTACACGATGGGGCGATTACCGTATACTTAACATTCGGTTTTTCCATGAGATATTAAAGGTTTGAAATGACAGATACAGTTGCGGTTCTCATTCCCTGTTACAACGAAGCGGTCACCATTGCCAAAGTGGTCGACGATTTCAAGCGGGTTCTGCCTGATGCGGACATCTACGTCTACGACAACAATTCCGCCGATGATACGGCCAAGATCGCCCGTGAGCACGGTGCCATAGTCAAGCACGAAGCCCGTCAGGGTAAAGGTAACGTGGTACGCCAGATGTTTCGCGATATCGATGCGGATTATTACCTCATGGTCGACGGCGACGATACGTATCCGGCCGAATTCGCCCCGGATCTTCTGGCTCCCCTGAAAAACGATGAGGCCGACATGACGGTGGGGGATCGCCTATCGAACGGCAGTTATGGCGAAGAAAACGACCGCGCATTCCATGGGTTCGGCAACGATCTCGTCCGTTGGCTCATCAAGGCCATATATGGATATGCTTTCGAAGACGTCATGACGGGATATAGGGCGTTCAACCGAGTATTCGTCAAAACGATGCCGGTTCTTTCAGAAGGGTTTCAGATCGAAACCGAGATATCCATTCATGCGGTCGACAAACGTTGGCGTATCGTCGATGTCCCCATCGAATATCGGGATCGTCCCGAAGGTAGCTACTCGAAGCTTTCCACGTTCGGCGATGGAGCCAAGGTATTGAAGGCCATTACCTCGTTGTTCAAGGATTACCGCCCCCTCGCCTTTTTCGGATGGTGTGCGCTGGTGTTCGTCATCTTGGGCCTTCTTGCGGGTATTCCGGTGATAGTCGAGTTCTTCCAGACGGGCCTCGTTCCCAAACTTCCTTCCGCGGTGTTGGCGGTGGCCTTGGTTTTCTGCGGCGCGCTTTCTTTCATGGTGGGTGTCATATTGGATACCGTTGCGAAAAGCCATCGTAAGCAGTGGGAGATCGACGTGTATAAAATGTACCGATCCCGTCCCAAGGATAACAATGACGATGTGCGGGCGTAACGGGTATGGCCATGTCCGAATCGCAGCCTAAAATTTCCGTTCTCGTTCCCATCTACAATGTGGAGCGTTATCTGAAGCAATGTCTCGCTTCTCTCAGTGTGCAGACGTTTCGGGATTTCGAGGTCGTCTGCATCAATGATGGATCAACCGATGGGTCTCTTGCGATCATCGAGGAATTCATGGCCGCTGATCCGCGATTTCGGGTGATCAACAAGCATAATTCCGGTTACGGGGCTTCGATGAATCGGGGTATAGCCGAAGCGCAGGGCGACTATATCGCCATTCTGGAATCGGACGACTTCTTCATCCCCACCGCACTCGAGCTTCTTTATGATGCCGCGTGTGAGCATGATGTTGAAGTGGCGAAGGCGAATTATTGGTTCCACTGGTCGAAGCCCGCCGTGCGCGATGTTCCCATCAAGGTCATCGATGTCGAAATGGCCGACCATGTATTCGATCCGCAGGAAGAGCCGGCCATCTACATGGCCATTCCCTCTATCTGGTCGGCATTGTATTGCCGTTCGTTCCTGCAGGACAACGACATTACGTTTCTGGAGACGCCGGGAGCCAGTTTTCAGGACATGGGTTTCAACTTCAAGGTATGGGCGTTCGCCCGACGTGTCTATCTCATTCAAGATGAGATTCTGCATTATCGTCAGGACAACGAAGCTTCGTCGGTCAACGATCAGAGCAAGGTGTTTTGTGTCTGCACGGAATTCGAGGAAATCGAGCGCGTTCAGGCCGACATGCCCAATGCCGCCGCGTTGGCGCCGATCGTCTTCCGTATGAAATACGACAGTTATCTGTGGAATTATCAGCGTTTGAGCAAACCGCTACGCAAGAAATTCCTCAACCGTATGGTTGAAGAGCTTGCACAGGGGGTCGCCGCCGGCGATTATGATCCGGCCCTGTTCGGTTCATGGCAACGCAGGAATCTCGATCTGCTGCTGACCGATCCGATTCGGTTCATGGAGATTTTTCCCGAAAACCCCACCAAGGTAGCCCGTGCTTGGTATTACTTCAAGCTCGGCGGACCGAAGGCCATTCTCGATATCGTCAGGCGATAGCACTCGGCAAGAAAGGAATCGTCTTATACCATGCAGAGCGAATCGTCACCGAACGAGGAGATCCTTCCTATGAAGGCAAGGGTGAAGACAGCCCTGAGAGAAGCATTGAGATGGGATTGGGGCGCATTCGTTTTCGCCATCGTATCCACCGCGTGTTGCATGGGTGCGGGGTGCATAGCCCTCGGTCGTCGCGTGATGGGGCTTTCCGGTGCCGCCGTCCTCTCATGGATAACTCCCGGCTATGCCGCCGTGCTCGTCGTGGTGGCGCTCGTGTTGGCGGCGGTTCTTTATTGCGTGGCCGCGCTCATCTTCCGGGGTTATCGCGCTTCGGTCGATAAAAGGGCAGGCGTCTCGTCGGGATCGGTGCTTTCCTATAAGAAGTGTCTCAAAAAGTATTTCTGGGTGTATGCGTTGGTCATCTTCGCCTGCTGGACCCCTTGGATAATCGCACATTTACCTGGAACGTATGACCAGGACACCATCTGGCAGGCGCTCATCTATCGCAATCCCGCGTGCTGGTACGACCATCATCCTTGGTTTACCACGGCGCTGTTCGGCGGCGTGCTCGATGCCGGGGTGCAGCTGGGATCCCAGTCCATAACGCTGATGCTCTATACGGTTTTCCAAGCTGTTTTCACCGCGGGAATGTTTTCGTGTCTGTTCTGTTATCTCAAGCGTTTTACACTTCCGACGGTGTTGTTCCGTCTGTGCTTCATCGTGGTATGCGCTTTCCCGGTGTATGCGAGTTTTGCTTCTCAGATGGTGAAGGACTCGCTGTTCGCCCTTGCGTGGATTCCCTTCATGATCATGTACGTGGAGGCCATCCGCACACGGGGAGCCTGCTTGAATTCGCTTCCCCGTATTCTTCTATTCATAGCCGCCATCGTGCTGGCATTGCTGTCGCGTAAGACGGGAATATACCTCATCGCGCCCGCGCTTCTGGTGTTGGTGTTCTTCGTTGCGGCGAAGTGGCGTATCCGTTGGTCGGCGGTGCTGGTGGTTGTCGTCGCGTTCAGCGTGGTGTGGAGCAGCGTGCTTCTGCCTTCCTTCGGAGTGGCGAAGGGCCCGTCGAAGGAGCTGTACTCGTGTCCGCTGCAACAAACGGCACGCTATGTCGCGCTCTATCCCGATGAAGTTACGGAAGCGGAGAAGGCGGCCATCGATGGAGTGCTGCCCTATGATTCCCTCTGGTCTCTGTATCAGGTCAATAACGCCGATGCCGTGAAGGATTCCTTCAAGAGTCCTTCCAATGACAAGATGATCGCTTATTTCGCCGCATGGGCCGGCATGGGATTGAAGCATCCCCTCACGTATGCCACAGCCACGTTGGGTACCAATGAGGCGCTGTTTCTGCCTCTTGTGCCGTATACGCTCAAGGACAATTTCTCGACTGATCTGGTGGACGAAAACGTGCGTTTCTTCACGGCGTTCACGAGCGGGGGCCTGAGTGCGGAGGAGGTGACCCAACGTTCGGCGATCACGGCCGAGGGTCTTACCCGATTTTCCGGTCTCGATGGCGTTCATTCGGTGATGGCAACGTATGAGAAGGCGATCAACTATACGCCGCTGCGCGTGTTGAATTCACCGTCGTTCATGGCCTTTTATATTCCGTTGCTCCTCGGGTGTTTTCTGCTGAGTTTCCGCAGTAGGGGATTGCATCGCTGGCGCATCGCTCTGGCACTTATTCCGGCGTTTCTCCTGGTTGCCTCCCTTGTCGTGGGGCCGTTGGTGCTGGCGCGTTATTGTATTCCTGCCGCCTATGTGATGCCGCTTCTGGTGGCATTGCCTTGGATCATGGGTGTGCGCACGTGCTCTGCCGCGCCGGGTTCGGTGGATGGAAAACGAGAAGCCACCAATGAGCACTAGGGAAGAGGTCCGCATGGATGAGATATCGCTGGTGCGTGGATCGCGCGCGAAAAGCGTTGCGCTCTATGCGTTGTGTGCCGTGTTGCCCGTTTGCGTGCTTGCGTTGGTTCTGGCCGCTTGCGGAGTGTACCCCTTCGGCGCCGTCTCTCCCTTGCAGGAGGATTTCGACATCGCCTACCAATACGCCAATATTCTGGCGTGGTTGCAGAATGTATTTTCGGGAGAAGCGAACCTCTTCTATTCTTTCGGAAAATCGCTGGGTGGGAATATGTTTCCCACATTTACGTATTATGCCGCCAGTCCCTTGAACCTATTGTTGCCCCTGTTCGGTGATGGGCATATCGATGACTTCGTTTTCGTCACGCGTCTGCTGCGCACGGGGCTCTGCGCGCTGGCTTTCGCATTTTTCTTCCGGAATCGTTTCGGTGGGATGGATGAGGATGGTCGAGGTGTCTTGGCGGGCCGGGGCACCACGCTTTCGTTTTCCGTATTGACGGTCGTGTTTTCCCTGAGCTACGCGCTCATGCAGTACAACGTGATTCAGGCCACGAATATCATGTGGCTCGATGCGCCTATTCTGTTGCCCCTGGTTGCGCTAGGGGTGTATCGCTTCGTCCGGCAACGGAAGTTCGTCCTGTTCATCGTGGCGCTTTCCGTCACCATCATCAGCTGTTGGTATACGGGATACATGGTGGTTTTGGCTTCGATGCTGTTATTCCTGCTCGAGTATGCCCTCCTGCTTTCTCAAAGGGGCGAGCGTTTCGAATGGAAACTATTTCTGGGGCTTGCGTTGCGCTTCGGGCTTGCGCTGCTGTTTGTGGCGCTGGCCACGATGGTGATCCTGCTTCCGTCCGTATCGGGGCTTCTTGCCGGCAAAGCAGCGGAGGTCGGAACCTCTTCGGCGGTGGTGCGCTATTATCCCTGGGAAATCATTCCGGCATTCTTCACTCTGTGCTTCACGCCCAACTGGGCGGGGCCGCAGCTGTTCTGCGGCACACTGACTTCGATGGGGTTGTTGCTGCTGTTCCTGACCCGGCAGATCAAGCGTGCTGACAAGATCATCTTCGCCGTCGTGTTGGTCGTTTTAGGGTGTTGTACGGAACTTTCCGCCCTCGAGCGTGTATGGACGGGCTTCACGGATGGAAACAACTACTATCTCCGCTGGGGCTTCGTCATCCAGTTCGTCATGCTGTTCACCGCGGCTTTCGTATTTACCCGTTGGTCACCGAACAAGAAAGACACGCTTCGTGTGGCGTTGTTGTTGCTGCTTGTCGCCATCGTTGCGTTGGCGGTGGGCGGCTTCAATCCGTTGGGCACCTATGCCGAAGCGTCGGGGTTGACGCGGGGGGTTTGTTTCGCTGTTTGCGTGGCGATCATCCTTGTGCTGACCGCTTGCCTGCTGTTTGCTCGGAAAAAGGAACATCCGGAAGGGCGGGGCGCCCGCTACCTTGTTGCCGCATTTCTCGTCGCGATCGTCTGCTTCGATATGGGCATCAATGCCTATGCCATCGTGAGTTACGATTATGTCTACAGCCGACCTTCATACGATAGAGCCGATTATCAAACTTACTTCGACGAGGAGGGGTCATCGCTCGAGTCGATCAAGGAAAGCGATACCGGTCTCTATCGTGTCGATAAGCTGTATACCTCTTTGCAGGATCCTACGCGCGGATCGGTTCCCACCAGCGAAAGCCTTGCTTTGGGTTATATGCCTTTGAGTTCCTATCTCTCCACCAATGATGCCCACGTGACGAAATTCATGGGGAATATGGGATACACGACTCCCCCGAAGGACGGGCACAGCGTATTTCAGGGCAATTACTCGGATGCCATCCTTGCGAGTGACGCGCTTCTGGGTTTGAAGTACGTGGCTTCATCACATGTGGTACAGGGGTATGAAGCCACCGGGTCTTCTGCGGGAATCGCCGGACACGAATGGTATGCAAACGACTATGCGTTTCCTCTGGCTTTCGCCGTCAGCGATACGGCAACCGGAAAAATAGCTGATGGAGGGGGGTCGTCGTTTGACTATCAGAATTCCCTGTTTACCAACCTGTTCGGCGAATCGGCTACCGTGTATACGATCAGTGAAGCGACGGAAACATCACGTACCGAGGAGGGAATATCCTGGGCTATGTCCTCCGATAGCGTTGCTGATGGTGGCGATTTCTCTATTGAAATCACCACCGACGAAGCGTATGCGAAACGCTTTTATTCCGGCTTCGATCTGCTGATGAACGGCACCCCCGTATCGGGGAAGTACCTGTGGTGTTTTTCGGACGGCATCGTGTCCGCCGGCGGCCTTACCGAAGGTCAGACGATAATGCTACTAGGCAGTGAATTGCAGACCGACGATACGATCGCCTGTCACGTGGCGCGTGTTGACACCACGGTGCTTTCTTCCCTGCAACAGCAGGCACGCGCGAAGGCTTTTACCTGCGATGTATGGCGGGACGGTTATGTTTCAGGATCCTATAGTGCTGGTGCTGAAGACGCCTATCTGTTCACGAGCATTCCTTATGACGCAGGCTGGACGGTGAAGGTCAACGGAGAAGACGTGGTGCCGGAGACGGTAGCCGACGCGTTGATGGCAATCCCCCTTACCGAAGGGGACAATGCCATAGAGATGAGCTACCTCTCTCCCGGTGTCAAAACCGGTGGCGTGATATCGGCCGTTGCCTGGGCCGCGTTCGTCGTGTTTCTCATCGTCCGCCGCGTTCGGGCGAAAAGCGTGCGCTGAATTTTCGGACAAGCCGACAAACCGTATCGTGGTACAACCGGGCTACGGATTCGGAGGTCGGGAGGAAAGCTAGGACGAGCATCGTTTCCGTACACGAGGTGAAAGATGCGGCTTCGCTTACCGCTCTCAAGACTACTTAAGGTTGGTGTAGCCTCTACGCCGCAACACTCTCACCGTGCTAAAATGACTCCATCTATATTTTCAGTGCGTATCAGCACGTCAGAACGGCGGTAGCAGATGATATCGATGGAGCCCTCTTTCCCGTTTCCGAAAAAACGTTTCGGATCTTCCCTGCGTCGCGTTGCCGTTGTCTGCGTTGCGCTTCTGCTCGTTGGCTTTCTGTGCGTTCCGGCTGCTTTGGGCAACCCCGAACCGTCCTCTTCCACGATCGATCCGTCGCTTGATTATGCCGATGGCGAACTCATCATCACCTATGACAACGCCGCCGAATCCGGGGTGAGCACCTTTTCCCTCGAAGAAAGTGCCAATCCCCGTGAAACCTTAGACCAGATGGATATCCGCGTCGTCGAAGAGATCGCTCCTGCGACGCAAGCCGTCGGCACCGTCGTTTCGGCACAGGTTCCCACCGACCTTTCGCTTGAACAGGCGATGCAACAACTTTCACAAACCGAAGGCATCGCGAGCGTTCAGCCGAACTATGTCTATCACCTCATAGATTCACGTGATGACGGGGGCGATTCCGGCGCGACGGCATCCGATTCCGGTGCCGTGCTTTCCCTGGAGGATGCCGCTGCCACGTCGGCATTGCCCAACGATCCGTATTGCGTCAACACCACGGCAGCCAACAATCAATACTACCTGTACAACAGTAAAGTGGTCGATGCGTGGGATAAGGTGCAATGCAACGGCACCGTGACGGTGGCCGTGCTCGACACGGGCTGCTATATGGACCACGAAGATCTGGCGGGAACCGTCGATGCGGCCAATGCCTACGACATATACAATGATCGTCCGCTTTCGGAAAGTACCGCCATCAGTGGGGACGCTCTGGGCCATGGAACGCACGTGTGCGGCATCGTGGCGGCTCAGGCGAACAACGGTATCGGTGTTGCGGGGGCGTCATATAACGCCAACGTGTTGCCGGTGAAGGTGTTCAACGATGGCACGAGCTCGACTACGGCGACGGCGAGTACGACCGATATCGTCAAGGGGTATACGTATCTGGCTTCGTTGGTGGACAACGGAACTTTGAATGATCTGCGGGTCATCAATATGAGTCTGGGCTTCTATCCGTCGAACCCCGCAACCGTCGACCCCGTTTTTGAAAACGCCATCAAGAACCTGCGTAACAACTACGGCGTTCTGAGTGTCTGCGCCGGTGGTAACGGTGACACCAACGGGAACCCCTTGACCGGCGTCAGCTATCCTTCGGACTACGATGCTTGTCTTGCGGTCACTTCGCTTGATCGCGATGGCGGCAATACCTACTGGTCCGACTACAACCAGTATAAGGACATCAGCGCGCCGGGAACATTCATACGCTCGACGGGAAATGCGACGAGCGCGCTCTATACCACCAAATCGGGAACTTCCATGGCGTCGCCGTTGGTGGCGGGGTCGGCGGCGTTGTTGTGGGCTGCCAACCCCGATTTGAGTGTTGACGAAGCGGTCAATGCACTGGAGGGCACCGCCGACCCCATCAATGATTCCGAATACGACCGCACCACGACAAGTGGCAGCGCGGGAGCTTTGAATGTGGCCGCTGCGGTGGATTCGGTGATTCCGGATGTCCCCGACCCCGATCCGGATCCCACGACCGAAACCGCCAACGCGTCTAATCTGGTGGTGTTCGTCAACTTTTCCGACACGACGGGAATTTCCGCGACCGGATACAATGCCGCCTATCCCTATTACAGCGAAGCAAACGGCATACGCACCAAGTGGGAGTATCTCAAAAAGCGCTTCAACGAAAAGAATATGGATTACACCACTACGTTTCGTGACTACTTGGGAATCATCTCCAGCGGGAATCACGACGTGTTGAGCGTGTTTCCGCAAGACAATGCCGATGCGGGGACGGTGTCCTATATCACGCTGGATAACCCCTGCAGCTACTATGCCGACTATGACGCGCAGGGCAACGACTACGCGCTTGTTTCGGATACGATAGCGAAATTGAACGCAACCTATCCCGACCTGGATACTTCCACCATCGACCTGAACGCCGATGGCGTGGTGGACAACCTCCTCATCGTGCCGACGGCGAAAGCTGACGGAACCTTCACCTCGCACAAGTCGGTTGCCGCCGGTTGGAGTTCGCAGGTGGGTTCCACTGCCGCCAAAGATGTTGTTTCCTACAACGTCGTCGAGACCACGTTCGACGATTCGAGCGGCAGCGTCATGGATTCGCTTGATTACGAAACGGTGGCGCATGAGTATCTTCATTCGCTGGGCGTTCCCGACCTGTATCGCAGATGGGGAAATACGGCGGGGTCGCCGGTTGGGGTATGGGACATTATGGCTACCTCGGGTGCTCGTTCGTGGCCTCTTGCGGTTACGCGTGAGCAGCTGGGTTGGACCTCGATCGCCGATAGGACGGGCGTTGGATCCTATACGCTTTATGCGCCCGATTCCGGCAATGAACAGGCCATCGTGTTGAAGTCGCCGCTGAGCGAATCGGAGTACTTCGTTGTTGAATACCGTCGGAAAAATACCGGCGTCACCGCCTGTGACACGCGTATCGGCGGATCGGGCCTGATCGTCTATCGGGTCAATCCCGCCTACGTGGAGGAGGGAAATGCCGGCGGGAATGACTATATATACGTGTTCCGTAACGGCGAAACGGGTATCAGCGATTCTGCCGGCGATGTAGCGAACGCGCAGGTAGGAACAGAATCCTATGGGGCACCGCGCCAGAGCATAGGGTCTGCTGATATGACGGCGGACATCACCGAAGGTGCCCTGTGTTATTCGGACGGAAGGAACTCGGGAATAACCATCAGAGCCGTCGATCAGGCCGACGGCTCCATCACGTTCGACGTTTCCTACCCCGATTACGAATCGCTGGGGTATTGGGACGAAGCTACCAACGCCGATGGAACGAGCTTGCTGCCGACGGCCAACGTGACGGCCTTGGATACCGCGACCGACGGCTCCAAAGTGTACACCCTTGCGGGAACCACCGATTACGTGAACGGTTCGACGCAGCAGGGAGTATGGTGCTACGACGGAACATCTTGGAACAGCTTGGGTAGCGTTTCGAACGACTTGAGTAATGCGTCGCTTGCGTGTATCGATGGGGAAGTGTATATGTTGGGGGCATCGTATGTGGAGGGTTCGTCTTCGGTGGTGCTGAAACGCTACACCGGCAGCGCCTGGCAGGAAGTTACGCGCGTGTTGACGGGGTCGAACTATGCGAACGTATCTACGATGGGCGTGGTCGATGGGTCGTTGTACGTGTTGGTGGACAAGAACAACGCCGATGCTCAATTGTATAAGTTGCAGGGAACCACGCTCAACGCCGTCGGCTCCGTGTTACCGGTGTCGTATCTGGTCCATCCCGAAATAGTGAAGCTGCCCGGCGGGGTGGGGGTTGCCTGCGGAAACTTCAGTTTCGACGTGAGCTCTTCGAGCAGCACGCAGGTGTACGGACTGAGTTCGCAGGGTTCGTGGAATAAGGTAGTGGATCGGTCGGGCGAAGCTCCCGTTGCCGTGAGTGGCGCCACCGCCAACGGCAAGACGTATGTTCTGTGTTCCTATAACACGTCGGATCCTGTGCTGTATGTGATCGGCGAAGACGGCACCGTGGAGGCGGAACGTTCCTACGATCAACTTGCGGGGTGCAGACTGGATTCCTGTGTTGCGGCGGGTAGCGACTACGTCTATCTTTCTCTGATCGATGGCGATTCGGTGGTGAAAACCTATGCCGTTTCCCAAGGCGATACCGCGTCGTTGGAACTGCTGGGAGCCGAAGTGTATTCACCGGGAACGGACATCTCGTCGGTCTTGATGGGCGGGAACGTGTATTGCGGTGTGATCAACAGCTCGACTGGTGCGGCCAATCTGCGGATGCATGCGGGATTGGACGAGGAGAGGATTGTCCCTTCGGTAGGATATCAAACACATATACAGGACTATGGTTGGCAATCCGTTGTTCGGGATGGAGCAACATCAGGCACAACAGGTGAGTTCAAGCGCCTAGAGGGAATTAAGCTATCACTTTCCGATAGTTCGTATGCCGGCTCCATTCAATATCAGACCCATATTCAGGATTATGGCTGGGAAAGTAACTGGAAGTCAGATGGAGCGATCTCTGGAACAACGGGCGAATCCAAACGCTTGGAAGCGATACGGATTCAACTCGATGGGGAGATCGCCGATTCCTATGACGTTTACTATCGCGTTCATGCGCAAGAATTCGGCTGGATGGACTGGGCTAAGAACGGCGAGAGCGCTGGGACAGCAGGGTATTCCTATCGACTGGAAGCCATTCAGGTTCAAGTGGTGCCCAAAGATGCAGACTTTACGGGGTCGACCGATATGCCGTTCGCTTCAACATTTCTGAATTGTCAGACTCATGTTCAGGATTACGGTTGGCAGGACGCCGTGCATAACGGCGGCACTTCTGGAACAACAGGACAATCTAAGCGCCTTGAGGGAATAAAGATAGTTCTTTCCGGTCTTGAGACCCCAGGTTCCATTCGTTATCAAACTCATATCCAGGGATATGGTTGGGAGAGCGACTGGAAATACAACGGCGCCCTATCTGGTACCACGGGCGAATCAAGAAGATTGGAAGCGATACGGATTCAACTCGATGGGGAGATCGCCGATTCCTATGACGTTTACTATCGCGTTCATGCGCAAGAATTCGGCTGGATGGGCTGGGCTAAGAACGGCGAGAGCGCTGGGACGGCAGGATACTCCTATCGTTTGGAAGCTATTCAGGTTCAGCTGGTGAAGAAAGGCGACCCTGCTCCGGGACCCATGGACGGAGCTTTTCGTCAGCAATGACATATATGGTGACGACTTGTCCTCCATATTTTGTGGGATACTTTGTAGATTTTCGTAATTAGGTACCGTTCGAGGGGAAACGTTTCTGGTGGATGAGACATTGGGTTGTTAGAATTACAGGGTCGTTCACGTTTGCAAAATAGAACATAAATAGGCTAGGCAAAGGATTGTTTTTATGTTGAGTGTGCCCAAGCGCTTCATGGCGTATCTGATTAGTTTCGTTCTTGCATTTTCGTTATGCCCTTTATCGGCTTTTGCCGACGTGGAATCCGATGAGGGAACGACGCAGGTGTCTTCTGAAATTCAGGAAGCGAATTCGGACCAGGCGACAACGATCGGTGATGCCGAATCCGATGTTTTTTCAGAAACGGAAAGCGGATCTGTGCCGGATAGTTCGGTTTCCGCTGTCACGGTTGCCCCTGAGGCGGGTAGCACTATTCTTAACCCTCATGATGCTTTGGGTTATATGTATGTCGATCATCAAGCACTTGCTCTCGATGACACCCAGACGATTGCTGTTGGCCTGAAAGATGAAAGTGCTCGTTTGTCCGCGGCATCCCTTGAGCTTGTTCGTGCGGGAGACGCTCAGGTGTTTACCTATGAGTCGGCTTCGACAGTAGATAATGCTGCGGGTTTTACTCTGTCATTTGCAGGGGAAAACGAATTGGGTTCTTATTCGGTTTCCAAAATCACTTATTCCGTGGAGGGCTCTGACGAGACTTACATCGTTGACTTTTCGTTGGTCGACGAATCCGAGGGCTATTCCTTCGAGGTCGTTTCCTCCGAATTGGCGCAGGCCCTCTCCACTGTTTCCGATAGCGATGTAACCGCGATGGTGCTTAAGGAGGATGGCAGCGTTCAGGTCACTGATTCAATCGACGAGGCAATTGCCTTGTCGGACGCAACAGGTGTTGCCGCAAGCGAAGAGCAGGCTCAAGTAGCTACGTTGAGTTCGGATGCCGCCGCGCCCATGGCTTCCGTTTCCAGTACGCGGGAAGATTATTTGATCGTAGCCATCAACGCTGGTCACGGGGGCAGTGATAGTGGGGCTACGGGCAATGGTCTACAGGAGAAAGATCTCAATCTCTCAATAGCACGATCCATGAAAGATGAGTTGGACACCTATACGGGTGTTACGGCATATATGGTGCGTGACGACGACTCCTATGTGGGACTTCAAGAACGGGTCGATTTGGCCAAAGAACATGGTGCCGATGTTTTCGTCAGTATTCACATTAATTCCGGTAAGGGTACTGGTGCTGAAGTATGGGTCCCTAATGACTCTTCCTATAATTATGAGGCCCATACGGTGGGTGTTTCTTTAGGTGGTAAGATCGCTCAACAATTAGCAGCATTGGGACTTACCTTACGTGGCAATGAAGAGGGAGTTGCCGGGTTGAAGGTTCGTGATTCCGAAAGCGGAAATACGTATGGTGATGGCAGCACAGCTGATTTTTACAGTGACATTTACCGTTCACGTTTAGCGGGATTTCCAGGCATTATCGTTGAGCATGCCTTTATCGATCGCGATGAAGATGCTTCCCGACTTGCCGATTCCTCGTTCCAGCGCAGTTTAGGTGTTGCGGACGCTACGGGAGTTGCGCAGCAGTACAACTTGGGAAAGGATTCGACAGCCCAAGCTGCTTCGCTGGTCAAAGTGCAAGCGCATGTTGCAAAAATCGGCTGGGAAGATGTGGTGTATGACAACAAGGTTGCCGGCACTACGGGTAAAGGACTTGGCATGGAGGCATTCAATGTGAGCCTTCAAAATGCTGCTGCATCAGCCGGTTCGATACAGTATCGTTCCTACGTTGGAGATTCTTGGCAAGGTTGGGTCGAGGGCGGATCCACTTCCGGAACAACGGGACAAGGAACCGCATTGCAGGCTGTGCAGATGCAGCTAACCGGGAGTGCCGCTGATAAATATGATATCTATTATCGTGTGCACTCTGCTGAAGTAAGCTGGCTAGGCTGGGCTAAAAATGGCGAAACAGCAGGCACCGTTGGGTATGATCATGATGCCCAGGCAGTTGAGGTTGTCCTTGTTGACAAAGGGTCTCCTGCACCCGGCTCTACGGAAAACGCAAGCATGAACAAAGAGGACCCATCCATCTCGTATTCGGCGCACGTTTCTTCCGTGGGATGGATGGGCTATACGCAGGACGGTAGTACGGCTGGAACCACGGGAGAATCGAAGAGCGTCGAAGCTTTTAGGGCATCTTTGTATGCCGGCAAGTATTCAGGAGATGTTTCTTATAGCAGCTATGTGCAGGATTCCGGATGGGAGTCGAATAGTGTTTCTTCCAATCAGGTTTCAGGCACCACTGGTCAGTCGAAGTATATAGAGGCTGTTCGGTTAGAGCTAACCGGGGATATCGCCAACTATTACGACATCTATTATCGTGTCCATGCTCAGGAGTTTGGTTGGATGGGCTGGGCTAAAAACGGCGAGAGTGCTGGGTCTGAGGGTTATTCCTACCGTATCGAAGCCATTGAGATCGAACTTGTTCCCAAAGGATCCGATGCTCCAGGATCTACCGACGGCGCGTTCCATGATAGAGCTCAGGCCGACCCCGAATTATCTTATGCGGTACACATGTACGAGAAGGGATGGGGGGACTACGTCAACAATGGCGACATGGCCGGTACAACGGGAGAATTTCGTCGCATCGAGGCATTGAAAATCAAGTTCGATGCAGGTAAATACGGGGGTGGGATTCAGTATAGGTCCCATGTCCAAGATTACGGCTGGCAAGATTGGGTGTCAGGTGGGGAAACTTCAGGCACCAATGGCGAGTCCAAACGTCTCGAAGCCTTGCGTATAGAGCTAACCGGGGATATCGCCAACTATTACGACATCTATTATCGTGTCCATGCTCAGGAGTTTGGTTGGATGGGCTGGGCTAAAAACGGCGAGAGTGCTGGGTCTGAGGGTTATTCCTACCGTATCGAAGCCATTGAGATCGAACTTGTTCCCAAAGGATCCGATGCTCCAGGATCTACCGACGGCGCGTTCCAGACAATGACATCTTCGTCCATCATGGGCTCTTCGCAGACGAGCGTTGCTCAAATGGCGAATTTCTTCAATAGTCAAAACAAATCATATCCTTCTGACGTGTATGCCTCTCGAGGTGCGGCGACTATCAATGACTTCTGTAGGCTGGTGTATCAAGAAGCCAATGCGGAAGGCGTTCGTGCAGAAGTTCTGTTCTGTCAGGCAATGTGGGAAACCGGATGGTTGCAGTTCGGGGGCGATGTTTATTCTTGGCAATGCAATTTCGGTGGCTTAGGAGCAACGGGGGGCGGAGCTACCGGTGCGGTATTTTCAAGTGTTCAAGAGGGGCTGCGAGCGCAGGCGCAACACTTGAAAGCGTATGCCTCTAAAGATCCACTCAACAATCCTTGCGTCGACCCGCGTTTTTCGTTGGTTTCCCGTGGAGTTGCTCCCAATCTCGAGGATTTGAATGGTAAATGGGCTGTCCCTGGTAATAACTATGGGCAAAGCATTAAAGGAGTTATGAATAATCTTCTGAATTCATAGGTTGGATATAAGTTGGAAATTCAGAAACTTTCACTTTGAAAAAGACCCCTTATTTCGGTTCGAGGGGTTTTGAACGAGTTCTCTGAGATTTTAGAATTAATAGAGCGATGATCGCTGCGTCTGGCTTTACGGCGATAAAAATGAAAACGCGGAGGCAAAAAGAACCTGTTTTCGCTGAGAGTGTGCCCATATGAATTATCATGGGATATCGTATGGCGCAAAAGGTGTCTTTTGTTTTCGTTTTAGCTGCAATCGGAATAAAGGGTGCCGAGTGAGTGTTTTTGCATCTCATTTGAGTGCTGGTAATAAATTGGAGATTGATAGTGATAATCGATAGAACAAAAGTTTTTTGCCGCAACAATAAACGGTTGCTGTTTATTGTTGCCTTGGCGGTTTTGGCAGCCTTCAGCGGTTTCTACCTTTATATGTCAAATTATAAAAACTACGGGGCGACATCGTCGTTCCTGATACTGTTGACTCTTGTTGCGGTTGCGGGGTTGATACTCGGGTTTCTGCTTTATAGATATTTGGAAAAAAAGAAGGGCACCGACTGGGCTTTGCCAAGGGTCTTTTTTTTGATGCTGCTGCTTTTGGGCACGTGTTATTCCTTCGTGTTCACTCCTTTCAGCGTCCCCGATGAAAGCTATCACTATCGAGCCACGTATGCTTATTCGGATATTCTTCTCGGAAAAGTAACGGATGACAGCGTCCTTGTTATGAGGATGGATGACAACCAAGTTGCGGAAGGTATTGCTTTAAATGCAAGCCAGTACGCTAGCGAGCGGGAGCACTTTCAGGTATTTTCCACAAATCAGGAAACGATAGAAGTACCTGCAGATGGTTACTATTCGATCGCGTCGAATTTACCGCAAGTTCGGATACTTTCCGCTCTCGGGTTAACCCTTGGACAACTTGTTGGCTTGAGCGGGTTTTTGACTTTCATGTTGGGCAGGTTGTTCAACTTTCTTGGATTTGCTCTATTGGTATATGCGGCTGTTCGTATTACCCCTTTGGGGAAGCAGGTTTTCATGGGGTGTGCTCTTCTGCCCATGACCCTTCATGTTGCTGCATCCTATTCCTACGACGCAGTTGGCATAGGATTGGCCTTTCTTCTTACGGCATTATGTTTGAAAGCTATTTATGATCCTGGCTTGATATCGAAAAAACTATTGATTGCCATCGCGATTACCGGGATTCTGCTTGCTCCTTGGAAGATGATTTATGCCTTGCTTATGGGGCTGGTATTTCTTATTCCCAAAGAGCGTTTTGTTAATCCGCGTCAGTCAAAATATATTAAAGCGGCAATTTGTTTCGTTGTAGTTGCTGTTTTGTTGCTCTTGAAATTGACTGCCCTAACCGCTATTACGGGTATCACATCTACCGGCGGAGATGGTTTGGATCATAGAGGGGAAGAAACGGGAACATTTTATTCCTTGAACGATATTATAAGCGATCCATTATCCGTTGCTTTCCTGTTTGTTAATACGCTCTTTAACCAGGCTGATTTTTATTACCAAACTACCATTGGTGGTTCTCTTGGTTGGTTTCAGGTTGGAATTGCGTCGCCGTGGGTGCTGGTTGCGGCGTTTACTATCTTGCTTCTTGCGACGGTATTTATTTCTCCGGCGGACGATAAGGTTTTATCGTTAAAACGAAGATTGATCTCTCTTCTTATCGTCGTCGCCGGCGGCGTTAGTGTGATAATGGCCATGTTTATGGGTTGGACTTTCAATAGCGAAGCCGTTATTCAAGGTGTGCAAGGGCGCTATTTCATTCCGCTTCTTCCCCTGGCTTTATTGGTGCTTCGTACTTCACTTATAAAATTCGAGGTCGATCCTAAAGAATTGATACCATTTTCATTTATGTTTTTGAATTTAGTATATTTGGGATACATTTTTGCTAAAGCAGTTGTCTTGTAGGTAGAATCTCCACCAGTGGAGCGTAGTTCGATTGGAGTATGTATGAAAGGCATAATTCTTGCGGGAGGATCGGGCACGCGCCTCTATCCTCTGACGACGGTGACGTCGAAGCAGCTGCTTCCCGTCTACGATAAACCGATGATCTATTACCCCTTATCGGTTCTCATGATGGCGGGCATCAAAGATATCCTCGTCATTTCAACCCCGCAGGATCTTCCTAATTTCGAACGCCTTTTGAAAGATGGCTCCGACTACGGCATCAATCTTTCGTATGCCGAACAACCTTCACCGGATGGCCTCGCACAGGCGTTCATCATCGGTGAGGACTTCATAGATGGTGATTCATGCGCCTTGGTTTTAGGAGATAACATCTTCTACGGCAATGGTCTTGGTCGTCACTTGCGCAATGCGGTCGAATCCTCCGAAACAACGGGTGGTGCGACGGTATTCGGTTACCATGTCGACGACCCGGAGCGCTTCGGCGTGGTCGAATTCGACAAAGACTTCAACGCTGTTTCCATCGAGGAGAAACCAGCGAACCCCAAGTCCAATTACGCGGTTACGGGTCTGTATTTTTACGACCATCGCGTGTGTGATTTCGCCAAAAAGGTGAAGCCGTCCGAACGTGGGGAGCTTGAGATAACCACGCTCAATCAGATGTATTTGGATGACGGCACCTTGAATGTGGTGACTTTGGGACGCGGGTATGCCTGGCTTGACACTGGCACGATGGAATCGCTGTTCGAGGCATCGGAATTCGTTCGCGCGGTCGAGCGCAGCCAAGGTCTCTCCGTTTCGGTGCTTGAAGAAATCGCCTTCCAGAACAATTGGATCGATAAGGATCGCCTGCTTGAAGCTGCGGAAAAATACGGCAAATCCGTTTACGGGCAGCACTTGCGAAAGGTTGCGGAAGGTAGAATAGCGCCACATAAGGAGCGTGCATAATTCATGCGGATTCTCATCACGGGAGCCAACGGGCAGCTAGGCAACGAACTCCGACGTCTGCTTGTTTCGGGCAGCGCTGAAATAGGTTCCATCCCCCTCGACTACGAAAACGCCGATGTCGTCTATACCGATGTCGATGATCTCGATATCACCAACGAAGAAGAAGTGCTTTCCTTTATGAAGGAAGGCGCGTTCGATCTTGTTATCAACTGCGCAGCGATGACAAATGTCGACGGTTGCGAGACCAAAGAGGACATCGCCTATACGGTCAATGCGGTGGGACCCGGAAATCTTGCTAAAGCTGCGGCCGCTACAGGCGCGAAGTTCGTTCAGGTTTCAACAGATTACGTTTTCTCGGGCACCAACCCCGAACCGCGGTCCGAATCCGACGCGACCGACCCCGTTTCGGCATACGGACGCACCAAGCTAGCTGGAGAAGAATTGGTAGCGCAAGCATGCGACAAGCATTTTATCGTGCGTACGGCATGGCTTTATGGGTATGTGGGCAATAACTTCGTGAAAACGATGATGCGCCTCGGTGCCGATAGGGATCAGGTGACGGTTGTGGATGATCAGTTGGGTAATCCGACTTCGGCCAATGACCTTGCCTACGAAATTCTGAAAATCGCCCTCACCGATAGTTATGGCGTCTATCATTGCACGAATGAGGGAACCTGTTCCTGGGCAGATTTCGCGGAAGCTATTATGAGCGGTGCCGGTCTTGACTGCTCCGTCGCCAGGTGCACATCCGAAGAGTATAAAACGATGAATCCGGCAAGCGCTTCACGCCCAGCCTATTCATCTCTGCGTAACAAGCATCTTGCAGATACGGTTGGCAACGAAATGCGTCCTTGGAAGGATGCGCTTACCACGTATTTCGAAAACTTCTCCGAGTTGGAAGGTTGAAACATGGCTGATTTCGCTCCCAAAAAAATCATCGTAACGGGCGGTTGTGGCTTTATAGGTTCCAATTTCGTTCATTGGGTGATAGACAATCAGCCCGATGTGCATGTGACGGTGCTGGACAAGCTCACCTATGCCGGCAACGTGGCGAATATCGCGGGTATTCCGGAAGATCGCATTACCTTCGTTCATGGCGATATCTGCGATGCCGACCTGCTGGATGAAATCGTTCCCGACGTAGATGCCGTTGTCCATTACGCGGCGGAATCACACAACGACAATTCCATCGCCGATCCGAGTCCTTTCCTGCGCACCAATGTCGAGGGTACCTATACCTTGCTTGAAGCATGTCGTAAGTACAACAAGCGCTTCCATCATGTTTCCACCGACGAGGTATATGGCGACTTAGCGCTGGATGATCCCGCTCGATTCACGGAAGAAACGCCCTATCACCCCAGTTCACCCTATAGCTCCACGAAAGCCTCCAGCGATATGCTGGTGCGTGCGTGGAATCGTACCTATGGGGTGGAGGTTACCATTTCCAACTGTTCGAACAACTACGGTCCCTACCAGCACATCGAAAAATTCATTCCTCGACAGATCACCAATATCATCTGCGGCATCAAACCGAAGCTTTACGGTGACGGCTTGAATGTACGTGATTGGATCCACACGGAAGACCATTCGAGTGCCGTATGGGCCATTTTGACAAAAGGTCGCATCGGAGAAACGTATCTCATCGGTGCCGATGGCGAAAAGAATAACCTCGACGTTCTGCATGCCATTCTGGAAGGTATGGGTAAGAGTGCCGATGACTTCGAATGGGTGAAAGACCGCCCGGGACACGATCGCCGTTATGCCATCGACTCGACGAAGCTTCGTGAGGAGTTGGGGTGGATGCCCAAACATACCGACTTCGCAGAAGGACTTGCGAGTACCATCGAGTGGTATAAGCACAATGAATCCTGGTGGCGCGACGCCAAGGATGCGACGGAAGCCAAATACAAAGCACAGGGCCAATAAGGAGATCCGAAGACCATGACCGAGGACAATACAATCACATCGGGTAACTTCACCTTCACGAAAACCTCCATCGAAGGCGTCACCATCGTCGATGCCAAAGCGTACGGTGATGACAGAGGATATTTCATGGAAACCTACAAGAAACCCGACTTCGTTGCCGGAGGTATCGATGTGGACTTCGTTCAAGACAATCAGTCTTCATCGACCAAAGGGGTTCTGCGCGGTCTGCACTTTCAGATCAACCACCCCCAGTCGAAGCTGGTACGCGTCGTTTCCGGTGAGGTTTTCGATGTTGCCGTCGATTTACGCGAAGGTAGCGCGACATACGGACAATGGGAAGGCGTAGTCCTTTCTGCAGATAATAAACGGCAATTCTTCATTCCGCGTGGTTTCGCTCATGGATTTCTGGTTCTCAGCGACACGGCGGAATTCTGCTACAAGTGCGATGACGTTTATCATCCCGGCGACGAAGGTGGCCTTATGTGGAATGATCCCTCGATAGGCATCGTTTGGCCGGCCATGCAAGGTGACGATGTGTTCGACGAATCGAAAATCACGCTGAGCGATAAGGACAAAGAGCATCCGTCTTTCATGAATTAAGACGTAGGAGTTTCTCAATTCCGTCACGGGTTTATGGTTTTATACAATAAACCGATAACATCGTTATTCCAGAAAGATAAGAATGCCAAAATCCCTACGAAGCAATATGCTGTGGAACTCCATCGGATCGTTTATTTATCTATTCGGTCAATGGATTATTACGCTACTCGTTGTTCGTCTGGCTAGTGATTATTCGGGTGCAGGGTATCTGAATCTTGCGATTACGATTACATCCATTTTCGGCTCTTTGGCGACCTTTAATCTTCGTACGTATATTATTTCCGATCATGATGCCGTGCATAATGCGATGCAATACGTTGGCTTCAGGGTGATTTCATGTTCGGCATCGTTTGCTTTTTGCTGTATTTATGCACTGTTTTTCGATTACGATGTCTACCAATATACGTGCATTGTTCTCTATATGGTGTTTCGCGTAATGGAAGCTGCGACCGATTGTTTTTATGCATTTCAACAAAGAGAATTGCGCATGGATATTGGCGGAAAATCCATGATCATGCGCGGTGTTCTTTCGGTTGTGGCATTTGGCATGGTCTTTTTTATTTTCCAAGATACAATGTTGGGCATAATCGGGATGCTTGTTGTTTCTGGAGTCGTGATCGTCTTTTTCGATATTCCTCAAGCGAGGCGATTTACGAGCATTAAGCCGAAGTTTTCTCTTGATATGATGAAGCGACTTTTCATCGACGGTGGGTTGATCACTCTTACCAGCCTTCTCTCTGACTGGGTGGTGACCTATGTGAGACAGATGGTCGATATGATTCTCGGAACGAGCGCCATTGGTATCTATGCGACGGTTGCTGCGCCGGTTGTTATCATTCAAGTTGGAATTTCCTATATCTTCAATCCATTGCTTCCCGCGCTGAACGAACGTTATGCTGCAAGCAACAAAAAGGGGTATTTTCAATATGTTTTCAGGGTGTTCGCCTGTGTTGCGGTCATTGCTGTTCTCGGTGTGGTCTTGTCTATTGCATTAGGAGAACCCGTTCTTGAGTTTTTATATGGCCAGGGGATTGCTGATTACAGCTATTTGTTGCCTACGTTGGTGCTGCTTACTGCGCTGAATGCCTTGCAGTGGTTTGTGCGAACACTTTTGGTGATGCAAAGGGTTCTTGTTCCTCCTTTGTTAGCCTGTTTGCCCGCCTTGATTCTTTGTGTTGTCTTTGTAACTCCCTGCATTCAGGCGAATGGGCTCATGGGGGCAAACTATATAATCATAGGTTGCTATGCGGCATCAACGGTGATAACGCTTCTCATATTTTTTATCAGTACGAGGCGGCATTTCAGGGAGTCATCGGAAAGGTAGCACATGAACAATCCATTCATTTCATTTATCGTTCCCGTGTATAATGCTGCGTCCTATTTGCCTGAATGCTTGGATTCCATTTTGGCGCAGACCTACACCAATTATGAAATTGTTGCCGTTAACGATGGGTCAAGCGACGACTCCCTTGAGGTGCTGCGGAGGTATGAGGAAAAGCATTCAAAACTTTTTACGGTGATCGACCAGAAAAACGGTGGTGCGGCAAGCGCTCGTAATAACGGTATGGATGCTGCAAAAGGAGACTACATTGCCTTTGTGGATGGTGATGATGTTCTCCTTCCGGATTATCTTGAAGTTATGGTGCGTAATATTGAGTCGGACAATGCCGATTTGGTTGTATCGGGTTGTTTGGTGTTTGATTCGAGCACGAGAGAGCAGGTTGGGGGGCGCGTTGCGACCGATTGGACGGTGGAGTTTTCTAACGGGATAGCGCATGTTTTTCAGTATGGGCCCTGGGCAAAGCTCATCAGTACTTCGTTGATTCGGGAAAACTCGCTTTATTTCATCGCTGGTGAAATTATGGAAGACGGTCCCTTCAGTATGGCAATTGATTTCTTGTCGAACAACTGCATCTCTCTTCCTTATGTGGGATATCTGTACAGAAGGCATGAGACTTCGGTGTCTGCAAATGTGAGGAAAACGGGGTCCAACAGCGAAAAGAGGTCTTTTTCCTTTAATGGATTCAGCTATGCATGCGAAAAGGTTTTAGCTGGAAGGGATGACCGATACTATAGGCCTTTGGAGTACTGTATATGTAAGGCTCTTGCTGGTTTTGTTTTTGCATCAAGTCAGCAAGCAGGTCCTGAAGAACTGAAATTAACATGCTCCCGTTCAAAGGAGTTGTTGGATAAGTTCTTTCCCGATATTGCTAACAATAAAGAAATTAGAATAAGAAACTATAAAAGTCTTCCTCTTTCTCATAGGGTAGCCACATCTCTGCTCAGGTTTTCTTATCTGCATAACTGTATATATCCAGTTGCTCGTACGGTTCAGTTTTTCGATCGCCGTTTACGTCGGCGCAATACCTGAAACACATTTCAGACATGGGGATAAAATGACTAAAATCAGCATCATCATACCGGTTTACAATTCAGCGCAATATGTCGAGGAAGCTGCGCGAAGTGTTCTGTCTCAGGATTGTGATAGCTTCGAGTTGCTTTTGGTTGATGATGGCTCTACGGATGCATCAGGCGATGTCTGTGACAGATTGGCTGAGGAAGACTCTCGAGTTCGCGTTTTTCACATAGAAAATGGCGGAATGTGTCATGCTCGCAATTTTGCCATGGAACATGCGCGGGGAGACTACGTTGCGTTTTGCGATAATGATGATATCTATCTTCCGGGGCTTTTGTCGGAGGCATATCGTGCGGCTGAAGAATCTGGAGCTGAGTGTGTTTGCTACGGCATTATGATTGAGCAATACAATAAGGAAGGTGCTGTTTCTTCAAAGGTCATCATGTGCCCACAAAAGGCGGAGGTGCTAGTGAATGAAGAAATTGCACAACATTTTGATTCGCTTTACTATGCATCGGATGGCGTTTGGGCGCGTATTTACAAAAGGTCATTTCTCGTTGAAAACGGAATTCGTTTTGATGAGAATTTGAGACATGGAACCGAAGATATCCTTTTCAATATGGATGTTATTCGGGTTTGTCGGACCATCGCTTTTATTCCTGAAGTTTTCTATATCTGGCGACGTCGGGCATCGCATAGTTCTTCCATGGTTATCGCCCCTGATCGTATACGGGGTATAGAGATGCTTTTGAAAAAAGAGAACGACTTCATGCTCGAGCGCGGTATTGACCAATTGTTTCCTGATCTCTATGCTGCACTTCTTTTAAGCAACTTTGTTGATGTTGCGACCGTTGCGCCTCTTGCGGGGGGGCAGTCTTTTCGCGTTGAGTGCAAGCTATATGAGACGTTGCGGAAAATATACGAGCCTTATAGGGAAAATATCCTTAAGGCCGCCCCTCCTCTTCATACGAGACTTGCTTTTCGAGCGCTGATGGCTGGGCGATGGAGAATGCTCTATTGTGCGATGGTTTCGTCTTCTAAGATCGTATCGCTTGTTCGCAGACGATCGCATGTCGATGGATCTGTTCCAGCGTCTCTTTAGTGGGGCGGTCTTTTTCAAAGTGAACGGGCGGGGTATTTCAAGAGGGATAAATTTTCGATAGTGTTTCTTCGCTGTGATTCCAGGAGAAATCCCGCTCTACGAGAGAATATATGGCTCGCGCCTTCTGATGATAGTATTCCTCATTTTCAAGAAGAGCACGTATGGCGACGGCGAAATCCTCATTCGTTTCGGCTAGCAGAAGGCTTTCTCCGGCTTCGTCGATGCCTTCTGCTCCTATATCGGTCGTAATGACGGGAAGCCCTAAGCTGGCCGCAAGAAGCACCTTTAGTTTGATGCCAGCACCACTTACCAAGGGAAAGGCTGCTACTTTGCATTCTGAGATGCAAGAATTTATATCATCGACGAAGCCGGTGACAACAATGGAGTCGCTTTGCCGACTGAGGAGCTCTTGCGACGGATGCGCTCCAATGATTTTCAAGCTTGCCAATTCTCCCAAGTGGAAACTATCGAATATATCGATAAGCCTCAAAGCGGCTTCGTTATTTTCTTCTCGTCCCATCTGTCCGACGAAACACACGATTGGTTGCTTGGGTGACTTGTCGGCGTGTTCTACTTCCACACCGTAATAAGGAGCGAGCCAGATAGCGGCGTGCCGTGGACGATAGAGCGAATCTATGAGGGCGCAGTCCTTTTGGGAGAAGGAAAACACCGTATTAGATGCGGCAACATATTTTCTCTCACAACGGACGACTTTCCTATACTGTCCTTTGAGAAAAAACTTTCGCAGACCTTTTGCTCCTTCTTTCTGCCGTGAAAAGGACTGCTGTGTGACGTCATGTTCGGTTAGATTAAATTGCAGGTGCGGGAATAGCTTTTTGATCCATTGATACTGGCCCATTGCCGTGTATTCGGCATGGATGGCATCGATCTTGAATTTTTTTATCAAATGAACAAGCTTGAGAGTGAAGATAGGCGAAGTTCTTACGGAAAACAGAAAAGGAACCCGTGGATGCAAAATTGATCTTAAGCCCATGAGAATGGTGTTCGAGGATACCCCGGAGGCTCTATCGCCGTATTCGGTGAGAAGTTCGCGCTCCTGTTTTGAATTGACAAACGTGAGAAGATGGTAATCGTGATGCTCGATGAGCCATTCTGCCTGTTTGCCCATGCAAACTCCCCCTGCGTGAGAAGCTCGTTTCGAGGGGACGTAGGGCGTGATGTGTAGAATGTTCATGAGTCCTCGTTCGGTTGACTATACGTACCCCACATTTTACATAAAAGAACGGGTTTCGATTCCTTAAGTGTGCTTGAAGTGCATGGGTGAAGTAAAATAAAGAATGGCCTTCCTGCCAGATAGAGGAGACGAATAAGATGATAATAACCAAAACGCCTTTCCGGATGTCATTTTTCGGTGGCGGGACTGATATGCCGGCCTTTTTCGAAAAGCATGGCGGCGCTGTTCTTTCTACGACTTTTGATAAGTACTGCTATACCACCGTTCGGCACTTGCCACGCTTTTTCGATTATTCGACGGAATTGTCCTATTCGAAAACGGAGCGGGTGACCGATCGCGATGCCATCGAGCATCCCGCGATTAAAAATGCAATGAAGATGTTGGATATGCATGAGATTCGTTTGACTTATGAGGCTGATCTTCCGGCTCGGACGGGGTTGGGGACTTCATCTTCCTTTGCAGTGGGGATGTTGTCGGCCTTCCACTGTCTTAAAGGCTCATATGCTTCCGCAGAACAGTTGGCAAAGGAAGCTATTTTTCTCGAAAGAACCCTCTGCGCTGAAGCTGGCGGATGGCAGGACCAGATAGCTGCTGCGTACGGAGGATTGAATAAGATTGTATTCAAGGAGGATTCTTTTGAGGTCCTTCCGGTGATAATCAGTCCCTCCCGCAAGCATCAACTCGATAAGAACCTGATGTTGTTTTTCACCGGATTCACGCGTTTTTCCAGTGATGTACAAAAGGGAAACAGGGTGAGTGATAAAACGGCACGACTGCTTGAAATGCTGACTTTGGTAGATGAGGCCGAAAAAATACTTGTTGATAAGCATGCGAATCTGAATACTTTCGGAGAGCTGCTTGATGCGGCTTGGAAGTTGAAGCGGGGGACAGGTAGCAGTGTTTCCACTGATGCCATTGATGAGTCTTATGATAAAGCTAGGGCCGCAGGCGCCTTGGGGGGTAAGCTTCTCGGGGCGGGAGGCGGTGGATTTCTCCTTTTTTATGTGGAGGAAGATAAGCAGGAAAACGTTAAAAAGGCCCTGAGTGATCTGATGTATGTTCCTTTTGAGTTCGAAGAGGGTGGAACGCGCGTTATACATTACAGTCCTGAAAATTATGAGATGACGCCGAATAAAGAAACTGTAGAGGAGGGGTAGGTATATGAGCGCAGGAGATATTCGGAATTCCGAGGAAATCATTGACGATTTATTCGATAGGTATCCATTATTGAGGGCATGTGAGTCGAATGTGCGTCGGGCATACGATATGCTTTGCTCCTGCTATGGGGAATCGAAGAAGGTGCTTGTATGCGGCAATGGTGGATCAGCGGCGGATTCGGAGCACATTGTCGGTGAACTTATGAAGAGTTTTAAGATGAAGAGGAAGCCAGACCCATCTTTTACGAATTCTTATAACGCTATTTTCTCAGAGGATCCTCCCAACTGGTTGGAAGGAGCTTTACCGGCTATATCCCTTGTTTCTCACACGGCTCTTTCGACAGCCTTTTCTAACGATGAGTCGGCAGTGGGAGTGTTCGCCCAACAGGTATATGGGTACGGTGACCGAGGGGATGTACTGATAGCTATTTCCACGTCAGGTACGTCGCGCAATGTTATAGAGGCAGCGAAGGTCGCTCAGGCAAAACGCATGGGAGTAATCGCTCTGATGGGGGAAGCTGATGCTCCACTAGCCTCATTTGCCGATGTTGCCATACGAGTTCCTTGTACGGAGACGTTTAAGGTACAAGAACTACATCTACCCGTCTACCATGCTCTTTGTGCTGCCGTGGAAGCTCATTTTTTCGGGAGTGTCGATGATTAGCAGGAGAGAGGCTGTTGTGCTGGCGGGGGGGTTTGGCACACGCTTGGCCGATGTGATATCAGATCTCCCAAAGCCCATGGCTCCTGTTGCGGGTCGTCCTTTTTTAAGGTTTTTGCTGGATCAGCTTGCCGATCATGCTTTTTCTCGAGTCGTTATTGCGGACGGGTATAGGAAAGAATGCATCGAAGAATACTTTGGGTCCATGTATCGTGGTATGGAATTGGTCTACAGTTCGGAAGATACCCCTTTGTTTACGGGCGGTGCAGTGAAGCAGGCCTTGAATCTATGCTCGGCACCGTGGGTTTACGTATTCAACGGTGACACCTACCTTGAAGTTGATTTCGATAAGATGGAGAACTCCCTATCCCGCGATGCCGATTCGGTGACGGCATGCTTGGCAGTAAAGGAAATGTGTGATTTTGATCGCTACGGCACGCTTGATATAGAAAGGGTTTCTGGTCGGATAACGGCGTTTCATGAGAAGAAACCATGTAAAAAAGGATTTATTAACGCGGGTGTCTATCTCTTAAAAAATGGTGTGCTCGATGATTGCCCCGTTAAGTTTTCTTTGGAAATCGATTATTTCGAAAAAGTAGTTGATGGCGGGTCGCTTTGCGCGGTCGAAATGACAGGCTGCTTTATCGATATAGGAATACCCGAGGACTATCGTTTTTCTCAAACTCTGCTTGCTCCGCTGGCGAAGAAGTGGAAGCTGGCTTTGTTCGATCGAGATGGAACCATCAATGTTGATACGGGGCATCTTTTCGAGCCTGAAAAATTGGAACTGATTCCTGAGACGATTGAGATTATCAGGGGATACAACAAAAAAGATGACTACAAGATTGTCGTGGTGACAAATCAGGCCGGCATTGCAAAAGGAATGTACACCGTCGAGCAAATGCATGAGCTGCATCGCTATCTCGATGAGTTATTAGATCAACAAGATGTCCATATCGATGCATATTACTACTGCCCGCATCATCCGGATTATACGGGTCCTTGTGAATGTCGGAAACCTCGATCAGGGATGATCAAGAAGGCTCTTTTCGATTTCGACGCAGATCCCGATTCATGCATTCTGTACGGAGATAAAGATACGGATATTGCGGCAGCGCGTGATGCGGGTGTTTGCGGCGTGCAGATAAATCACGAGAAGATGGGGCGATAGATGGACGAAAACAACCACACTTTCGCGGTGTGCGCTTATGGAGAAAGTCCGTACTTGGAAGAATGCATCCAATCCCTACTGGCGCAAACCGTTTCTACGGGAATCGTCGTAGCTACCTCCACATCCAACGAGCATATTGCCACTCTGGCGGCAAAATATGATCTTCCGTTATATGTTCGTGACGGGCAATCTGGTATCGCAGCGGATTGGAATTACGCTATCGAAGCCGCCAATACACCGTTCGTTACCGTTGCTCATCAAGATGATATTTACAGCGAAACGTATGCTGAAGAGATGTTGGATGCCGTAGCGATGCATCCCGATCTTTTGGTTTTCTTTACAAACTACGGGGAATTGCGAAACGGTAAAGTCGTCGATGATAATAAATTGCTTACCATCAAAAGAAGGATGCTGGCCCCTCTCGAGAACGGTAAGCATGCATCTTCGATTTTTGTTAGGCGCAGGATTTTATCTTTGGGGTCGGCAATATGTTGTCCTTCGGTAACCATTAACACTGCGGCAACAGGGACCCCTGTCTTTCGGGAAGGCTTGAAATCGAATTTGGATTGGGAGGCGTGGGAGCGTCTTTCAAAACTTTCAGGCGTGTTCTATTATGATTCGAAGATATTGATGCATCATCGGATTCATGAACAATCTGAGACCACCCATCTTATCGAGGGTAATATTCGGGGTGGAGAAGATCTTGTTATGTTCAAGAAGTTTTGGCCCTCACCTATCGCGAAGGCGATCAACGTAGTGTACTCCTCAAGCGAAAAGAGTAATGAATAAGCATGAGAACACTGATAATAATTCCAGCATACAACGAGGAAGATTGTCTTGAGCATACGCTTTCCGAATTGCAGTCATATATAAAGGAAAACGGGAAGCATTCGTATGATTTCATTATCGTTAACGATGGCTCTTCTGACTCCACTGCGCAGGTTTGTCGAGATAACGCTTACCCCATGCTTGACCTACCTATCAATACAGGACTTTCGTCTGCTTTTCAGACGGGCATGAAATATGCAGTTAGTCATAACTATGATTATGCGATCCAGTTTGATGCGGATGGGCAACACGACCCGAAGTATCTTGATCAAATGGTAGATACGGCGCTTGATGGGGGGGCGGATATCGTTATCGGGTCCCGCTTTATAGGCAAGAAAAAGCATAGATCGATGAGGATGTTGGGGTCTGTTTTCATTGTTGGGATGATACGCTTGACGAGTGGACAGAGGGTTACCGACCCTACGTCCGGCATGCGTTTGTTTGCAAGGGACCTGATAGAACGTTTCGCGCGGGATAACAACTATGCTCCTGAGCCGGATACGATTGCGTTCGCCATACGTAATGGATCGAAAGTGGTTGAGGTTCCCGTTACCATGCGTGATCGCTATGCGGGGCAAAGCTATCTTTCTGCCGCTAAGTCGATCATTTATATGATTCGAATGGGGCTTTCCATTCTGTTTTTCCAGTGGGTTAGAAAGGCGTAAAACATGGTAATAGAATTGAGGATTGCTCTTGTTGTCGGAGCATTGTTTCTTTTGTTTTACGTGTTTAAAAAGGTCAGAAGTACTCCGGTGCAGGTGACTGATACCATTTTCTGGTTTCTCTCCGCTGCCATATTGGTACTGCTTGCCATTTTTCCGGATATCACTTTTGTATGTGCTGATCTTTTGGGCATCCAATCACCGGCTAACTTCATTTTCACCGTGCTCGTTGCGGCGCTTATCGTTAGGGTATTTTTGTCTAGCATGGAAATAGCCGTCTTAAAGAATAGAGTTAACGAGCTATCCCAGGAAGTTGCTCTGAAAGAGCGAGCGCTGCAGACGGACAAGGTCGAGGTGCGGGGCGATATCGACGACTAGAGAATATTGCTTCACAGAATGAAATACCTACTCTCTTGCTATAATGTGTTCACTTTGTGAACGCATTCGGAGGGTAGCATGATTAGTCGCTTGTCAGATCATTCGTTGGGTAAACGTGTTTTTCTCATAGTCTTGTCTTTAATTTTGATCAGTTCGTTTTCTCCACTTGCTTACGCTTCGGATTCGATAGTCGTCGCCTCTTCCGAGGGTGAGATGTCGACCGTGGATGACGCGGCTAAAGACGGGGAACTTACTCAACCTGAGATAAAGTCTGCAACAGAAAACGCGGCGTCTAGCAGCGATGAAGAGAGTGCGGTTTTACAGGACCCAAGTTCTTCGGTCGTTGCAGCTGAGGTTGTTGCAGCTGTCCCTGAATCAGCGGCGGTAATATCCTACTCGGCCCATGTAGGTGGTATAGGCTGGCAGGACTCGGTTACCGATGGACAAACAGCAGGTACCGTAGGTGAGTCGCGAGCTATAGAGGCATTGAAGGTGGAGTGTCCCTCTGTTGCCAATGACGAACTGAGTTATCGTGTATATTCCGAAGGTCTTGGATGGATGTCACCTGTTGCGGGTGGCGAAACCGCCGGCACGGTCGGCAAGAACGGTAGAACAGAAGCACTGAGCCTTTCTCTGTCCGGCACTCTGGCCGATCAATACAATGTCTATTATCGCGTTCATGTATCCAAGGAGGGCTGGCTTGACTGGGCATCCAATGGTCAACTGGCGGGCGCTCCCGCTCAGGGCAAGCAGATAGAAGCCATTCAGATTCAGCTGCTTCCCAAAAGTGAGCCTGCACCAGGAGAAACCACCACTCCCTATGTTGAGCCTGCCGGCAATCTTGTTTACTCGGCCCATGTAGGTGGTATAGGCTGGCAGGACTCGGTTACCGATGGACAAA
>CAJMLT010000002.1 GCA_905214325.1 uncultured bacterium
TTTCGGTGTCGATGCCTATCGTTACTATTTTCTCTCCGACGTCCAATTCGGTCACGATGGCTCCATTTCCATCGAGCGGATGGTGCAGGTGTATAACGCCGACCTCGCCAACACGTGGGGCAACCTCTGTTCCCGTGTATTCAATATGACTAAAAAATACTTTTCGTCCGTGGCTCCTGAAGCTCCCCAAGGTGCCGAGGATAATCCATTGCGCACCATGGCCGAAGATCTTTACGCCGAATACGATGCCTGCATGGATCGCGTTGATTTTTCAGGGGCCGTTGCCGCCGTGCAAAAACTTGCCGGACGGGTGAACCTCTATGTCGAAGAATCCGCTCCGTGGAATCTTGCGAAAAGCGAAGATACCGCCGACGAACTCGCTGCGGTCATCTATAATTCGCTCGAAGCGATACGCATCATCGCCTTATACATGGCGCCGTTCATGCCCGCTACGTCTGCGGAGGTGTTTTCCCGTCTCGGACAGGGTTCCATCGCCGACGTGCGGGACATCGAAGCAGCCGGTAGATGGGGGCAGCTGCCCGCAGGCGCCCCGATCGCCATCGGTGACCCCCTCTACCCACGTCTCGATGTCGATTCGATCGACTTCGCGATCGAGTGATCGTCTATGTCCGAAGAGCAGACGAGAGCTCCCGGCACCTCCGATACACCTTCCTCGGGTACCGGAGAAACGTTTGCGGCGCGCGGACAAGGCGAGCAACTCTTCTTCGATATGGCGTTTCGCCAGAAGCGTAAAAAGGGGAAGTTTCGGGAGGTCGCTTGCGAGCGCTTGGAGTATCCGGTGGTGGATACCCATGCGCACCTCGATACGATATCCCACGCTCCGCTTTCGTTGGCGCGTTGTGCGTTTCACGGCATCGATTTCATCACCACGATAGTCGATGTATTCGAGGATGCCGAAGCGACCTATCGCAAGCTTGACGCGTGGCGTGCCGACGCGGTGTCCCTGCTCGACGATATGGGTCACTCGGACTATCGGAACAGTGTTCCCACCGTTCGTATCGCCATCGGATGTCACCCCCATAACGCGCAGCACTACGACGACGCACTCGAAGAGACCCTCATCGCCCATCTTGAAGATACCCGTACGTGTGCTATCGGAGAGATAGGGCTTGATTACCATTACGATCTTTCCCCGCGCGCGGATCAGCGAGAAGCTTTTCGTCGTCAGATCAGGCTCGCCCATAAGACGGGTCTGCCTGTTGTGCTGCATATGCGCGAAGCCCACGACGAGGGCTTCGAGATTCTTACGCAGGAGGGCTTTCCCGCTGCCGGCGTTTTGCTTCATTGTTTCAATCTCGACGAACAGGTGCTCACCCCGTGGGTCGATGCGGGGTGTTTCATCGCCTATGGCGGACCCCTCACCTTCAAAAACGCCGATGAGGTGCGCCAAAGCGTTTGGTCGGTTCCCCGTGATCGGCTGCTGACGGAAACGGACAGCCCCTTCATGACTCCTGAACCCATGCGGGGAATGGAATGTGGACCCGAACATGTCATCTTCACGGCGGCGACCATGGCTCGGGTGTTGGGGTGTGATCCCGGCGAGGATCGTCGGGAATTTCTCGAGCAGATTCACCGCAACGCGCTCGGGCTGTTGGATAGGGGGCCTACCTCGTGGCAACGTGGCTGATGATCAATGGCTCTCCTCGGCGCAATGGCAACAGCGCTCGTCTCGTCCGTCGGATCGAGGCCCTTGTGGCTGAAAGATACTCTTCGGTCGAGTTGATCACGATTTCCATAGCCGATCTCGACGTTTCCGGTTGTAACGGTTGCGAATACTGTCGCACGCAGGGGGAATGTAATATATCAGATGATATGACGCGCGTGATCGAACTGCTCGCATCCGTCGGTCGGGTGATCGTCGTCACTCCCATCTATTTTGCCGGTGTTCCTTCTCAGTTCAAGGCTTTACTCGATCGGTTGCAGCCCCTGTTCTGGAAACGCGAAACGCTCAAGCGTGCGGGCTCCCCTCTACCTGAAAAGCGTCCCGTTTCCCTGTTCGTGTTGGGCGAGGGCGGGGATCCTCATGGTTTCGAACCGCTTATCGCCACGCTGCGATCGGCCTTGGCTTTGGCGGATTTGAAGGTGGAGAGAGTCACTCCTCTTATCGGCTCTCGCCCGGATTCCCTTGCCGACGATATCGTTTTGTTCGAAGGATAGTGATGGTTAAACTTTCCCCCCTTGCTTCGGTAGCGGCTACGCGTGAGGTGCTCGACCGACACGGCCTTATGACCAAAAAGGCTTTGGGCCAACATTTCCTCATCAACGATGGTGTGGTTGCCCGTATCTGCGATCTGGCAGAGCTTTCCGACGAAGATGTCGTCTTGGAAGTCGGACCCGGTATCGGCACGTTGAGCATTGCGCTTCTCAAGCGATCGAAGCATCTTATGGCCATCGAGCGGGATCATGATCTTCCTGCTGTGTTGGCACAGACCTGTGAGCCTTGGGCCGATCGCTTCACGTTGATCGAAGGTGACGCGCTCGAAGTGACGCCCTCCTCGCTTTCGATGCAGCCCGGTAAGCTGATCTCCAACCTACCCTATGCGGTGGCGGCGACCATCGTCTTGGACTATTTCGAACGGTTTCCCACGCTGCAGAGTCAGACCATCATGGTTCAAGCGGAAGTGGCCGATCGAATGTGCGCTCATCCCAAGACGAAGAACTACGGAGCCTATAGCGTCAAATTGGCGCTTTTTGCGCGCTATCACGGGCGCTTCTCCGTTTCCGAGGGAAATTTCTTCCCGCCGCCTCGGGTGAAAAGTGCCGTTATCCGCCTGGATCGTCGTGACGACATCCCCGCCGACGATCTTCGTCGTGCGACCATGATCATGGCCGATGCCGCCTTCGCGAACCGTCGTAAGACCATCGCTAATTCCATGAAGACGTATTTTTCCAACCCACAGACCGCACGTGCGGATGTTGTCGATCGTATTTCCGTATTGCTGCAGCAGGGCGGATGTGACCCACGTGAAAGAGGGGAAGCACTCGATGTCGATCGGTTTCTGAAATTGGGCCGGGCGTATCTCGATTTGTTCGGGAGCGAGGGAATTTCCTGATCCCCGTTTTTTCGCTTTGTCCGCTTGTCGCGGGTTTGGGTCTTTCGCGTGAATATTCCCGCCGATATTGATAAGCGTGATAAAATGCTGGACGTTATAGTGTGTCCTCGTCAAGAAAGATAACCATGGACTTAGCAAAGCAAGCGCAGATCATCAACACCATTCATGATACGCTCACTGATTTCGTCGGTCAGAAACTTCGTGTTCGCGCCAATATGGGACGTTCGAAGATCATCGAAAGCGAAGGGGTGTTGATGCAGGTACATCCCCAACTTTTCATCATGGAGGTCGAGCGTAAGCGTGGCGCATCCGCTCGTCAATCCTATCAGTACGTCGATGTTCTTACCGGTATGGTCGAGTTGAGCCAGGACGGTGAAGCCCTCTTCGGATCCTTCATCGAGGAGGCGGTCGAGGAAGTACCCGTCGTCGTCGCCGAAGCCGTCGAAGTGAAGGAAGAGACCGCTTAAGCGTTTTCGATTCTTCTCACATATTCGCACGAAAATGAAACGGAGCCATTGCGGCTCCGTTTTCTTTCGCTGTTACCTTTCACTTTGAAACGAAAGTGACACCAAAAGATCTCTCCGCCGGTGGTGGGGTCTGCATCAGAACAGGGGAGGAAGTATTTGCAGGCTTACCGCCACAGCGATGAGTGCAACCCCCGCGACCATCGCCGCGATGTCGGTGGTGGCGAAAGGATATTCTTTATAGCCGCTTGCGCTGGTTCGCAGATTGAATCCACGTACCTCCGCGGCTATGGCGGCGCTGCCGGTCTTGCGTACCGAAGAGACGAGCAGGGGGACGCACAAGGGTATCATCAGTTTGGCTTTTTTCACGAATCCTCCCTGATCGAATTCGACGCCACGCGCCGTCTGGGCTTCCATGATCGCGCTCATATCGTTCATGAATACGGGGATGAAGCGGACGGTCGACGCGAAGGTGAAAGCATATTTGTAGGGGATATGAACCACTTTACAGAGGGCATTGGTGATGCTGCTCAGTTTGGTGACGTAGAGAACCAGAAACAAGGGGATGGCTGCTGCGATGAGGCGCAAGATGGTCGTCAGCGCCGCTACGAGACCACCTGTACCGATGTAGCCCCAGGGAAGGTCGACGATGCCGATGCCCGTCGGGGTGGTTAGAATCTGGATGATGGCCAAGATGAGCGAAAAGAAGAACACCGCTTTCATCAAAGAGAGTGTTTGGGGAATCATCCTGCAGTGGTGGGCGACGAGAAGGTCGAACCCCAAGACAATGAGGAGGAACAAAGGATTGCCGGTACAAAAGCATGCCAGGGAGATGCACAATGCGCAGAAAAGCTTTGCGATGGGATTCATGTGATGGAGGAAGCTGTCTCCCGGAATGTATTCGAGAAACCCTTTCATCTAGGCACCTGCTTTCATGAGATAGGTCGTTATCGCGCCGGCCATGTCCTCGACGGTATTGGCGGAGGTTATGGCTTGTTTATCGGGTGAAGGATCGTCATGTTCAAGGCGCAAGGCGATCTCGACGATCTGCGGGGGGATCAGAGAAGCTCTTGAACACAGTTCTTCATCGCGTAGGACATCGAACGTGGCCCCGTCCCCTTGGATTTTCCCATGGGCCATGACAATGACGCGCTCGGCGTGGTCGGCGACGACCTCCATGTCGTGACACACCATTACCACCGTCGTTCCCTTTTCATGGAGTCCCTCGACGATCGACATGACGAGTTCGCATTCCCGGTGATCCAAGCCGGTCGTCGGTTCGTCAAGGACGATGATTGCCGGTTCCAAAACGATGATGGACGCCAAAGCCAGAAGCTGCCGTGTCCCGCGGTTGAGAAGAAACGGGTCGGCATCTCCGTCGAATCCGAACCGTTCGATGATGTCATCGACGCGTTTACGGGCTTCGGGTGATGCTTCCCCGATCGCCTCGAATCCGAAGAGTAGCTCTTCCCGGACAGTGTTGCGGCAAATCTGACGGTCGGGATTTTGAAAAAGGAATCCCACTTTGCGTGCGAGCTGGCTGGTTTTGAGCGATGTGGTACTGATTCCATCTATGAGCACCTCACCCTCATTCGGCTTCAGAAGTCCGTTCATCAAACGCATGGTAGTCGATTTTCCCGCGCCGTTCGTCCCGACGAAGGCGACGAAATCTCCGTCTCCTATGGTGAAGTCGATGTCTTCCAGGATATTTTCCGTGGAGTCATACGATGCTCGTACGTGACGGAACTCTATCATGCGATCAACTCCTTAAGCGCTTCGTGGGCTTCGGTGACGTTTCGACAGAGCGGACCGCTATAGAGCCCCGCCTTTCCAAGTCGGTTCATGAGCGTTGTCGATCGCGGAGAGGCTATTCCCATGGCCAGCAATTCTTCGCTGTGGGAAAGCACCTTGCCCGGATCACCGGCAAAACGGATGCCGCCGTTTTCGAGGACGACCAACATATCGGCGTAGTTCGAAAGGAGCGCTATTTTCTGCTCGACCACCACGATGGTGGTCGCATGTTGGGATGCGTAGGTTTTCAGCAGGTCGAACACGACCACCGAACTCGCCGGATCCAGCTCGGCGGTCGGCTCGTCGAGTATGAGGATGCGGGGGCGCAGAGCGAGGATGGCGGCTATGGCCACTTTCTGTTTCTGTCCACCCGAAAGGGAGGAAATCATACGGTTTCGCAACTTGCTTATTCCCATAGCTTCGAGAGAGTCGCTTACCCGTTTTTCGATCTCTTCGTGGGCGACGGAGAAGTTTTCCAGCCCGTAGAGTATTTCGTCTTCGACGACGGAGGCGACCATCTGACTGTCGATGTCCTGGCATACGCTCCCGGCAAGGCGTGCGATATCCGTGAGATCGGTTTCCACCGTATCGCGTCCCTCTATTTCCACCGAGCCGTAGAAATCACCCGGATAGCAGTGGGGAATGATGCCGTTCAGGGCGTAGGTGAGAGTTGATTTGCCCGAACCGGCGGCACCGGTGATGCCCACGAACATTCCCTCTTCGATGGAAAGATCGATGTCGTGTACGGTCGGAGAGGAGTTCCCCTCATAGGTGAAGCCGAAGTTGCGTAGGGTGATCATAGGGTAGCCTTTCGTCACCGGCCCCTCCTCGCTCCCTTCGCAAAGGAATTATCCGGAGTGAGGAGGGGAGGGAGATTATTTTTTCAGTACTTTCCGAAGGGGGATGATCAGGATTTCAACGAGGATCGCATTGAAGGTTGCGGTACCGAAGACCATCACGGCATAGGTGATCAGAGCGACGTTCAGGGCGATTCCATTGAGGCTGGCGAGTATCAAAACGAAGGTGTAGCCGGATACAACGGTTGCCAGAAACGTTGCCACGATGGGATTGAGATCGAAGTTGGAGACCTTCATGGGGATGAGGATGAGAAGACCCATCACGAGAGCGCCGAGGGTTTCGGAGGGGATGTTCAACCACGGAGTGGCATTGAGCATGGGGATCTGGCAGATCAACCCCGCGATCAAGCCGACGATCAGAGCCTGCAGCGGCTTGGGTCGGGTGAGTAAGATGGCGAGGCAATACATGGCGATGATGAAGTTCGGCTTCATTCCCGCGAAGGTCAAAACACTACCCAACGTCAATTTGAGAACGGCTCCCGCCGCGAGAAGTACCGCGATGAGAATGAGGTCTTGGGTTGAAAGCCCTCGCTTCTCCGTCGCCTTTACCTGACGTTTCATCGGTGTTGCCTGTGTCTGTTCCATTGTCCGTTCTTCCTTTCTTGCGCCTCAGCGCTACGGTGTCCGTTTTCGGACGATTGTCTTTGCCGACATACCACGCGACGGAATCAACGAAACATCACCTGAATGTGGTGCCGCGCAATAAAAAAACCTGTCCTTCGAGTAAAGGACAGGTTTGTTCCTGCGGTGCCACCTTCAATTGATCCATTGTGGATCCACTCACGAGAATGCCAACACATTCCCTGCCACTAACGCGGGCTCACGGTCCGGATACTCAGCTCGAAAGCCTTTCCCCTTTCCCTCAGCGAACCATTTACCGACCAGCTTCCTGTCGGGATCCCAGCATCCCCGACTCTCTGTGAGTGCTTACTTCGGCTTGACTTTCGCTTCGACGGTTTGAAATATTTTATTGTGTTGGCATTATAGGGGCAAGGCCCAGCGCGTTGTCAAGAGGTTTTTTCACTTTATCGAAACAGTGGGGTGGAGTTAACATTCCCGAAACAAACCGAACGTATATCGTGTTCCCGAAAAAGGAAACCCCGTCCATCATGAACGGGGTTTCCTAGGTATTCTTGCTGGTGGAGATGATGGGGATCGAACCCACGACCTCAGCATTGCGAACGCTGCGCTCTCCCAACTGAGCTACATCCCCAGCGAAGCTAGATTGTACCTTCTCTTCGATTCTTGTCAAGAAAGCACGGAGTCTTATTCTTGCCAGGAGGGTGCGTGTCCGGTTTGGTAAGATGGATGATGTTGACTTATTCAGGAGGAATCATATGAAGGCTCTTATTCCCGCTGCCGGTCTCGGCAGTCGTTTTCTACCGGCGACGAAGGCGCAACCCAAGGAGATGCTGCTCGTCGTTGATCGTCCGGCCATCCAGTATGTCGTCGAAGAAGGTTTGGCGTCGGCCGCCGATGAGGTGATCATCATCAACAGTCGGGACAAAAAGTCTATCGAGGAGCACTTCAGCCCCAATCCTGCGCTGGAAGCCGAACTGCGTGCCCGGGGTAAGGATGCCTATGCCGACAAGGTCGCTCATGCCGGCAATCTCAACGTGAGTTACGTTTATCAAGACGAACCCCTCGGACTGGGCCATGCGGTATATTGTGCCCACGAGTGTCTCGACGGCGAACCCTTCTTCGTATTGTTGGGTGATGTTTTGGTTCCGGATAACCAAATGCTCATCCGCATGAAGGAAGTATCCGATGCCCATGATGGAGCCAGCGTCATAGCGGTTCTTCCCGTACCCGAAGACGAAGTCGATCGTTTCGGTGTCATCGCCGGTGAGCGTATATCCGATGAAGTGTGGAAGGTGTCTTCCCTCGTCGAGAAGCCCTCCGTCGACGAAGCTCCCACCAATTTGGCCGTTTTCGGTCGCTATCTGCTGTCCGGACGGGTGATGGATCTCCTCGCCGACGTCGAACCCGGTGCCGGTGGCGAAATTCAGTTGACCGACGCCCTCGATGCCTTGTTGAAGGAAGAGGAAATGTATGCGCTCGTCATCGATGGCGAAGATGGTTTCGATACCGGAACCATCGAAAGTTGGCTCGATACGAACAACAGGCTCTACCAACGCATGAACTCCTAGCACATTTTTTCTCCTAAGCGTGGAGAAACTATCTGATTTATCTGTTGGGTTGATCGTCTCTTGGCGGTCAACCCTTTTCATGTCTCTCCCCTCATTGTTTTCCGCTAGGATTTCAGATGAGAACAGAGAGAGGGATAACGATGAAATACGCTATCGTCTATGACAGTTCGACCGGAAACACCGCCCGGTTGGCACAGGCTATCGCCACGGCGCTGCCCTCGAAGGACTGTCTGTATTTCGGCGAGGTGCCCGCCACCCTTCCCGACGTGGATATGGTCTTCGTCGGGTTCTGGACGTATAAAGGAGACTGCACGCCGCAGTTGGCCACGTTTCTTTCCTCGTTGCGCGCCGTTCGCGTTTTTCTTTTCGGCACTGCGGGATTCGGCGGGTCGAACGACTACTTCGCCTCCATCCTCGATAGGGTGAATGCCTCGATCGACTCCTCCAACACGCTTGTGGGTTCCTTTATGTGCCAGGGGCGCATGCCCGAAGGGGTGAGGAAGCGCTACGAGGATATGCTGGCGGAAAACCCCGACGACGATCGTGTGAGGATGATGATGGAAAACTTCGACGTTGCTTCCGTCCATCCCGGTGAGCAGGATGAAAAACAGGTATGTAGCGCGGCGCTTCGCGCACTTCTTGGCGAAAGGTGATTCTTCCGATCTTCTCACAAGAAGGCTCCCTGTGGTCTGCCGCGGATCAAGGGATGCTGGTGATTTCGTCCGAAGAAAGAGGAGGGGCCCGAGAGAGGGGATCTCATCGGGCCCACAAGGAGGGAGTTTCGACACCTTTATTTGGGGATGAGGTGTCGCCTGCTTTTATTTGGAAGCAGAGCAAATTTGGGAGGGGACCATATTTGCGAGACCCATTATAGGGTCGCTTTCGAAGCGCGTGTGCGCATTTGGTACTTTTCGTCGGGATGAGTAGTTTTTTTGGGCGGTGAACGGGTTCATAACGTGTTTCAGGGTGGAAAATCTTCACGATTCCTTGATAAACATGTTCAAAAAGAATGATTTTCACTTCTTTCGGGGTTCGTTGTCTATGGGTTTATACTTGCTCTTTTCTACGGGTATAATGCAGGAATCCCATCAATGGAGAGGTTTGAGATAGATGTCCGATATAGCACTTCGCTTCAATTACGATATGCTCGTCTTGTCCGAGCCGATGGATAGGGAACTGCAGGTGCAGGGATTCACCGATGAGGCGGATCGGGCCTATGTCGTTCTTTGTGAACCCGAACTGATCGAGGAGAGCTTTCGCTTCGAGCAGATTATCGCCACCCCGTGTTTCGTGACACCCACCGAAGACATCACCAATGCCCGTCTTGCCCATGCGCGTTTCGAAGGACAGGCGCATGACATGGCACTTCATGCCTATGAGGCGGCGGCGCGGTTTTCGCCCCAACATATCATTGCAGCCGTTGCTCCTACGGGTCTTCCTCTCGATGAGTGGAGCGCCCCTTCACTCAAGCAGTCGAAGCTGCAATACCATGATGCGGTTCGCGCCCTTATGGAGTTTCCCTTCGATGCTCTTTTCTTCAGCGGTTTCCAAAATCCCATCGACGCGCAGTGCGCCCTGATGGGAGCGAGGAGCATCTACGACGGGCCGATCATGCTTTCGTTTTCCTTGACGTCGGATGCGACTCTGCCCGGCTCCCGTCATGATCTCGGTGATGCTGTTTCCCGTGCGGATGAGTACGGTGCCGATGTCATCGGTATCAGAAGTGCGGCGGCGATCGATGAACTCGAGGAGACGATAGATCTCCTCAAGGCGCGGACCGATAAGCCTCTTCTGGTCGAACTGGTAGTGGGCAGGCATGATGAACGGCAATTTGCGCCTACGTCCGAAAATCCTTACCCCATTCCCGATACGATGGTAGACGCTGCCCTGAAACTGCGCGCATGGGGCGTTCAGTTCCTTCGTGCCGTCGGCGATGCGACCCCGTCTTATACCGGTGCTTTGGTTGCCGCCACTTCCGGCCTTGACGTAGTCGGTTCCTTTCGGGGTGATGCTCATGGTCAAGCTTGAGAAAAGCCCCCATCATGGTGTCCTACAGGAATTTGTCGATGCGCTCTACGAGCGTGAGGAGATTCTCGTTCGTTTGGAAATCGTCGTCGCGGCGGAATCCTATGGTCTCAATGACGATCTTCTGGAATTGATCGGTTTGTTGCCTCCGGGGTCGTATACGCGTGAACGGTTGTGCGGTCAGCTCAATTCCTCGCTGTCCTCTCATGGGTGGGGCTATTTCTACGGTGCCGTTAACTGAAAAACGATCATTTCTCCATATTTGGTGGTGAGCCCACACGGGGGGCTATGGCAAACGGTGTTTCCCACCGGTTTTTTCGTCGATAACACTTGCCAGCACTAGGCAGAGAGAATACTATATATATACTGATTTTCTGTATGAACCACAATATGTAGTGGATAAAATCTTCCTGTGTTGTGGAAAACAAGCGAATTTTGGGGAAAACATATACAAATTCATCGATGGTGCGGTTGTGTTGGGGGTCCCGTCTTGTGTCTCGGATTCCGTGGGGCGACGTTTCGATATCGATGAAGGAGAAGGAAAGGTAGTCATGATTACAGCGATTATCAAACGTGATGGACGTACGACACAATTCGATCAGGAAAAGATCGTCGATGCCATCGAAAAAGCCTTCCAGGCATCCGGTGCGATGCAAAACCGTGAAGTGGCCGAGGAGATCACCGCTGCAGTCGTCGACAAGGTGGAATCGGGCGCCATTGAAGGTATCCCGAGCGTTGAGGGAATCCAGGATCTGGTGGAAGAGGCGCTCATCGAAGCCAACTTCTCTCAGACGGCGAAAGCCTACATCCTCTACCGCGCCGAGCGCAGTCGCGTCCGTGACGTCAACAGTCGTCTCGTGCAGACGCTCAAGGACATCACCTTCTCCAAGGCGAGCGATTCGGATATGAAACGTGAAAACGCCAACATCGATGCCGATACCGCGATGGGCACCATGCTCAAGTACGGTTCCGAGTCGGCCAAGCAGTTCTATGAGATGTGCGTCATCGATCCCCGCTATGCGAAAGCTCATCGTGAAGGAGATATCCATATTCACGATATGGACTTCTATACCCTCACCACCACGTGTTGCCAAATCGATCTGCGCAGACTTTTCAAAGGCGGCTTTTCGACCGGTCATGGTGTTCTTCGTGAGCCGAACGATATCAGCAGCTACTCGGCTTTGGCCTGCATCGCCATCCAGTCGAACCAAAACGACCAGCACGGTGGTCAGTCCATCTGCGACTTCGATTACGGTTTGGCGGTCGGTGTCAAGAAGACCTATCGCCGTCTTTACAAGAAGCATCTCTGTGAGGCTTTGAGTCTTTTGAGCGACGTGGAGGACGTCAAGGAAACAACGGAAACCATCATCGGTCGTGTCGAAGGGGAAACGGGAAAGATCGCAACCCTGATTATGGACGCCACGTTCGTCGCCGCAATCCGAGCGGAAATCATCGACTTGGGCGTTGAGGCATCGGTGCTCGATCGTTGCATGGAATATGCCGAGACCTCAGCCAAGCGTGATGCCGATCGCACCACGTTCCAGGCCATGGAGGCTTTGGTTCACAATCTCAACACCATGCACTCACGTGCCGGTGCTCAGACACCTTTTTCATCCATCAATTACGGTATGGACACATCTGCCGAAGGACGTATGGTCATCAAGAATATCCTGCTTGCCACCGAAGAGGGTCTCGGTAGCGGTGAAACACCTATCTTCCCCGTGCAGATCTTCCGTGTGAAGGAAGGGGTCAACTACAATCCGGGTGATCCGAACTACGATCTGTTCAAGTTGGCTATGCGCTGTTCGGCCAAGCGCCTTTTCCCCAACTTCAGCTTCCTCGATGCGCCGTATAACCTGCAGTATTACAAGGGCACTCCCGAAACGGAGATCTCGTATATGGGATGCCGCACACGTGTCATGGGTAATGTCTATGATCCTTCGCGTGAGATAACCACCGGTCGTGGCAACCTGAGTTTCACCTCCGTCAATCTGCCGCGTCTGGCTATCCGCTCCAAGGGGGATCGCGAACTGTTCTTCGATCTGCTTGATTCGAAACTCGCCCTCGCGGTCGGACAGCTCGACGAGCGCTTCGAGATCCAAGCCCAAAAGAAGGTGTACAACGCGCCGTTTCTCATGGGTCAGGGGGTTTGGTTGGACTCCGAGAAACTGAGTATCAACGATGAGCAGCGTGAGATATTGAAGCACGGTACGCTGTCGGTGGGCTTCATCGGTTTAGCGGAGGCTCTGGTCGGTCTTACGGGGCATCACCACGGCGAATCCGCCGAGTCTCAGAAGCTCGGTCTCGAGATCATCGGTCACATGCGTGGCTATCTGGATAGACTTTCGCAGGAGCGCAAGATGAACTACACGCTTCTCGCTACGCCCGCCGAAGGACTTTCGGGTCGTTTCGTCAGGATGGATCGCGCGCGTTATGGCTCCATTCCCGGTATTACCGACCATGATTTTTACACCAACGGATTCCACATCCCGGTTTATTTTGACATCAACGCTTTCGATAAGATCACGTTGGAGGCACCCTATCACGCGCTTACCAATGCCGGTCACATTTCGTACGTCGAACTCGATGGTGATCCTACGGATAATCTGGAGGCTTTCGAGGCGGTCGTCCGGCACATGAAGGAAAGCGGCATCGGGTATGGTTCGGTCAATCATCCGGTCGACCGCGATCCCGAATGCGGTTTCAACGGTATCATCGGTGATCGTTGTCCCAAGTGTGGACGCACGGAAGACGATGGGGTTCGTTTCGAGCGCATCCGTCGTATCACCGGTTACCTGGTGGGCACACTCGATCGCTTCAACGACGCGAAGCGTGCTGAAGAATCGGAGCGTGTCAAGCACGGTACCGATCGCAGCGCGGCTCGCTTCGCTCCCGCCGAGGATTAGGAAATTCCGAACGTTCGCATTGAAACGAGGGAAAAAAGTCAGGCACCCGCACTCGAAGGGGAGTGCGGGTGCTTTGAATGAAAGGGCAACGATGGCGATATTGCAGATGTACGGTACGGCTTCGGATTCCATCGTCGATGGACCCGGACTGCGGTATTCCGTTTTCGTCCAAGGTTGCTCACACCATTGCGAGGGATGTCATAATCCCGAATCCCAACCCTTCGAAGGGGGATTTCCTCTTTCCGTCGAAGACCTAGTGCGTGATATCGAGGCCAATAAACTCGTCAGCGGGGTTACCTTGACGGGAGGGGAGCCTTTCGAGCAATGTGAGGCATGTCTCGAGTTGGCGAAAACATTATCGGAAAAAGGGTATGATCTTTGGGTATACTCGGGATATCTCTTTGAGGATCTTTTGGCTGGTCATCCGCACGATAAGGCTAAGGAACTGCTTTCGTGGTGTGATGTTCTCGTCGATGGCCCGTTCGTTCGGGAGCTTAATTCGTACGATTTGAAATGGAAGGGATCTTCCAATCAACGGGTGATCGATCTCAAGGAGTCGTTTCGACGAAAAGACGTAGTATTGTGGAGTCAAGATGAGCTGGATTTCGAAGTCCCTCGGTCTTGGTAGATCCCTCTGCGTCAAGAGAGGTCACCGGATATGATGCAATACGAGATACGGGAATCGGGCAAGCTCCATCGTGAGGACGGAACCCTCCTGCAGACCGGGTATTCCTTTTCACCTCGCATGACCTATGATCGTCAAGCGCTGAAGGTTGCCAGAAGACGCATCAAAGAATGGGATCGTTATCTCATAAGCGATGACGAATATGCGCTCTCCATAACCCTTGCGGATTTGGGTCATCTGGGGTTTCTGAGTATCTCCCTCATCGATCACGTCGCACGAACCTCTCGTACCCAAAACTCCCTTGTGGCACTTCCGTTGGGGAAGATGGGATTACCCGGCGATTCTGAGTCGGGCGAGATTTCGTTTTCCAATCACCAGGCATCGTTTTCGCTTTCCTTCCGGGAGGGTAAGCGCTATCTCAAGGGTGAGTACGGATATTTCGAACGGGCAACGACGCTTTATTTCAACGCTCTGCTCGATGATGAGCCACGGGATTCCATGAATCTCGTCGTTCCCTGGTCTTCGGACAAGGATGCATTCTCCTTTACGCGCAAGATTGTCGGTCTGTCGGCTCAGGGGAGTTTCAGGAAGGGACGCGAGGTACACGGTTTCACTTCCACTGACTCTTTTGCCCTCCTCGATTGGGGTAGAGGTGTGTGGCCGTTTGAGACAACCTGGTTCTGGGGTTACGGTATGGGATGGCAGGAGGGTGGTATCTCCTATGACGCCGATGCCCTCGACAGCCATCGCTTCGGTCTCAATCTGGCGTATGGTTTAGGCGACACCACCGATGCGACGGAGAATATGTTTCTCATCGACGGGAAGGGCTATAAGCTGGGCGAAGTCGACTTCGGCGTCGTCTATCGCTATGAGGCCGATAAGAAAAAACGCGTTGACTACATTTCCCGCTTGATGGGCCCTTGGCATATTACCGATTCGGATGGTTTACTCGATCTCGTGTTCACCCCCTATCACGATTGCGCGGGGTCGGTGAATCTGGCGATGATCGTCAGCGATCGCCATCAGGTTTTCGGGGAATTCGAGGGTAAGGTCGTCGCTGAGGGCAAGGACTTTTCGATAGCGGGATTGAAAGGTGCCATCGAATTGGTTCATAACAAATACTAAACCACCCCCGCTATAAGGATGAACCCACCTTCAATAGGTGGGTGCTCGCAGCGGGCTTCCTGGCTTTCGCATCAACGGATGCGAATCCCCATTTCACACGCGATCTTGAGCTCCCTATACAATGTCATCGGTCCATCGCAAGCACGGGAGTGGCTTCCTCAAGTATAGAATGCACTCGGAAAAAGAAAAGACTTGACAGGATCTATTTTGACGCGATTTTCCAGCGTGACGGGTTGAGTGCTTTTGGTGTCCGCATAAGCGCTGGACATCGGGCGTCTAACGTTTTCGGTTTCTCCGAGAGATTCGATATCGAAGGGGAGGAATGTGAGAGAATAGCGAAGGTTGTTTGTAATGGTGAGGAGAAGGGAGGTGCGTGATATGGAGCGAACGGTGATATTGCTTCCCACTATCGATCAGGCACTTTCCTCGAGGAAGCACAACGCCCTTCACGATGGCGCTCCCTTTCCACCTCCCGTGATCACGACTCCTGATCGCTGGATTGAGGATTTGTGGGAGGTGTGGGGGTCTTCCCGTCGCATCATCACCGGCGAGTGCCGCAGGACGGTAATGCTACATCTCCTGAAAGCCCAAGACACCCTGCCCCAAACGGCTGCGACGGCGATTCTCGTGGCAAGCTTCGTTAAGAGCTACAGTGGTCTGAGCGAAGTGGAGAAGGCGATCTGCGATCATCCCCTTTCGCTTTCACGCTCGGAAAAGGCCGTACTCGATCTTATCGAAAGCTATTTCGCCGAAATAGTCTCACGTGGGTTCATCGAGTACGGTCACGCATTACGCTATCTCGAAAGTCGCGTACCGCACACCGCAGTCCACCTCAAAGGTGATCTTGCCACCCCTCTTTGTTTCGATCGCTTTCTGCAACAGGGTGATTTCGTCATCGTACGAGATGAACCTGCTCCCGCTCTCATTCGGCCTCTACCTGCCGACGTCGAAGCGGGCTTTCTGTTTCCTTCGGGGGAAGCGGCGAGGTTTTCTCTTCTCGAAGAGGAAATAGAATCCCTTGTTGCCGATATGCCGGAAGCCGAGATACTGCTCGTCTGCACCGATCCCTTCCGCTCGTTCGAGCGTTTGAATTCCTTTCTCGATCAAAACGATATCGCTGCCCATTGCCGGGGAGGGAAACCTTTCATCGAAAGTCTTTTCGGTCGTGCCTATTGCAGCTTGAATCTTTTTCGCCGCAGCGAAACCGACTCCTTCGATGCGTTGGCCGATTTTCTTCTATCTCCTTATTCCGGAGTGGAAAAGTCAAAGGCCTATCATCTGATTACGACCATGAGGGCCGATCGTGCGCGCGATAGGGAGGAATGGGAGCGGTCGTTGCGCTGCTGTTCGCCGCATTATTCCTACTTCGAAGAACTCTTCACCGAAGCCGATGCGTCTATCGTTTTGGGCTATTTCGTCGATGTGATCAGGGATATTTTTTCCCATGACCCCGTTCGACGAGAGGAAGAACTAGCAGCTCTTTCTTCGCTGAGGTCCCTCTACGAGGGGGCCCGCGAGATGAATTGCGGCATCGAAGAGGTGATTCCCTTTGTCGAAGATCTTCGCCTGGTCGCCTCCCGTAGTGCGCACCTCGACGCTGCAGCCCATGTTACGTTCGCTTCTTTCGATCGAGGTGGCAAAGAGGAGCCGAATTCGTTCGATGCCGTCATCGTATGCGATCTGGATGCCAATTCCTATCCCGCAACGCGTAAGCATTCCGCGCTCGATCTTATGGCCGGGAAGCTGGGAATTGATGAGGTCGATACGACGCTCGACGATATGCGACGCTCATTTATTGCCTTGCAGCGCTGCTCACGTCGTGTATTCGTCTGTGAGCAGGTGCTCAACTTTCCCGAAGGAGATCAGGCCTATCCGGCGTTTTTCTACGAGGAATACCTTTCCGCCATGGGTGCTCCCGCCCCTTCGCATCAGGCCGGATTCATGTCGGTGGCTTCTTCGCGGGGTTGGCATGTTCTCTATCGTGGCGAGGAGCATATCGCTTCCGATCTGTCCGACCGAAGCGCCGATCACCCGCACGTTCTCGATATCCCGATGTCGGGAAGCATCGTCGATGAGCGTTTCGCTCACGGATCCTTCACGATGGATCGCGATGGGCAAAAGGATTCACCCCTTCTTCTATCACCTTCTTCCATAGAGCTTTATCTCACCTGCCCCTATCGATGGTTTGTCGAGCGGAAACTGAATCCCTCCGCGCCTGACGAGGAATTCGGCCCCCTCGAGCAGGGGACGTTCGTCCATGATGTGTTCTTCCGTTTCCACGAACGGTTCCTCGCCGTCGACGGAAACGAACGGGTTACCGAAGACAATCTTTCCGAAGCCGAAGAATGTCTTGCGCAGGTTTTCGACGAGACACTTGCTCTCCAGCGTACGAAAACGAAGGACCGCTATCTTCCGCTGACCGAGATGGAGAAGTTGGATGCCCGTCGTCTCAAGACACAGATGCTACAAAGTCTCGAAAAGCAAGCACGTCTGCTCCCTTCGTTTGTTCCTTTCGCTCAGGAAAAGGAGATAGGACGCGATGCGCACATCCTCTATGCGGGGTCGAACTTGGTCGGGCGGGTGGATCGTGTCGATGTCGATCGGCGTTTCGGTAAGTTCGTCGTAATCGATTACAAGGGTGGTGTCTTCGATCATGAGGCGGGTTACCGTCCTGACGACGATGGGTTCGTCTTGCCCCATAAGGTCCAGGCTCTTATCTACGCACAGGCTCTTCGCACGCTCTTCCCCGACTGGGAGCCGGTGGGTGCGTTGTATCTGAGTTATCGTGCATCCGAGGATAAAGGATCTCTTGCGGGATCGGTACTCGAAGGAGAAGAGGGCATCGCTTCTTTCGTCCGTCCTTCCAGCTACGTGGACATGAACTTCTCCGCTTATCTCGATAAGGTTGAACAAGCTTTGGTTCCCTATGTTCAGAAGCTACGCGAAGGCATGATAGCCCCGCACCCCCGTGATTCCCATGCCTGTGAATACTGCGTTGTCCGTCATTGTCCGAGAAGGTGTGTATGAACCTCGACATTTCGACACCTCAACAACGAGCGATCATCACCACGCTCGATGCTCCTTTGATGGTTGAAGCGGGGGCGGGAAGCGGTAAGACCTTCACCCTTACGCAGCGTATCGCCTATGCACTTTTACCTGCATCGCCGGATGAGGCTCCCTTCCTGCATGGCATCGATGAGGTTTTGGCTATCACATTCACCAAGAAGGCCGCAGCCGAGCTGAAGGCCCGAATAAAATCCCTGTTGCTCCAAGAGGGATTGACCGATGCGGCGCTTGGTGTCGATGATGCGTGGATTTCAACGATTCACGGCATGTGTGCCCGTATTCTGCGTGAGCATGCTCTCGAATTGGGAATCGATCCTGCATTCGAGGTGCTCGAGGAGTATCGCGCACGGGAATTGTTCGCGAAGGCTTTCGAACAGGTTGCCACAGTCATCAGAACGGATGACTCCCTCGAGCATCTGCGGCGTCTTCTCGGTCAGCGGACCCTTATGGGATTCGGTTCCCGAAGTGCCGGTATCATCGATCAGGTGAATATCCTGCTCTCCCGTGTGCACGCGATGCCGGGAGGGTTTTCCTCGCTCGTTCTGGGGCAGACGGACCTCACGCCTTCGTACATTATGAGGAGCATGATCGAGCTTGGCGATGAGTACCGGATGGTGAGTGAGACGTGGTCTTCGCCGACGAAAACCGATATGAAATACCTCGACCAACTGTCGGTTGCGATGGAGCGGGCGCAACACTATCTTCCGACGATATCCACCGCGCGCTTCACCGATGAAGAATTCGATCCCGCTCGCTTCATGCGCGTTTTCTTTTCGTTCCCTAAGACCTCCCCGCTTTATCGCAGTAAGAAAGAAGATGCCGATTTCTTCGATGACTATCGTCTCTCCTATGCTCGATGGGCCCTTGAGGTGGAGGTACTTTGTGCGAGAGGCGACACCGAGGCGCTTATCGAACTCGCCCGTTTGGTGGACGATGAATACAAGATGCTCAAAGGGCCGTCGTGTTTCGACAATGATGATCTGTTGATGGATACCTATCGGGCCCTGTGTGGGAATGAGGATCTGGCGCGTCATTACCGTGATCGGTTTTCCCTGATCATGATCGATGAGTTTCAGGATACCGATAAGTTGCAGGTGGCCATTATCGGAGCCCTTGCCAAAGAAGACGCCTCCAACATCTGTACCGTAGGGGATGCCCAGCAGAGCATCTATCGGTTCCGCGGTGCCGATGTCAACGTGTTCTATGATTTTCGCGACGACATGAAAGCGAAGCGGGAGCGTGCCCGCTTCATTTCCTTGCCGGACAACTTCAGGAGCCATCGCGATATCCTGCATCTGGTCGATCGTATCTTCGAGCAGTCACGGACCTTCGGGGATCGGTTCCTTTCCCTCAAGCCCCGCTCGGCCTGTAACGATGTCGATGATCCGATCTTTCGTGACCGCTCCCGTGTCGAGTTGCACGTTTTCGATGCTCAGGGAAAAGCACATATCGAAGATGCCCGTCTTTCGGCGGCTCGGGCCATCGCCCGTCATTTCGCGTCTTTGCGCGCCGCCGGGTCCTCGCCTGCCGATATGGTTGTGCTCCTCGGTGCGATGAGCAATGCCGATGTGTATGCCCAAGCGCTTGCCGATGAAGGATTCGACAGTATCATGGCGGGTGGCTCCCTGTTCGCGACCGCTCCCGAAGTCGATCTTATGGGATCCATTTTGCGCTTGGGAGCCGATGTGCGGGATGAACGCGCCCTGTATGAGGTTCTCTCCTCGCCTCTGTTTTCGCTCTCCGATAAAGCGCTGCTCGTGTTGCGTGAGGGCCTCTTCGATGGTGAACGATGTGTGAGGCGCACTCTTTCCGCGGGATTTTTCTCGGATGACGATTGGGCGGAGATTCTTTCCCCTGATGAGCAGGAGGGCCTTTCCCATGCGCGTTTCTGTTTGAACCGGTTTTTTTCCGATCTCGACAGCACCGATGTCGTTTCATCCGTGCGCGGATTACTCTCCTCTTCGGGATGGTTCGGGCGTTTGGAAGGGCAGGGCAGTGATGGTCTTGCCGTAGCGGGAAACGTACTCAAAGCCCTGCGCATCATCGAGGAGATAGACGCGATAAGCACCGGGATATCCCGAACGAGTCTTGCGTTCTCATCGCGTATATCCGATGCCAAAGAGGCTCCCGGGATTCTCACGACGACATCCGCGGATTTCGTGCGCATTATGACCGTTCATGCGAGCAAAGGCCTTGAATTCCCCCATGTTGCTTTGGCTGAACTGAGAGATGGGACCATGGCCGGCTCACGATTTTTGGTCGAGAACGTGGGTGATGAAACGTTCGTCGTTCAGCGGGCCACCCTTGATTCCGCATCGGAGAAAACCGCCAAGGAACTGCGTGATATTCTCGGCGACCACGAAAAAGGCCTTGGTGAGGACGTCTTGAAAGCGCAGAGCCCCGGAGCCTTGGCAAGTGCGCTTCAGGCGTTCACCCGTAAACAGGAGCTCGAGGAGGCACGGCGACTTCTTTACGTTGCGCTCACCCGTGCCGGAAAATCTTTATGCATGGCTCTTGCGATTCGGGGAAATAAGGAATTCGACTATGAGCGCAAAGGGGTCATCGGCGACTTGTATGCGGCGCTGAAATGGGAGAAGAGTGCATCCGCCGTCAGTCAGTCGATCGAATACGGAGCCGAGCTTCCGGCATCCATGACGTTGACGGTCCTAACGGAACCGATCGATGAGCCCGAACATGATGGAGTGGAGGATCTTCCTTTCGTCATCTTCGACCGCCCGTCTCCGCGTCCGTCGGTCTATCCGTCGGTTTCGTCACGTGGTACCGCGGTTTTTTCCTACTCTTCATTCGATGAGGGATTCGTGCCGATGCCCGTTGAGGGTGAATATGTTTTCGGCGAGTCGTTCTTGCGGGAGGGTGAGCAGAAGGACTCCCTTTTCGATGAGGTGTCAGCCGATCTGCTCTCCCGTCGTGCCTTGTCGTTGGGGCTCGCCTTCCATCGTCTCGCTCAGCGGGCCATCGAGTGTTGTGGTGAGGATCGCGTTTTCATCGCCCCATCGCACGAGGAGATCCTTACCCGTGCGCAATCGTTTGCGCTTGACGAAGAGCAGTGCATTCGATTGAGGAATGCTTGCGATCTCTGGTTTTCAAGCGAAGTCGCCCGTCGCTTCTGCGATCATCGTTTCCGTTTCGCAGAGGTACCATTCATGGTGGCCCTCGACGATGGAGGGGAGACGTTATTCCTCGAAGGGGAAATCGACGCTCTCGCCTACGACGATGAAACCACGGCTTATTTCGTCGATTATAAAACGGGGGGAGCTCAGATGCGAAGCGAGGAGGAACTTCTCGCGAAGCACCGCCTGCAGGCCCAGTGCTATGCATATGCGCTGTTGAGGCAGGGATTCGTGCATGTCGAGGCGACCTTCGTCCGTGTGGAGTGTGCCGATCTCGCCAAAGCAGGAGAACCGCAGACGTTGCATTACTCCTTCGAAGAGGGTGATCTCGATGTTCTGGAGGCAACCATACTCGAAGCATGTCGGCGTTCCCGAAGGCGTGATCGATGATGGTGCTTCGTCACTCGGTGGTTAATGGATGTTCCTCGTCCCTCTTCGATGAGGGTTCTTCGATCCAGTGGTAAAGTGACGTCACATGGATACCTTGTTTACGGAAATAGAAGATCGCGCTCGGGGGGAGAACGCCCCCTTGGCGGTACGTATGCGTCCCCGTTCTCTCGATGATATCGTAGGTCAGGAAGAGGCGCTCGGTCCGCAGACGTGGTTGCGCAGCGCCATAGAGAACGATTCACTTTCCTCTATCATCCTGTTCGGACCGGCGGGCACGGGCAAGACATCACTCGCCCGTGTTATCGCACTCACGACGCATGCTCACTTCGTCGAAGTTTCGGCAATCGGTGGTACCGTTGCCGACCTGCGCCGCGAAATCGCCGAAGCGGATAAACGTCTCGTTCATAGGGGATTGCGCACTATTTTGTTCGTTGACGAGATACATCGTTTCAACCGAGCTCAACAGGATGCTCTTCTTCATGCGGTTGAAGATGGGATCGTGGTGCTTATCGGCGCGACGACGGAAAACCCTTTTTTCGAGGTGAATTCGGCGCTTATATCACGTTCACGCGTGGTGGAGATGAAAACGCTCACCGATGAGAATATAGGGGTGATCATCGATCGAGCCCTGGTTGACGAACGGGGCCTCAAGGGGGCTTTCGGGTTGGATTCCGATGCGCGACAAGCGCTCCTGCTTTTAGCGGGGGGAGATGCCCGAAGCGCTCTCAATACCTTGTCGCTTGCCGCTGATCTTGCGAAAGCGGAAAAGGCTTCTGCGATCACGGCCGACATGGTACACAAGGCCATCCCGCATCGGGCTCTCCCCTATGACAAGAATAAGGATATGCACTACGACATCATTTCGGCTTTCATAAAGTCGATGCGCGGGTCGGATCCGGATGCCGTCCTCTATTGGTTGGCGCGTATGATCGATGGGGGAGAGGACCCCAAATTCATCGCACGACGCATCTTCATCTTTGCCGCCGAGGATATCGGTAATGCCGACCCTCAGGCGGTTCTCATCGCCGAAGCAGCCTTCAAAGCCGCCGAAGTCATCGGTTATCCCGAGTGTCGTATCAATCTTGCGCAGGCGGCGGTCTACATGGCGCTTGCTCCCAAATCAAACGCATCCTACATCGGGCTCGCTGCCGCCATGCGGGAAGTGAAGCAGGGCCCCCTGCGTGAGGTTCCCAGTTATCTTCGTGATCGTCATCGTCCCGGGTCGGATGAGTATGGAGAATATCTCTACCCCCATGATTATCCCGGTGGCTACGTCGATCAACGCTATCTTCCCGAGGGGCTCGATAAAGGATGCTTCTTCTCTCCGACGGAGCGCGGTTGGGAATCCTATCGTGTAAATGCGTCCTCGCGCGACATGTAAGTATGGATAACGTGTTATATTGATTTGCGAAAGCAAGGAGGTCACTATGGAAATTTTCGAATCACTCGTTCCTTTGGGTATCGTTATATTGTGTCTGGCCGGAGCTGCCGCGCTTGCGGGCATGGCCTATCTGTTCTTCTCACTGACGAAATCCTTGAAAGGAACTATGGCCAAGGTCGATCCACTTCTCGATGATGCCAAGGAACTCACCGAAAAATCCAAGGGGATCGTCGACAAGATCGATCCCATCATGGATCGTGCGACGTTGACCATAGACGCTGCGAATCTCGAGATCATGCGGGTTGACCAGATTTTGGAAGACGTCAATACGGTTACGGGAAACGTTGCCAAGGTATCGGGGTCCCTTGATGCCCTTACCGTTGTTCCCGTCGACCTGATCTCTTCGGTAACGGGAAAAATCCGCACTATGATACATCCTCATGTCGACAGCGAAGACACCGGCGTTAAGGCAAGCGCCTTCAACGCGGTCGACTCCGGTTTATCCTCGGTCGATGACAAGATGGCCGACCTTCAGGTGGAAAAAGAAGCCCGCAGAGCCGAACATGAGGAAGAGGTCGCCCGCCGCGCTGCCTCTCATGGACTTTCCAATGAGACGGCCCATACCATCAAAAACGCTGTTTCGGTTCAGGTGAACGCCGATACCGAATCGCTTTCCTAGGACATCTCGGGTATCGTGGTGGCAACTCCGAAAAGCTCTGAAACATTCGATGATGATTTCGCTCAGTTAAGCATGAAGACCATGCGGATGAGGCACCATCTCTACTTGGCCTCGTTCATCGTCATCGTGGGAGTGCTCGTATACTTTTTCGGGCAGCTTCTCAATATGCTTTCGGTCCCCGTCGGCATCATCGTGTGGGCTACCATCATCGTGTTCTGTCTCAGGGGGCCGGTGAATTATCTCGAAAAGAAGGGCGTCTCCCGTTTTCTGGGGACGCTTTTCGCTTTTGCGCTCATGGTCGTTGTGTTGTTTCTCGTCGCGTGGTTGATGTTTTCTCCCGTTCTCGGCTTCGGTCAGCAATTCGCTTCGTTGATAGAGGGCATTCCGGGATACATCGCCACCGTTCGGGATTGGTTCAACGGGTTTTACGCCCAGTATTCATCCATTCTTCAAGACGAACGGGTGGGAACATGGATCAACGATGCTCTTGCCGCTATGGGTTCGTGGTTCTCCACTTTCGCTCAATCGAGTGCCGAGGGCGTCGTCTTCTTCGGTTCGGGTGTCGCGACTGCGGCCATGGTCATCGGATTTGCTTTGGTCGTGGCTTTCTGGGTGCTCATGGAGCTTCCCGCCATGGGGCGTGAGGCAAAGCGTATCATCGGTCCCCGCTATCGTGAGGATGCGGACATGCTTTACTTCACGGCAACCCGCGTTATGGGGGGCTACATCAAAGGCACGCTTGTTCAGTGTTTCCTGATCGGAGTTGCCTGTGCTATCGGGTTTGCCGTCGCCGGTCTTCCCAATGCCGCCGCTCTCGGTGCCATCGCCGGCATACTGAATATCATTCCCGTCGTCGGTCCTTGGCTCGGTGGTGCTCTGGCGGCCACCGTCGGAATTTTCGTCAGCCCCTTGATGGCGCTTATCGTTTTGGTCTACACCATCATCGTCCAACAGATCGTCTATACCTTCATATCTCCCAAGATCATGGCCAATTCCGTCGACATCCACCCCGCTTTGGTCATCCTCGCTCTGATGACGGGCTCCGCTCTCGGTTTTGCCATGAGTGGATTTATGGGAAGTTTTGTTGGTATGTTGGCTTCAATTCCCGCCGTTGCTGCATTAAAATCTATCTTCGTGTATTACTTCGAGAAGAAGACGGGTCGTACCATCGTCGCCCAAGACGGCGTATTTTTCAAAGGGGATCCCGTAAGTTCGAACCCGAACCCCGTCATCGATGCGACGGGCGGAGACTCCGAAAACCGTTTTGACTCCTAGTAAACGCGATACCGACGATCTTGCCATCATCGGTATATATTCACTGGATTCGGACCATCGAATAGGAAGATATCCGTATGGAATACATGACTACCGCTGAGATTCGGGAAAAGTATCTCTCATTCTTCGAGGCCAAGGGTTGCAAGCGTATGCCCTCATCTTCGTTGATACCCGATGACCCCTCGCTGCTTCTCACCAGTGCGGGAATGGTGCAGTTCAAGCCTTATTTTCTTCAGCAGAAACAATTGGAGGCACCTTATATCGGAACGACGACCGTACAGAAGTGCGTGCGTACCAACGATATCGACATCATAGGAAAAACGGGTCGCCACTTAAGCTTTTTCGAGATGTTGGGTAATTTCAGTTTCGGCGAGTATTTCAAGGAGGAAATGTGCGCCTGGGCCTATGAGTTCTCCGTCGACGTTTTGGGCCTCCCTGCCGAATCCCTCTATTTCACCGTGTTCGAAGATGATGATGAAACCATCGAAATCTGGAAGAAGATCGGCGTTCCCGAGGATCATATTTCCAAATTGGGGGAAGAGGATAATTTCTGGCGTGCAGGACCGACCGGCCCCTGTGGTCCCTGTTCCGAACTGTATTTCGATCAGGGTCCCGAAGTCGGCTGTGGTCGTCCCGATTGTGCTCCGGGGTGTGATTGCGATCGCTTCCTCGAGTATTGGAATTGCGTCTTCACTCAGTATGATGGCATGGAAGACGGCACGCTTGTTCCTCTGCCCAAGAAGAATATCGATACGGGCATGGGTCTCGAACGTATTGCGGCCATCATGCAAGGTGTCGACAACAACTACGATACGGATGTTCTGCGCCAATTGATCGCCGTAGGTGAGTCCTTGTCGAACAAGCACTACAAGACCGATGGTGCCGTTGATCTCGCATTGCGCATCATGGCTGATCACAGCAGGGCGATCACCTTCATGATTGCCGATGGCATCCTTCCTTCGAATGAGGGGCGTGGATACGTTTTGCGCCGCCTGCTGCGTCGGGCCGTCATGAAGGGGCACTCTATCGGTATCGAAGGTGCCTTCCTCGGCAACTATGTTGAGAAGATCATCGATCTGATGGGAGTCGTCTATCCGGAAATCGTGGACAACAAGGAACTCATCTTGCGTATCATATCGGCCGAAGAAGAACGCTTTGGTGTCACTTTGCGTCAGGGTCAGGCGTATCTCGATGATGCTCTCGCCTCACTCGATGTCACCGTTCTTCCCGGTAAGACGGCTTTCGTTCTCCATGATACCTATGGGTTCCCCGTCGAAGTTACCCAGGAGATATGTGCCGAGCGTGGTTTTACTCTCGATGAGGAGGAGTTTACCCGCTGCATGGAGCAGCAGCGCGAACGTGCACGCGCGGCCAACCTGAAGGATGCCGAATCCGCTTGGAGTACCTATGGCGGAATCTATGCCGATCTGCTGAAGCGCTTCGGGCCTACCGAGTTCCTCGGCTACGGAAGGGATTCCTCCTGCGATGCCGAAGTTCTTGCTTTGGTGAAGGCCGGTGAAGAGGTGACATGTCTTCACGAAGGCGAAGAGGGTGAGGTTCTTCTCGACCGTACGCCGTTCTACGCCGAGATGGGTGGCCAGGTCGGCGATACGGGAACCATCGTCACCCCTGGATCCACGCTGGAAGTGCTTGACACGAAAGCTCCCGAGAAAGGTCTCGTCCTGCATCAGGTACGGGTGAGCGGATCGGTTAAGGTGGGCGATGCCGTTCGGGCTTCCTACGACATTCGCCGCCGTGCCTGCATCATGCGTAACCATACGGCAACCCATCTTCTCCATGCCGCCTTGCGTGAGGTGTTGGGTGATCATGTCAAACAGGCCGGAAGTTACGTCGGTCCTGATCGATTGCGCTTTGACTTCACTCATTTCGAAGCGGTTTCATCCGAAGATCTCCATCGTATCGAAGCCATCGCCAACGATGTCGTCATGCAGGCGATTCCCACCGGAATCTATGAAACATCCCTCGATGCCGCGCGCGAGGCAGGGGTTACCGCTTTGTTCGGAGAGAAATACGGCGAAGTGGTCCGTGTGGTTGAATGCGGAGATTTTTCGCGTGAGTTGTGCGGTGGATGTCATGTGAACAACACGTCTGAAATCGGGTTCGTGAAAATCCTTTCGGAAAGCAGCGTCGGCGCCAACCTGCGTCGTATCGAGGCGGTGAGCAGCTATGTCGCCCTCGATTATATGAATGGTATGGAACGACAGCTCGACGAAGCCGCCCGTCTTCTTCGCGTTGCCCCCGGCGATGTCGCCGTACGTTTGGAATCCACGCTTTCCCAGCTCAAGGAGATGAGTGCGAAAATCAAGGCCGATGCCAAGATGGCTGCCGCCGACGAATTGCCCGAGACGCTTGACGAGTTCATCGTTTCCGCTCCCTATCCCGTTTTCATCTACCGTAAAGACGGTCTCGATGCGGGTGGAATGCGCAATTTCTGGGATATGGTCCGCGTGCGTTTGGATGCACCCGGTGCCTGCGTTCTGGCTTCCGATAACGATGGTACTCCCATTTTGCTTGCGGCGGGCACCGATGAGGCCGTCGAACAGGGATTCAATGCCGGCAAGGTCATCAAGACCATCGCTTCGCTGATCAAAGGCGGTGGTGGTGGTAAGCCTTCCATGGCTCAAGCGGGTGGCAAGGATGTCGCCGGACTCGATGATGCGCTCGAATCGGCACGCACGTTGTTTCTCGACGCGTAGGTCTCATGAGGATTCTCGCACTCGATATTGGTAAGGCGCGTTGTGGTATCGCGGTAAGCGACCCCGGTGAGCGTGTCGCAACGCCTTTGTGCGTTCTTCCTCTTTCCGAAGTCGAGGCCAATGCTGCTTCGTTCAGAAGAGTTTGCGACGATTGGGAACCCGAAGTCCTGCTTGTTGGTCTTCCTCTGTCTTTGAGTGGGGGAAGAGGGCCGCAGGCACGATCCGTTCAGGCGGTTGCGGAGCGCATAGCGCATACTTTGGGTATACCGCTCGAATACTCGGATGAGAGGTTGAGTTCCGCCGAAGCGAAGCGTAGTTTGCGTGAAAAAGGTTTCTCCGAAAAAGAGATGCGCGGCAAAGTGGATATGATAGCTGCTGCGATTTTCTTACAGTCTTGGCTTGATGCCCGAACGTCATCCCGATGAGGAAAGGTTGCCCATGTCTCCCAGGCGAGTGACATATTCCCAACGACCCAATCGTGCTGCCCGTGCCGCGCATGCGCGAGGGGAACGCGAATTCAGGACCTACGACACCTCGCTTATCCGCCCGCATCGAAGTAGGGTTCCTCAGGTCATCGTCGCCGTGGTGGCGCTGGCGCTTGTCGCCTTGCTCGTCGTGTTGCTGGTGAACTGCATGGGGGGCAACAAGAATCTTCTTCCGGAAGGCGAGACGACCCGCGTGGAGATCGCCGAAGGATCCACCACATCATCCATCTCCGATGTTCTCTATGAAGCCGGGGTAATCGCCGATAAGGGTGAATTCTCCCGTGCGGTGAGCGCTCAGGATGCTGCATCTTCCCTCAAACCGGGTATCTACACCTTCGAAGGTGGGCAGTCTTATGACGCTATCGTCGATAAATTGGTTGCCGGTCCGGGAATGGGGGAGAATACGCTCGTCATTCCGGAAGGGTATACCATCGACCGTATAGCCCAGGCGGTGGAGGAGGCCTATGCGGGAAGCATAACGGCTGACAGCTTCAAAGCGGCAGCTCATAATGCCGGTCAGTTCGCCGCTGAATTCCCCTTCGTCGCCGATGCATACGGCAATTCTTTGGAGGGATTCCTTTTCCCCAAAACCTACGAAGTCGTTTTGGGCAGCAGTGCTGAGGACGTCATCAAAACCATGCTCAAGCAGTACCAACAGGAAGTTGCCGTTCTCAACTACTCGTATGCTGAAAGTCAGGGCTTATCCCGCTATGATGTTCTCATCTTGGCCTCCATCGTCGAAAAAGAAGGTAAAGCTGATACTTTTTCCCGTGTCGCTGCGGTTTTCTATAACCGTCTGACCACGCAAGGAGCTCCCGCCTACGGCATGTTGGGAAGCGACGCTACGACCGCTTATGAAATCGGTGGAGAACCGGATAATTACGATTGGAATACCGACAGTCCCTACAACACCCGACGCAATGCCGGTCTGCCCCCGACACCCATCTGTAGCCCCAGCCTGGAAGCGCTTCAGGCGGTCACCTCACCCGAGAGGGATTTCGGCGAATACTTCTTCTTCTCCTTCTGGCCTAATGCAAACGGCGGTATTGATTATTTCTTCGATAAAACCTACGAAGAGCATCAGGCGACCATCGCCGCTCATTCGTAGGGGTTCGAAGGAAGTTCACCGTGGCGTTCTTGACTCCCGATAGGTATTTTTCCCGCATCGTCCACATCGATATCACGCGTGATATTCTCCAGAAGGGGTTCACCCATGTCCTTCTCGATGTGGACAATACCATTCTCACGCGCGATGATCATCGGGTCCCACTCGATGTACTTCAATGGCTCGATCGGCTCAAACATGCGGGGGTGGACATCTGTCTTCTGTCCAATAACTTCCATGAAGGTGTCCGTCATCTCGCCGAGCGCCTTGAGCTTCCCATCGTTGCCAAGGCGATCAAACCGCTTCCCCATGGCTTTCTGATTGCCCGCAACAAGATAGGCGGCAAGCGCAAAGATACGTTGATGATCGGCGATCAGCTGATAACCGATGTGCTCGGTGCTCATTTTCTAGCCATGACCGCCTATATGGTATGCCCTCTTGTGGAGGAGGATCTCAAACATACCCTTCTGCTCCGCAATGTCGAGCGGATTTTCATGCGTGAGAGCGAACCGGAAGGAGCGGCAACATGCGAAACCTCGTCGCTTTGACTTCCCCCGAGATGGAATCGCTCGTCCGCATCTTTCGTGCATCGTTGATGAAGAAAACGGCCACGTGGAGCGTGGAGGTCCGTGATGCGTGCAACGGTGGGGTGGAGAAGGTGTTGGAGGAAAAGCCCCACGCTTGTTGTTTCACACCCGATCTCATGGATAGCGCCTATGAGGCGGCGGACGAGCTCGATCCCGCCAGCCGTTTGTGCCAGGGAAGCGATCTTCTCGTTCGTACGGGAGAAAAAAAGCTCGGCCTGACCCTTTTGGGGCGAAGCAGCGTCGAGGCGATCGAAAATACCTTCCTCCCCATATACGGTGCCTCGGTGATGGTGTGCGCGACCAATCGTTTCGCGCTTGATATCGCCTACGAGTGTTCGAGGGCGGGCGTTACGGAGATATCCCTTTTGGATGCTTCGCCGAAAAAGGCACGGGAATATCTGGAAATCTTCGTTTCCACTTTCAACAAGATGAAAGCTTCCACATTCGACATCGAGGCATCCCGCGAAGGACATGTGTCTTTTGCGCGGGCCTATGAGGACACCTCTTTTTCCTTCGGTTCCTATGAAGCTGCGGAAAAACGTATCGCGTCGTCTGACATCATCATCTGTGCTGAACCCGCACATCGTTTGCCGCAGGGCCTCCTGACTGCATTCGAGCGTTTCGGTGCGGGGAAGATATTCGTCGATCCCCTCGAACGGAGTTTTTCGACGCCGTTTCGCGATCCTTCGGTCTTTTCGGAGGACGTCCTTTCGGGTGAGGATGTTTTTGCGCAGTGGGGAAGTGGGGTCGCCGATGTTTTAGTCGATCTTTCTCAGGGTAGATATTGACCCTCCATCTTCGGTGAAATCGGCTTCGATGAGGTTTTCCCGGTCTTCGTTTTGATAGAATCGTTTTGGTATCAACAAAATATTAAGGTGATCAGATATGAACTTTGTAACGGCGGGGGAAAGTCACGGACCGATCCTGAGCGCTATCGTCTCCGGTGTTCCCGCAGGGCTTTCCATTTCCGAAAAAAACATCAACAGCGACCTCGCCCGTCGTCAAAGCGGTTATGGTCGTGGTGGTAGACAGGCCATCGAGAAGGACACCGTGTCGGTGTCTTCGGGAATCCGTTTCGGCTCCACTCTGGGCACACCCATCGCTTTGTCGATAGAGAACAGGGATTGGAAGAATTGGACTGATCGCATGGCGGCCTTCGCCGATGCTCCTCAAAACCTGGTTCGTGAGGTTACCCCGCGTCCCGGTCATGCCGATTTGGTCGGTATTCTCAAAAACGACATGGACGATTGCCGCAACATCCTTGAGCGTGCGAGCGCTCGTGAAACGGCCATGCGGGTGGCGGCAGCTGGTATCGCCCGCGAGTTTCTCGCCGAAGTGGGTGTTGAGGTCTTCTCCTACGTTCGTTCCATCGGATCGGTTGTTCTCGAAGAAGAGGACCCTATGATGGATGCCCCCGACTACCGTCCGCTCGACATCGAGATGAGTGATGTACGCTGTCCCGATGCGGAAACCTCGCAGAAGATGATGGATCTTATCGATGAGGCCAAGGAGAAAGGGGAAAGTCTCGGTGGGACTTTCCGGGTCGTCGCAACGGGGCTTCTGCCCACGCTCGGTGGGTTCGAGTCGGGTACGGAGCGCTTGTCTTCCCAATTGGGTGCCGCCTTGTTTTCGATCCCCGCCATCAAAGGCGTTGAATTCGGATTGGGCTTCGATGCCTGTGGGCGTTTCGGTTCTCTCGTGCATGATGAAATCGTTTGCGATGAGAAAAAGGGCTTTATCCGAACTTCCAATAACGCCGGAGGGCTTGAAGGTGGTATGACATCGGGGATGCCGCTTGTCGTGACGGTCGCCATGAAGCCGATCCCCACACTCACCACACCTTTGAACACCATCAACATCGATACGCTCGAAACAGCCGAAGCCTCAAAGGAGCGCAGCGACGTATGCGCCGTTCCCGCCGCCGCCGTGGTGGCGGAATCCGAAGTCGCCTTCGTTTTAGCCAATGCCTATTTGAAGAAGTTCGGTTGTGACAACATGACCGACATCAAGCAGAATATCGAATCTTTCAAGCAGCGCTTGAAGACCATGTCTCGTTAAGTAAGGGGAAGTATATGGAAAACGACACGGCGAACACCAAGTATCACTTGACCAAACCCGTTTATTTCATCGGATTCATGGGGGCGGGTAAAACTAGTGTCTCTCAGCAGCTGGCGGTCACCTACGGACTCGCCTCCATCGATGCCGATGAATACCTTGAGTTGAGAGAGGATCGCATCATCGCCGACATCTTTGCCGAAGAAGGGGAAGAGGCTTTCCGCGATATCGAGACCGACGTGTTGCGCGATCTTTCGAAACGCTCTCCTCGTCTTATCGGGTGCGGCGGTGGCGTGGTGACCAAACGTCCGGAAAACGCAGATATCATGCGCAATTCGGGATTCGTCATCTACCTGCAGGTTTCAGCCGATGAGGCCTCTAACCGCATTCCCAACACCGACTCGCGTCCCATGTTCAAAAACTTGGAAACGGCACGCAAAACCATAGTGGAGCGTATTCCCAGTTATGAAGCCGCCGCCCATGTTGCGGTTCAGACGGAAGGTCGTACGGTTCGAGAGGTGGCCGATGAAGTGGCTTCCCTCTTGCGCGAGCGGGGAATTCTCTGTGAAACCAAGGTCGAACGATGACGAAGATCGTCGTTGAAATCCCCGGTGCGGTCCCCTATACCGTATCGGTCGGTGAGAGTCGGATCGCCTCTCTCGGCGAGGTTCTCGCCGATTTATCCGCCACGCGCAAAGCGCTCGTCATAACCGACGATGTGGTCTCCCCGAAGTACCTGCCTTCCCTTCGAGCATCGCTCGAGCAGGAGGGTTATCGCCTCGATGTCATCACTGTTGCAGCGGGGGAGGAAGCGAAATCACCCGCTTGTGCTTCGGAGATATGGCATGCCATGGCCGAGTGCCGTCTTGATAGGGATTCGCTCATCATCGCTCTCGGCGGCGGTGTCGTCGGGGATCTGGCCGGCTTTACGGGTTCAACTTTCATGCGTGGTCTTTCCATCGTTCAGGTACCGACAACGCTTCTCTCCATGGTCGACTCTTCGGTCGGAGGCAAGACGGCTATCAATCTCGAATCGGGCAAGAATCTCGTCGGCACCTTCTGTCAGCCGCTTCATGTCTGTGCCGACATTTCGGTATTGTCTTCTCTTCCTGCGCGGGAGTGGGCCTGCGGATGCGCCGAGATAGCCAAATCGGCGGTGATCGACTCCGATGATTTCTTCTTCTGGCTCACCGATCACGCACGTCGCCTCGCGGATCGTGATATGCAGACCGTCCAGGAAGCCGTCGAGCGGAGCGTGGTGTTCAAGGCCGGTGTGGTGGCTCGCGATCAGGAAGAGACGAAGGGTGTGCGCGAGTGCCTCAACTATGGACATACCCTGGCCCACGCCATCGAGCGACAGGCCGGCTACGGGGTGTATTCCCATGGTCATGCCGTCGCCGAAGGTATGAGGTTCGCCGCTCGTCTCGCCGCTGCCGAATTGGGTACCTCGTTGAGTTTCGTCGAAGCACAGGATGCCCTTCTTGACGAGCTGTCCCTGCCCGCTCTTGACTTCAGAGCCGACCCCCAGGATCTTCTCGATCTGATGTTTTCCGACAAGAAAGTGCGTCGTGGCGCCCTTCGTTTCGTTCTGCCCCGTGATGTGGGCAGATGGGAAGTAGTATCCTTGGACCCGGAATTGGTCTTGGATCATCTACGGGCATGGCAGGATAGCTTGGCTTAGACATTTCGTTTCTGAAGTGGTTGATTCTTCGACGAGGGAAAGAAAGGTGTTTCATGAAAAAGGTTCTTTTGTTACACGGTCCCAATCTTAATCTGCTCGGCGTACGCGAACCGGGTGTATACGGCACCCAGACCCTGGCGGATCTCGAGGCCATGGTTGTCGCTTACGGTCGTGAAAACGGCGTTGATATCACGTGCTTCCAGTCAAACCATGAAGGCGTCCTCGTCGACACGCTTCACGACGCACGCTTGAACTACGATGGCGTCATCTTCAATCCGGGGGCTCTGACCCACTATTCCTATTCGCTGCGTGATGCCATTTCGTCCATTTCGACTCCTGTCGTCGAGGTGCACATCTCCGACATAAAGAACAGGGAGCCCTTCCGCGCTGTTTCGGTGACCGCGGAAGTTTGTGTCGGTCAGGTTTTCGGTAAAGGCCTTGCCGGTTATCGAGAGGCGCTCGATGTCCTTCTCTCCCTCTAGGGTCAAGGCCCTGCGCGAAGCGCTCATCACCCATGGACTCGATGCTTTCTACCTGCGTGCCACGTCCGATATCGCATGGTTGACGGGGTTCGAGCACGTATTCGATGAGGAGGCCGCCCATGCCGTCTTGGTAACACCTACCCGGCTACTCGTTCACAGTGATTCGCGCTACGCTACCCCTCTTCGTGCCGCCGCTATCGATACTCCTTTCGTAATCGACCAAACAAGATGTGGTCACGTTCCTTTTGTCTTCGAATGCATTCGAAAAGAGTTTTCGACGGATCAGGATGTATTGCGTCTCGGCATTGAGGACGTGATCCCCCTTGCGGAATACCGTCTCTGTGAACGTGAAATCCAGGAACATCGAGATCGTATACGGTTGGTGGAAACGAACGGTTTGATCGCAGGGCTTCGACAGGTGAAGGACGAAGCGGAGATCACCGCCCTTCGGGAAGCCCAGCGTATCACCGATCGGGCCTTTTCCCATATCGTCGGTTTTCTGCGTCTCGGAATGACGGAAAAGGAGATCAGATCCGAGCTGGACCGATATATGTACGAACTCGGTGCCGAAGGGCTCGCTTTTCCCACTATCGTCGCCACCGGTGACCACGCCGCCTCACCCCATGCGATACCGAGTGATCGCGTCATTCGGGAAGGGGAGTGCGTCGTCATGGATTTCGGTGCGCGATATCGGGGTTACTGCTCCGACATGACCCGTACGGTGTTCGTGGGGGAGCCGTCTGCTCGTCTCCGTCGTGCTTGGGATACCCTGCGTGAGGCCAATGAATCCTGTGAGGCTTTGCTCAAAGCGGGGATAACGGGTGCCTGCATGCAGAAAAAGGCCGAAGAGATTCTAGCCGCCGGAGGCTTCGCCGACGCGATGGGTCACGCACTCGGGCACGGAGTCGGTCTCGATATCCACGAAGCCCCCAATCTTTCACCGGCGAACAAAAACCCCCTTATCTCCGGTAATGTTGTGACCGTCGAGCCGGGAATCTATGTCGAGGGGGAGTTCGGCATGCGTCTCGAGGATTTCGGGGTGGTCGGAGATGAGGGCTTCGATGTTTTCACCAAAAGCACTCATGAGATGGTTATAATAGAAGGCCGATAATGATGGTCGTAGGCTGAACAAGGAGTAAAAGTGGCAATTTCTACTGCTGATTTTCGTAATGGTATGTGCATTGAATACGACGGCAAGTTGTGGGTTATTCTCGACTTTCAACATGTGAAACCCGGTAAGGGGGGCGCATTCGTGCGTACGAAGTTGCGCGATATCCGTGCCGATCGCGTGGTCGATCACACGTTCAATGCGGGGACCAAGTTCGAGTCCGTCCGCCTCGAGAAGAAGAAGATGCAATACCTCTATAACGATGGTAGTGATTTTCATTTCATGGACTCAGCCACCTATGAGCAGTTTTCCATTCCCGCCGATGTCGTGGGTGATGTATCCCATTGGCTCAAGGAAAACGATCAGGCGACTCTTCTCTATGCGGGTGATGAGCTGATCGGCATCGAACCGGAGATGTTCGTCGAACTCGAAGTCACCGACACCGAGCCGGGCTTCAAGGGTGATACGGTACAGGGTTCCACCAAGCCTGCCACGTTGGAGACAGGCGCTGTCGTGCAGGTTCCCACTTTCATCAATCCCGGTGAGGTGTTGCGCATTGATACTCGTGACGGCCGTTACGTCACGAGGGTCTAGCCTTTTATGTTGCTTACGGGAAAACTCTTTTGATCATGGGGCGCTTCGGCGCCTCGTGTCGTATAATTGGCTTTCTGTCAGTTTGGTTTTTGATGACGTTGTCAAAAGAATAACAAGGGAGGTGCGACACACTTGGCAAGACTTCAGATTATGGATACCACGATCCGTGACGGTCAGCAGAGCCTGTGGGCGACGAGAATGTCCATCGGCGACATGCTACCCATTTTGCCTAAGATGGATCGCGTTGGTTATTGGGCTATCGAGGCATGGGGCGGTGCCACCTTCGACACCTGCCTGCGTTTCCTGGACGAAAACCCTTGGGATCGCCTCCGTTCGATCAAGGCGAAAACGCCCAATACGCGTCTCGCCATGCTTTCACGTGGCCAGAACCTCGTCGGATACAAGCATTATTCCCGTGAGGTATGTCGCCGCTTCATCCATACGGCTCACAAGAACGGCATCGATGTCTTCCGTGTATTCGATGCGCTCAACGATATCCGTAATGTCGTTGATAATGCCGATGCCATCAAGGAATGCGGCGCGCATTTCGAAGGGGCTATCTCCTACACCATGTCCCCTGTTCATACGCTCGACAGCTTCCTCGAATACGGGCAGCAACTCAAAGAACTGGGCGCCGACTCCATCGCCATCAAAGATATGGCGGGCATGCTGACACCCTATCGTACCGAACGCATGGTCAAGGCCTTCAATGCCGAAATCGGCTTACCGGTGCATGTCCATTGCCACTATGTCGGCGGTATGGCACCTGCCAACATCATCAAGTCCGCCGAAGCGGGGGCGGCAATCGCCGATACGGCAAGCGCTCCTTTGGCTTTCGGCAACTCCCATCCCGCTGTCGAGATGATCGTCGCCGCTCTCGAGGAGAGCCGCTATGATACCGGTCTCGATCTGGGTCTTCTTTTCGAGATATCCGAATATTGGGAGGAAGTCCGCAAGCGTGGTCACTACAAGCGCGGTGTCTCTTCGCTCACCCACATGCAGGTCTATTCCCATCAGGTGCCCGGCGGCATGATGTCGAATCTCGTCTCTCAGCTCGAAATCCAAAACGCCACCGATCGTCTCGACGAAGTGATGGCCGAAATTCCTCGCGTTCGTGCCGAGGTGGGCTATCCTCCTCTGGTCACCCCTCTTTCCCAGATCGTGGGAACGCAGGCTGTCTTCAATGTTTTGACGGGCAAGCGTTGGAGTGTCGTCTCCAAGGAAATGAAAGACTACATCTGCGGCTATTACGGTAAGGCTCCCGGTCCCATGGACCAGGAAATCGTCGAAAAGGTCGTGGGGGATTCCGATATTCTCGATCCCCATATCGCCCCCGGCTCTCTGGTGACCACCACGTTCGCCGAACTGGAAGAAGAAATCGGAGATTTGGCGAAATCCGAAGAAGATGTTTTGATGTACGCCCTCTTCCCCAATGAGGCCCGTACGTATCTGAGCAAGCATCGTACATCTGAAAAAGTCGATTTCCTTCTTGAACAGGAATCGAGCATGACCAAGGAGGACGATTACGTGGATATCAATCAAATTCGCGAACTGGTGCGCGTTGCCGAAGAAAGCGGCGTCGGTGAGATCGTGGTCGAAGAGGAAGGGTATCGTATCGCGGTAAGGATGCCCGGTGCCCCCAGCGCTCAGGTCATGGCTCCGAACACCGTTGACTCTCTGGCCCCGACGGCGACTTCTGAAAAAGTCGAGAAGGAACAGGCCGTTCCTGCGGGCGATACCACCCGTCCTGCGAGCTGGTTCTGCGTGAAAGCTCCCATGGTGGGCACGTTCTACGCTGCTCCCGCTCCCGGTGAACCTCCGTTCGTCAAGGTGGGCGATGAGGTGTCGGCCAATCAGACGCTTTGTATCGTCGAAGCTATGAAGCTCATGAATGAAATCGCCGCAGAGGAAATGGGTACGGTGCGCGAGGTGTGCCTCGAAGACGGTAGCTCTGTCGAGTTCGGAACCCCCTTGTTCTATATCGAGCCCCATGTCGCCCATGATGCCATCGGTCCGGAGAGTGCCTAAATGTTTAAGAAGATCCTCGTTGCAAACAGGGGCGAAGTTGCCTTGCGCATCATGCGTGCCTGTAAAGAATTGGGAGTGGAGACGGTAGCCGTCTATTCGACCGAGGACGAGAATACCTATCCCGTACGATATGCGGATGAGAAGGTCTGTATCGGACCGGCTCCCGCCAATCAAAGCTATTTGGTCATGTCATCCATTATCGCCGCCGCCATCAACACGGGCGCCGAAGCCATCCATCCCGGATACGGATTTCTCGCCGAGAACGCCGATTTCGCCCGCGCCTGTGCGGATAACGACATCGTGTTCATCGGCCCCTCGCCCGAATCCATCGAAAGTATGGGCAACAAGGCTGCCGCTCGAGATACCATGAAAGCGTGTGGTGTTCCCACCGTACCCGGATCCGATGGTGTCGTCGAGACGGTCGAGGAGGCCCGTTCTTTCGCGAATGCCGTGGGCTATCCCGTTCTCGTGAAGGCATCGGCAGGTGGTGGCGGTAAGGGTATGCGCGAAGTCCATGACCCTGCTGACCTCGAAGCTCAGTTCTTCGCGGCGAAAAACGAAGCTCAGGCGGCATTCGGTAACGGAGATGTCTATCTGGAGAAGCTGGTTTTGCGTCCCCGTCATGTCGAGGTTCAGATTCTCGCCGACCGATATGGCAACCGTATTTCCCTCTGTGAGCGTGACTGCTCTCTTCAGCGCCGTCACCAAAAACTACTCGAGGAAGCTCCCTCTCCGGCGCTCAACGACGAGATCCGTCGAGCCATGGGCGTTGCGGCGATCAAAGCCGTTCGCGCTACGGGCTACGAAAACGCCGGTACCATCGAGTTTCTTCTCGATCAGGATGGACGTTTCTACTTCATGGAAATGAACACACGTGTTCAGGTCGAGCATCCGGTAAGCGAGATGATAACGGGTACCGATATCATCAAAGAACAGCTGCGTATCGCTTCGGGTGAGCCCATTTCCTGTGTTGCCGAAGCGCCCTTTTCCCCCAATGGCCATGCCATGGAGTTCAGGATCAATGCGGAAGATCCTGCTTACGATTTCCGCCCCTGTCCGGGAAACATCACTCGTTTCGATGTGCCCGGTGGCCCGGGAGTCCGTGTGGAAACCTATATCCGTGAGGGATCACGCATATCTCCCTACTACGATTCGATGGTGGCCAAACTTATCGTTTGGGGCTCCAGTCGCGAGGAAGCCATCGCGCGCGGTAGGCGTGCTTTGAATGAATTCAAGATCGAGGGCATAAAGACAACAATCCCCTTTCATCTGGAAGTTCTGGATAATCAGGCTTTCGTCGAGGGAAGGGTCTATACTGATTTCATCGAAACCGAAATGGGGGATAAATAGATGACGGACATCAATACAGACGGAATGGCGATTGCTCCGGGCGTCGTCGATACGATCGTCGCTCTTGCTGTGAAGGAAGTACCGGGGGTTGCCTCGGTGGGAACTTCATCGGTTTCGGGCTGGCGTTCTCTCTTCTCATCCAAGCAGTCGGTCAGCGGTGTATCCGTTGCTCCCGCCGAGGATGGTGGCATCGAGGTGAGCCTTTCTCTCCATGTGTTCAACGGATACTCCCTGAACGAGATAGCAAATCAGGTGCGTAGCGCCATTGCCGATGCAGTGCTCTCGCAGCTTGGCCTCAATGTCTCACGTGTCGACCTGCGTGTCGATGGAATTCTGTTCCAGGATTAAGCTGGGTGAAATATGTCTTCTAAGCAACATGAGCGTACTCGTGCGCGCCGTAGTGCTTTACAGGTGATGTATCAGGGAGAGATTCTCGGTGTCGCCCCCATTGCTTTGGTTAACGATCGGAAACTCGTCGAAGAAACGAAGCATTTGGATCCTTACGCTCTTTCCCTTCTCGAGGGCTGTGGAAACAAGACAGATGTTCTCGATGGCCATATCATCAAGGCGAGTGAGAATTGGGCACTCGATCGTATGCCCGTTGTCGACCGTTCGCTCTTGCGTCTCTCCACTTACGAGATGGTGTACGTCGACGATGTACCCATTTCGGTATCCATCAATGAAGCGGTCAATCTCGCCAAGGAATTCGGTGGAGAGGAATCGCCCCGTTTCGTCAATGGTATTTTGGGACGTATCGCCCTTCAGCTTGAGGAAGAGGTCAGTGGTGATTGAAGAAACCAACAACACCGGTGATTTCGAATCGCTTAAAAATCGTCTCGACGAAATCGTCGAACTCGTCGGTGATGAAAATATCTCGCTCGATGCGGCTCTCGGTCTTTATGAAGAAGCGGTCGGTATCGGCCTCGAGGCATCGAGTCTTCTCGAGGAGGGTATTGCGGCTAAGAATGCTCAGATCGATGCCGATCAGGCTTTAGATGACGGATCATCTGCAGAGGTGCAGGATGCCGTCGTTGCGGATGCGGGCATTTCGCTTGACTCCGACGAATAATCTCGAAGGAGGTCGTCTCGTGGATCATCGTATTCTCGACTCTATAGAGTCCCCTGATAATCTCAAGTTGCTAACCGACGAAGAGCTTGCCATTCTCGCACATGAGATTCGTGAAGAGATAGTCTCGGTCACCTCGAATACGGGTGGTCATGTGGCATCGAGTCTTGGTGCCGTCGATATCATATTGGCCGTTCATTCCCTTATAGACTCTCCTCGTGACCGTCTTCTTTTCGATGTCGGCCATCAGTCTTATGCTCACATGCTCGTTACCGGGCGTTTGAAGGAATTCGCTACACTTCGTCAATATCGGGGGCTTTCCGGTTTTCCCAAGCCGGAAACGAACCCTCATGACGTGCACCCTTCGGGCCATGCTTCCGATTCCCTTTCGGTCGCCTGTGGTCTTGCGCGTGCACGTGATCTCGCCGGGCGCGACAATAAGATCGTCACGATAATCGGCGATGCTTCCCTTTCGGGTGGCATGGCCTTCGAAGCACTCAACGATATCGGTCAGGCTCAAACTCCGATGGTCATCATTCTCAACGACAACGAGATGTCGATCTCGCGTAACGTCGGAGCTATGGCAGCTCATTTGGGAGGGTTGCGTGTTTCGAACAATTATCGTAAAAACCGTGATTACATGCAGGAATTCATCGAGTCCTCTCTTGGACCTGCGGGAAAAGCCATGGTAAAACTCGGCAAAAGCGCCAAGGAATCGGTCAAGCAGTTCGTCGTGCCCGATACCATGCTTTTCGAACAGTTGGGTATCGTCTGCACGCCTCCCGTCGATGGGCATGACATCACCGCCTTGAGGGCCAACATCTCTCGCGCACTTTCGTCGCAGGCGCCCGTTCTCGTTCATGTCGTAACCAGAAAAGGAGCCGGTTATCCTCCTGCAGAGGCTGATCCCTCCAAGTTTCATGGAGTTGGTCCCTACGATATCGCTTCGGGTAAACTCAAGAAGAAAGCAGGTGGAGCACCTACCTATACGCAGGCTTTTTCGCAGGCACTCGTCCGCGAAGCGGGTATCGATGAAGACGTCACCGTTGTCACGGCGGCCATGATAGACGGTACGGGTCTACGCGATTTCGTTTCTCTTTTCCCGCAACGTTCCTTCGACGTCGGTATTGCGGAGGCTCATGCGGTGGGTATGGCGAGTGGTTTGGCATTGGGTGGCAAGAAACCCGTCGTTGCGCTTTACTCGACGTTCATGCAACGTGCGATCGATCAGATGATCATCAATACGGCACTGCCCGATCTCGATGTCGTTTTCGCCATCGACCGCGCCGGACTCGTCGGTGATGATGGCCCCACTCATCATGGGGTGTTCGATATGGTCTACACCCGTATGATTCCCAATCTCAAGGTGTTGGCTCCTTCTGATGAGGCGGAGATAGCCGATGCCCTCCATACCGCTCTTGCTCTCGGCGGTCCCTTCGCCATCCGCTACCCACGCGGCAATGCTCAAGGAGTTACCGTTGCCGACGAACCATCGATGCTGGAGGTGGGTGTTTCCCGTGTCATGCGTGAAGGATCCGATGTCGTTGTGCTGGCATTCGGTCGCATGGTGTTTCAGGCGCTTGCTGCAGCGGATATTTTGGCTGAGAAAGGCATATCGACGCGTGTCGTTGATATGCGATGGGTCAAGCCTTTGGATGAGAGGGCTATCGCCGATGCCGCCGATAGCAGACTTCTGGTCACCCTCGAAGAGGGGGTTATCCGTGGGGGAGTGGGGGAAGGAGTGATCGAGGTCCTCGCTGCCCATCATCTTGAGGTTGACGTTTTGACCCTTGGTCTTCCCGATGCTTTCATCGAGCAGGGGAAGGTAGAGCAGCTGTTTGCCGATCTTAGCCTTGATGGTGCGGGTATCGCCGATCAAATCATTTCGGCACTCACGCCTAACCGATAGGCGATAGGTCGGATGTATCGATAGGTGTCCCCCCGGTTTGTCGGGGGCGCATCTTTAGATGACGGATCGCGCCATGATATAGTCATCCATCACGAAGCCGTCTCCGATATCGGCTTTTATGGATTCGATGATGTCGAATCCTCTTCCGCGATAGGCGCGGATTCCCAGATCGTTTCCTTTGTTGACGGTCAGATACATGCCCTCAAGGTTGTTTTTCCGTGCGTAATCATTCCAGAATTCCATGATGGCGCTGGCGTAGTGTTTGCCCCTTTGCTCTTCGTAAAGGTAGATTTTCGATATGAAGAACCGCTTCAGGAAAAGGCGACTGATCGCTTCACCATGCGTATTCGCTCCCTCGTCACTTGGACTCGCGTAACGCTCGATCGCGCCCCCCGTGTATCCCACGAGGGTTCCCTGCTCGTCTTCGATCGAATGGTAGACATACCCATTCTCACGTATATCGCGCTCGATGGCCTCGGGAGACTGGAATCGATCGACCATGTAGTCGGTCTGTTCATCACCGATCAGGGCGGGCCAGTATTCATGCCAGATTTCGTCAGCCATATGGGCGAGTGCGTGGATTTCCGCGGGTGTTTCCACAGATCGATAGATGAGATTCATCGAGGTGTTCCTTTTTTTCGGCGGGGCTTGTTTCGATATTGTAACGCTTGTGATTCCCTCGTGTTACAGGCTTTTTCCAGCAAAGTTAACAATGACTCCCGAAGAAAGATGAACCTGTTCAGCGTGTAAAGATATCCCTGTCGAAAAAGTGTAGGCAAAAGTATAGGAGGTATGCACATGTTTGACACGGGATCTACAGCATTCATGCTGGTCTCCACCATGCTCGTTCTCGTAATGACACCGGGTGTTGCATTTTTCTACGGCGGTCTTGCACGGCGCAAGAATGTCGTCAACACCATGTTCATGTCGTTTGTGGTCATCGGCGTTGTGGCGGTTGCATGGATAGCTTGCGGTTGGAGTTTGGCTTACGGTGGTGATGGGTCCAATGCGTTTTTAGGTGGTTTCGATCAGCTGGGTTGCATGACTTTGGTACAGAACATGCTTGCCGAAGCCGAATCGGTGCCTGCCGACGCAACGTATCCTGCCATTATCAACGTTTGTTTCCAAGCGGCCTTCGCGATGATCACTTGCGGTATCATCGGTGGATCGCTTGCCGGGCGCATGAAGTTCGGGGCTTTCATCGCCTTCATTGCAATCTGGGTTATCGGCATTTACGCCCCTTTAGCACATATGGTGTGGGGCGGTGAGGGATCTTTCATTGGCGACCAGATCGGCGCACTCGACTTCGCGGGTGGTGATGTTGTCCATATCAGTTCCGGTTTGACTGGTCTCGTTTTGTGTTTGCTTTTGGGTAAGCGTAAGGAATTCGGCGTGGTCAACCATCGTCCCCACAATGTTCCCTTGGTCGTTTTGGGTGCGACGCTCCTTTGGTTCGGATGGTTCGGGTTCAACGGCGGATCCGCGTTTCTGGCAGACGGTATCGCGGCGCTCGCCCTGCTGAATACCGTAGTCGCTTCCGGTGCTGCGCTCCTTTCATGGATGATAGTCGAGCGTATCAAAGTGGGTAAGTCCACCCTGGTCGGTGCTGCGACGGGTCTCGTGGCCGGTTTGGTCGTCATCACCCCCGCAGCCGGTTTCGTTGAGCCTTGGGCGGCGATCGTGATGGGTCTCGTCGTGTCTCCCGTGTGCTATTTCGCCATCGCCTTCGTTAAGGCGAAGCTCGGCTACGACGATGCGCTCGATGCTTTCGGTTGTCATGCCGTCGGTGGTGTCGTCGGAGGTCTTCTTACGGGAATCTTCTGCGTCCCCGATCTTTCTTGGACCGATTTCGGTGGCCTTCTCTACACCGGTGATGTCACCTTGTTGGGCGCCCAGGCTCTCGGTATTCTGGTGACGGTGGCCTTCGTTGGAATCGGTACGCTTATCATCGGTCTCATCCTCAAGGTCATATTCAGAGGTTCTCTGCGTGTTTCCAAAGACGAGGAAGCTGCCGGCATGGACTTGTCCGGACACAGTGAATCCGCTTATCCCGCATTCAACGGCATGGATTAATGAGAAAGGAGTGATGTGGGTATGAAACGTATCGTAGCTATTGTTCGGCCCGAGAAGCTCGAGCCGCTCAAAGAAGCCCTTTTCGAGGCGAATATTTCAGGTATGACCATTTCGCAGGTGAACGGTTGTGGCAATCAGCATGGCTGGAAAGAATACTTCCGAGGAAGCGAAGTGCTTCTCAACATGGTTCCGAAAATCAGTTTCGAGATCATCGTTGAGGCGGGACGCGTTGACGAGATAGTCGACACAATCGTTTCGGTAGCTCGTACCGGTGAGGTTGGGGATGGAAAGATCTTCATTTCTCCCGTCGAGGGTGTGGTTCGCATCAGAACCGGTGAACGCGACGGCGCAGCCGTCTGATCATCTCTGTGGGAATCAGACCGATATTCAACAGGAAGGGGATCCGCTTATGGCGGATCCCCTTCCGTTTTTCGATAGTTTCGAAAGAGATCAGTAGTTCTTCAGATCCTCGTCGGTGATTTTACCTCGGAACGTCCTGTAGACGATGACATGGTAGAGCAGCACCAGAGGAAGACCGATGGCGGTGATGATGGTCATCGCAGTCAGCGCATATTCCGAGGATGCGCTTGCGGCGATGGTGATGGAGAGAAGCGGATCGGTTGCCGGAATGATGTAGGGGAATAAACCTGCAGCGGTGAGACCTATGAGCCCAACGCACGTTACACTCAAAGCGATATGACTCGCCAGATCCCGTCCCTTCGCCGCGAAAAGCAGCGAGATGAGAGGGCAGGCGATGGTGAGGATCGCACATACGATGGCAAGGATGTCGCTTATATCGCCCGTGAAGGAAAATGCGGGGGATGTGCAATACAGCAGTGAAGCGACAACGAAGCCGATGATGACGACGAAAGAAAAAACCGTCCGTATCTTCTTCGCCGTTTTATGAAGGGTTTCACCGACATCGGTTTTCACCGTTATCCACGAAGCACCCAAAAGTATCATCTGGGCCAATCCGAGAAGACCGCACATGAGAGCGAAAGGATTGAGGAGTGCGAAAAAGCCTCCGGTGTAGTCGCCGTTGGCGTTGAGCTCTATTCCGCCGAGGATGTTTCCGATAGCGACTCCGAAAAGGAGTGCCGGCAGAAGCGAGCCGATGAAGAAGAAGGCATCCCATACTTTCGAAAGAGCCGGGTCGTGATGGCGGAATTCAATGGAGACCGCGCGGGCGATGAGCCCGAAGAGAACCAGCATGATCGCGAGATAGAATCCCGAGAACGACGTAGCATAGGCGGGCGGGAAAGCGGCGAATAACGCTCCGCCTGCCGTGAGCAGCCAAACTTCGTTGCCATCCCAAACAGGTCCGACCGCGCGTCTCATGATTGCTTTATCCCGCTCGTTCTTACCCAGGAACGGGTAGAGCACGCCAATCCCCAAGTCGAAGCCATCCAGGATGAAATAACCGATGATAAGCACTGCGATGAGGATGAACCAAAGTCCTTGCAGAAACGTGACGTCGAGCATCATCGTTCTCCCTCCTTCACAATCGATTCGGTCGAAGCATCTCCGATCGAAGAAGTACCTGTACCTTCGGGAGAAGAGCCTTCCTCAACGGGTCCTTCTTTGATGAATTTGAAAACGATGCGCAGATAGGCGATGAGGATGAAGGTATAGAAGAGAATGAAAATACCTATGGTGAGCAATAGATCCGTTGAAGATACGGACTGCGATATCGCATCTTGGGTGAGCAGCTCACCCCAAACGATCCAGGGTTGTCTGCCCACTTCCGTCACGATCCAGCCCGACTGAATGGCTATAAGGGGCAGAAGAGGTCCGAATATCAAAAGGCGCAACATCCATTTTTTGGGTTCGACTTTCTTACGGGACGACCAGGCGGCGAGAAGCCAGAGAAGGCCCATGACCCCGAAGAGCGCGACCATGAGATGGTAGGCTTGGAATGTCAGGTTGACAGGTGGAGTCATGCCCTCACCGAAGGTGTTGAGTCCCGGGTAGACGGTATCGAAGCTACCCGATGCCAAAAAGCTCGTCGCACCGGCTAAAGGTAGATCGACGGTCATGGTGCTGCGATTGGCTTCGTCGACCCAGCCGAACAGGGCAAGATCGGCACTGCCGCTTTCCCACATGCCTTCCATCGCTGCAAACTTGGAAGGTTGATGCTCGGCGACGACGACGGCCTGTTGATGTGCCGCCGGCAGCATGAGCGCTAAGGTTATGAAACAAACGATAGCCCCGGTTTTAAGGGTCTTTTTACCGAAATCCTTCTTTCCTTTGAGGAGGTGGTAGGCACCGATGGCTATAGCGACGAAAGAGCCGAAGATGAGCAGCGAATCAACGGTGTGGAAGTAGCGCGCTCCCAGAGAGGGATTGAGTGCGGCTTCCCAGAAATTGGTGATGAGAGCCTTGGTTCCTTCGGCAGTGGCCACGATTTCGTAGCCGGCCGGGGTCTGCATCCAGGAGTTGGCGATGAGAATCCAGAGAGCGGATAGGCACGAGCCCAGCCAGACCAGCCACCCGGAAATCATATAGAAGCGCGGTGATACTTTGTTGCGAGCGAAGATGAGCACCCCCAGAAAGGAGGATTCCAAAAAGAAGGCGAGGAGCGCTTCCGCTGCGAGCGGTGCGCCGAAGATATCGCCGACGAAACGCGAATAATCAGCCCAGTTGGTGCCGAACGAAAATTCCATCGTGATGCCCGTCGCAACTCCGACGGCGAACGTCACGGTGAAAATTTTCACCCAGAATCGTGCGGCTGCGCCGTCTTTGGGATCTCGAGAACGGTAATAGCGCGTTTCCGCAATCGCCAGAATCAGACCAAGACCGATAGACATCGGCACGAAGAGGAAATGAAAGGCGATGCAAAGAGCGAATTGCAACCTCGAGAGAAAGACAACATCAGTGAATAATTCCATCTGAGTTCCCCCTGTTCTTCTCTATTTCTCCACAATTCCTTCTTAAGATGATAGTTTATCGGTAACATTTTAACAAGAGGATTAGTTGTCGGTTTGAAAACGGATCTTCGATCTTCTTCCATCCGTGGTGTTCGTCATTTGTTTCTACGGGAATCGGTGAAGGTGGTCGTGCCGGAATGGTCTTGGAAAAGAGCGGGACATCCGGGCTTCTGATCGGTAACGATCCATGAATAATGGTATAGTTGTGCAACTGAAACTCACCCGATGAAAGGATCGCAAGATGACACGCAAGATCGCTATTTTCGATACCACTTTGCGCGACGGCGAACAGTCTCCCGGAGCGTCTATGAATTCCGAAGAGAAGCTAGTCATCACGCGTCAACTTCTTCGTCTGGGTGTCGATGTGATCGAGGCCGGTTTTCCCGTTTCCTCCCCAGGGGATTTCAAGAGCGTGCAGCAGATAGCCGCCGAGGTAGGGGATCGCGCCGTCGTTTGCGCATTGACCCGTGCGGTCGAAAAGGACATCGACTCCGCCGCCGATGCGCTCGCTCAGTGCAAGCGTCCCCGCATCCATACGGGAATCGGTGTTTCCCACAGTCACATCTATGACAAATTGCGCACCACGCCCGACGTGATATTGGAACGTGCCGTCGCGGCGGTCAAATATGCAAAAAAATATGTCGAAGACGTCGAGTTCTACGCTGAAGATGCAGGTCGTTCCGACTATGAGTTTTTGGCCAAGGTCTGCGAGGCGGTTATCGCCGCAGGTGCCACGGTCGTGAACATCCCCGATACTACGGGGTATTCGTTGCCCGAAGAGTACGGTCGTCGCATAAGATTCCTCCGTGAAAACGTTTCCAATTTCGATAAGGCGACCATCTCGGTTCATTGTCATAACGATCTCGGTATGGCGACCGCTTTGTCTCTCGCCGGTGTGGCCAATGGTGCCACGCAGATCGAATGTACCATCAACGGACTTGGTGAGCGTGCCGGCAATACCGCCATGGAAGAAGTGGTCATGGCGATCAAGATGCACGGCGAAGAGCTCGATGCTCACACCGACATCAATTCGCGGGAGTTCGTTCGCGCTTCCCGCCTGGTTTCTTCGATCACCGGATTCTTGGTTCAGCCCAACAAGGCCATCGTGGGAGCAAATGCTTTCGCTCATTCTTCCGGAATCCATCAAGATGGTGTCATCAAGGCGCGTGACACCTACGAAATCATCGATCCGACCGAAGTCGGTGCCGGTCAGTCCTCGATCGTGCTTTCCGCCCGTTCGGGACGCGCGGCACTGCGTCACCGCCTCGAAGCGTTGGGCTATTTTATTGAGGGTCAGGCCTTCGAAGACATCCATACGGCGTTTCTCGATCTCGCCGATAAGAAGAAGGAAGTCTACGATGAGGATTTGGAATCCCTCGTCGGAGAGCAGGGACGGGCACAGGAAGCGCGTTATACGCTCAAGGCCGTTCAGATCTCCTGTGGCTACCCGCTTACCCCAACCGCCACCGTCACGTTGCGTGATGCATCCGATAACGAATTTGTCGCCTGCGCTACCGGCACCGGCCCCGTCGATGCTCTCTATCGTGCGGTCAATGAAATCGTCGATATCGAAAATGACCTTTCGGAGTTTTCCGTTCAAAGTGTGACACGTGGCATCGATGCTCTGGGTGAGGTTGCGATCAGGGTGACCGCAGCTGACGGTGAGGTGTTTACGGGTCGAGGGGCCGATGGTGACATTATCGTCTCTTCCGCCAAGGCTTATCTCAATGCTCTCAACCGTCTTATCGCAAGCAAGGAACAGTAGGTCGACGCCGCGTGTTTTGTCTGAATTGCGGAACGAAAATCGCAGAGACCGATCGACGCTGTAGTAAGTGCGGCATGACGGTTTCCGAGATGAAGGCACGTATTGCGCAGGCGGAGGAAATGCTCACATACGCCGAAACCGTCGGCCCTGCTTCCACGACGAAGTTGCCTCCCGTCGCGCAACGGACGTACGTCGACAAGGAGGGTAATGTGTTTTCCCCCGCGGAGGAAATCCCTCTTCCACCGCGCAAGGGCCCGGCTGTTCCCCTTGATGCGTTGCCTCATATCGGTTCCGAGGATCCTTATGTCACCATGCCCATTCAGCGGGTGGTGTCGGATAGGGGAGAAGTCGTCGCCGACGTCAACCGTGATGTCACCGTGTTCGTTCAGGAGGAGCCCAAGAAAGATACGACGACGTTTTTGAAACTCATCATCGGAATTCTTCTCGTTTTATTGGTCGCCGGTGTGCTTTTCGTGATCTGGAATTGGGTGGGGATTCCCTTTTAACCATATGCGTCATCGGTGATGGTGATTCCCCGTATCACCATCGGGAGTCGGTCAGTCGACCGACTCCCTTGTTTTGACGACCTTTCCGTGCGCCACCATGCTACGGGAGGTCGTTTTGATATACAATTCGAAGGCGAAATCACACTATCTCTGCGAATGGTATCGGGCGCACTTTACGGCAGAAGGTGAAGCATTGACCTACAATATCGATTTCCTCATTGCCGCACTTGTGCTTCTTGGTTTCGTGTTCGTTCATTTCCTTTTCGCCTGCCGTCGCGAGGATGCTTTGAGCATGAGGATATTCCTCGTTTTCGTCGTCGTCGGCTCGATCGATATCGTTCTCGATATCGTTTCCGCCTGCCTTTTCGTCGACCCCCTTCAGCACTCGCTCGCCCTGCTCTACGGTGAACTCTCCTTGTTCTATCTGCTGCAGTGTCTCATTCCGTTTCTCCTCTTCGGTTATGCGGTTGCCCTCTGCGATGATCTGCAGAAAGGCTATATCCGCTCCCTGCTTATAGCATGGATTCCCTTTATAGTGTTCATCGCCGTCGTCGTCACCAATCCGTGGACCCATATACTCTTCTCCTTCGATCCGGTAACCCACGTCTATACCCATGGTCCGTTTTATTTTTCAATGTATCTGTATGCGATCTTCTACTGCGGCTTGGCACTCATTTACGTGTTCTTGCATCGTCGGACATTGCGTCGTGTCGATTTCATCGCCATGTGGGAGTACGCGATCATATCGGCGTCATGTGTGGTTCTTCAGTACTTCCATCCCGGTGTTCTTCTTACAGGGCTCGGTATCGGATTGGGAATAACGGTGATGTTTTTCACCATCAACAATCCCTTCGAAATCATCGATCCATTGACGCGTGTTCTCGAAACGTCGGGATTCAAGCGTAAAATCGCTTCCCTCGTGGAGAAGAATCGCCAGTTCAACGTGATTTTTGTCTCCCTCGACCATCTCAACGTACTCAATGTGATAGGAGGACACGATCTGAGCGACGAATTATTGAAGACCACGGCGGCAGCACTTGTTCGAGTGAGCGGAAACAAGCAGGTATTTCGTCTGAAGGGATCCCGTTTCGCTCTGGTCACGTTTTCGAGACGGGAAAACCGAAGGGTCGAAGAGGAGCTGCGGTCCTATTTCTCCGAGACCCACGAGATAAACGGAACCCAGTTCGAGATCAGTGCAAGTATCGGATCCATCAGTAACGCTTCGAAGATACAATCTCCCGAAGAGTTGCAGGGCTACATGGACTATCTCATCGCGGCGATTCGACGCAATGATTCGGTGGGTCTTATCGAGACCGAGAACGGTGTCGAGGAATACCGTCGGTTCGAAATGATCAGAAGCTATGTCGCCCATGCTATTCGCGAGGATCTTCTGGAGGTCCGTTTTCAGCCGCTCTATTCCATTAAAGACAACCGTTTCATAGAATTTGAGGCGCTGACGCGTCTTGAGCATCCCGAATTAGGTTACATTCCCGCCGACGAGGTGATAGAGATAGCGGAAAGAGAAGGGTATATCAGGGAGTTGGGGGCTCTGCAGTTCGAAAAAGTGTGTCGTTTCGCTCGATCCCATGAGAACCACCTTGCCGAATGGGGAATCAGAGCACTCAAAGTAAATCTTTCTCCCCTGGAGTTGACCGCACCCGATTTGGGCTCACGTCTCCTGTCCACCATACGGCGATACGAACTCGATCCACGACTCTTCTGTTTCGAGGTTACCGAAACATCCGCAACGCAATATAACGATGAGTTGGATGATTTGATACGCGACCTTGCAAGTGTCGGTGCGACATTTTGTATGGATGATTTCGGATCGGGATTCGCCAATCTGGATACGGTACTGAATCTTCCTTTCGAAACGGTGAAGATCGACCGAACACTTCTCGTGGACGCCGCCGACAGCGAGCGTGCGGCCAAATTGTATCAGAGCGTCTTGCGGGTTATGTCGGATCTGGGTTATACCGTGGTATCCGAGGGGGTCGAAACCGAAGAGCAGGTCGATCTTCTCCGTGCGTGGGGGTCGGATATGCTGCAGGGATATTACTACAGTGAACCGCTTCCCTTGGAAGAGGTCTTCCCCTTCCTGAGAAGGCGGTCCCTTCTTGCTTGATATGTCGTCTGACAGGTCGGTGTTTTCTCGGATGGGAAGACGTGTTCTTCTGGTTGCCCTGTTCGCAGGTCTCTTCTTTTCGAGCCTATTGTTCTCTCCTCAAGCCCATGCCGAAGACGGAGATGACGTTTACGCGGAAGGACGCTTCTATGTTTCCATCTTCGACGGTGAGAGCCTTCCGGATCGAATCGAGGACGTTTCGAGCAATGTATCGAACTATACCAACGCCATCATCGTCGAGAATGCGCTCGATACGGCATCGATCTTCTCGGAAGTCATCTACGACCCGAAGGGGTTACCGGATCATTATCTCAAAAACCGACCTACTGAAGGTTCGATCGTCGAAGCATGCCGGGAAAAAGGCATCTCTTATGATCCGAGCAACCAAAAGCTCATCTGGTATGTGATAAAAAACCAAGACGACGGTTACCATATCGACGGGGCTATCCTCACGAAAGCATCGGGTGATCCCGACCCCGATTCCGATTCGGGGGACTCGGATGTCGATGGGGTTCGGGAACCGGAAAAATCCGATGGCATCCCGGGTGGAACTCGAGATTTTGCCATTTCGGTACGTGAACCGTCCCGCAGCGTATCTGCTCCATCTGATGTCAAACCTCCCGCCGAAGGGGAACAAGCGGCTTTCGTGCTGGAAAACTCGAGAGACGCCCTCATCTCTTCGTTGGGCGAAACCTTCTTCCGATCCTACGACGATGCCGATTCTGCGGCGCGTGCGGCTTCTTTCGACGAGGGGGAGGTCTACCGTGTTTTACAGACGACGGGTCTTGCCGGCATGGTCGTGGCCGGCGGGGGCCTGATGGCCTGCTGCGTGCAACTCATACGGTCTCTGCGCGTCTTCGATGGTGTCGACGAGGAGATGCTTCAACGGATGCGGGGTGGACGATGAACTACGATCCCCGAAACATAAAGGTGATGCGACGTTGGATCATCGCTTGTCTGGTTATCGCTTTGATCTCGTTCGGGCTTTGGTTCACTCCGTTGCTGATGACGGGTGAGTCATCCTGCATCGATCTCGTCATCGGAGTGTCTTGGTTTCTCGTCGTTGCGATATTGAGTTTTTTCGTTCGCTTTCTGGAGAGGCGGCACTATGTTGCCGTGCGGACGGTCTACATCAATCACCGCAAAGGTTTTTGCCGGGGAACGGGAAGCTTTTTCTACGACAACGTGATAGACCTCGTGGAACAGATGATCAAGAAGATGGTCAATGCCGATCGGAGAAGCGATCTTTTCCCCCTTCCTCAGGATTTCTCTGCGGCCTATGCTATAAAAACCCTTGTGTTTTCCTATGAATTCCCCCAGAACGTCTCCCGTAGGAACAAGCTGGGTTTTCATCCCGTGAAGGATCTCCTCTTCCCGGATCACAAAGAAGCGATCGCCTCCGCGCGGGAGGTGAGGGTCGTGCGATGGGAGGGAAGCGTCGTCAGCTATCTCGATGGGGAAGAGCGGCGATTCGCCTCCGTCGACGACCTTGAGGATATTTTGAATGGATACCTGCTTTCCTGAGGCGACGGCACCCCTTTTCCTACCCTTGATTTCCGCTTTGTCGTCCGTCCATGTGCCGTTTCATGCAGAGAATCTGTACTTTGCCTGCCGATCGTTGGAAATGATTCTTAAATTATGGTATAAAGGGTAGCGACGTTTGTACGTATACTCATACTTTCGAGGTAAGAGGAAGTGGGCTTTGTCCCGCTTCTTTTGTTTCTCGGGTGGTTTCGGAAAGGAGACTTATGCTTACGGAAAGAGAACGCACTTTGCTCGACGCATTGGCTCCCACAGCCGAAAAACGGGGTATTGAATTGGTGACGGTAGAGGTCGTGGGTGCGAAAAAGGCGCCGACCATCCGTGTCTACATCGATTGCGAAGGCGGCATCGGCTTCGAAGAGCTGTCCTGCGCGCAGTCGTGGATCAATGACATCATGGATGAGCTCGATCCTTTCCCGGGGGCATATATGCTCGAGGTTTCCTCACCCGGCATCGATCGGCCTTTGCGTACACTTGAGCATTTCCAGCGCTTTGCAGGGGAGAAAGCTCAGATAGTCTTGACGAGCCCCGTTGAGTCCCGTTCGAAATGGGTGGGCATCTTACGGGGCATTGAAAACGATACGGTGCTTCTCGAAGTGGACGGGTTGATTGAAAAACTACCCTTTTCACAAATCAAGAAGGCACGGGTAAAGGGAACCGTGGATTTCGGTGCTTAAGAAAGGAAGCAGCAATGGCAACCTCTGAACTGATCGAAGCTCTACAGGCTTTGGCTCACGAACGTAAGATCGACGAATTCTATCTCATCGAACGTTTGGAAGCTTCTTTAGCCAAAAGCTATCAGCATATTCTCGATCTCGAATACGATGCGCGTGTGATCATCGATCGTGCAACGGGTCGTATTTATGTTTACGAGTTGATTCCCGTCGGGGAGCCCGATGAGGAAACCGGGGAGTATAGCGAATTCGAAGAGCGCGACGTGACGCCGAATGATGTGAGCCGTATCGCTGCACAGAATGCCAAAAACGTTATCGGTTCCATCGTCCGTGAAGCGGGCCGTCAATCCATCTACGAGGAATTTTCCGGTCGCGTCGGGGACTTGGTTACCGGTACCGTATTGCAGGGAACACCCGATTTCACCATCATCAAGATCCGCGACGGAGTCGAAGCCGAGCTTCCTCACTACGATCTGAAGCGTTACCCCAACGAACGCAACGAGCGTCCCCGTAATGAACACTATCGTCACAATCAGCGTTTGAAAACCCTGATCGTGGACGTTCGTGACCCCAATTCCGATGCCCCGAAGATGCGCGGTGAACACGCGCGTCCCTCCATCGTGGTATCGCGTACGCATCCCGACCTGATCCGTCGTCTTTTCGAGATCGAAGTTCCAGAAATATACGATGGCCTGGTTGAGATAAAATCCATTGCCCGCGAACCCGGTGAGCGTTCCAAGATCGCCGTTGCTTCGCGCGAGCCCACCCTCGACCCCGTAGGTGCTTGTGTGGGACCCAAGGGTTCCCGTGTGCGCATGGTCGTCGAGGGATTGCGCAACGAGCGCGTCGACGTGATTCAGTGGGATGAGAATCCCGCCGTCTACGTCTCGAACGCCCTTTCGCCGGCGAAGGTGACGCGGGTCGATATCGATGAGGAGAACAATTACGCTACGGTGATCGTTCCCGACGATCAGCTGTCACTCGCTATCGGTAAAGAGGGTCAGAATGCCCGTCTTGCCGCGCGTTTGACCGGTTGGCATATAGATATCAAATCGGCCTCTTTCGCCGGAGAACCCATCGTCGGCGATATGGATCTCATCGATGAAGACGATACCGTAGATGGTGATGATGGATTGTGTGCCTACGTAGGCACCGACGGTACCCGTTGCCGTAACCATGCGCGTCCCGGATATCGTTTCTGCGGCATTCACGCCGATCTGGAGGAAGAAGAGTAGCGCTGTCATGGTTCAGGGAAAACGACAGAGAACCTGTGTCGTGTGCAGGACAAGTGATACGAAGAAGGATCTTCTCCGTATCGTACGTAGCCCCGAAGGTGTCGTCGATTTCGACCCTACGGGTAAAGCGAACGGGCGTGGTGCCTATGTCTGTTCGCTCGCCTGTTTCGAAAAGGCGATGAAGACGAAGAGGTTCGATTCGGCTCTTCGAACGAAATTGACGGATGAAGATTATGAGCGTATTGCCCGGCAGTTGCGGGCGGCGTTTTGCGACAAAGAGAATTAGACGAGGAGAACTATATGGCCGGCATGCGAGTACATGAATTGGCGAAGGAATTCGACATGACCAGCAAGGAACTGCTTAATCGCCTTGCTGAAATGAAAATTCCCGCGAAAAGCCATGCCAGTATTCTGCAGGATGCTTATGTGGAGAAGATCCGCAAAAATCTCGAGCCCGAGATAAAGCAACGTGCAGGACAGCTGGAAGATGAAGAAGCGAAGAAGCTTGCCCGAGAGCAAGCAGAAGAAGCAGCGCGCAAAGCGGCTGAAGAAGCCGAGCGCCGTGCTGCGGTTGAAAAGGAGCGACAGGCACGCAATGCCGAACGGGCCCGTCGCGAAGAGCAGGGTAGCGACGGTTTTGCCGGACACCAGAAAAGCGAAGAAGAAGAGCAGGAAAAGAAAAAGATATCCTCGTCACCTTTTGAAAGTCTTGCTTCTCAGATCGAACGCGAACGCGAACGTGTCGAACGCGAAAAGGCTGAAGCGCTCGAGCGTGCGCGGGCTGCTGCTATCGCCGCGGAAGTGGCGAAGAAGCAGGCGGTGGAAGAGGCTTTGCAGGCACGCAATAAGAAGGGTGGTGCCAAAACGGCGGCAGCTAAGCCCGAGAAGAGCGCACCTAAGAGCGCGCCCACTTCTTCGGGTAGCAATTTCTCGTCGCTTTTGAGCCAGATCCAAAACGAAAGGGAGCGACTGCAGAATCAGAAGCAGTCGGCTGCCGCTACCAAGAAGAATAAGCCGAAACCCGAAAAGGGCGCCAAAAAGCAGCGTAAGGGTCTCGAGCCCAGCGTTCCCGAATTGGAGGGACGTAATGCCTCCGGTGAGGATCGCTATGCCCAGATGGCCGTTCAAGCGGAAAAACTTCAGCGGGATAAGGTTCTCGCCGAGGCCCGTGCCGCCGTCGAGGCAGCAACCCATGATGGTCAGGGACGACGTAAGAAGCGCAAGGAAAAGCGTGAAGCGGAAGCTCGTGAGAAGGCGGAAATGGAAGCCTTGGAAAAGGGTCTCGACCCCAACCTGGTTCTGGATGATTCCGTCGCCGAAGTGGTTCAGGGATCCACGGTCGCCCAGTTCGCCGAGGTGCTCGATGTCTCTCCCAATGATGTCATCAAGCGTCTGTTCATGCTCGGTCAGGTTCTGACCCTCACGCAAACCATGAGCGATGACCTCATCGAGCTCATCGCCGACGACCTCGGGCGCAAGGTGCGTGTCGTTTCCCCCGAAGAGGAATTCGCCGTCGTCTACCATGATTCCGAAGAGGATCTCAAACCCCGTTCCCCCGTCGTGACGGTCATGGGCCATGTTGACCACGGTAAGACCTCTCTGCTCGACGCCATCCGTTCGACTGGTGTTGCCGAAAGCGAAGCGGGCGGCATCACCCAGCACATCGGTGCTTCGGTGGTCAATGTCGGCGACCGTAAGGTCACCTTCATCGACACGCCCGGTCATGAAGCGTTTACCGCCATGCGTGCCCGCGGCGCCAAGGTCACCGACGTCGTCGTTTTGGTCGTTGCCGCCGATGACGGAGTCATGCCGCAGACCATTGAGGCGATCAACCACGCCAATGCCGCCGGCGTACCCATCGTGGTCGCCGTCAACAAGATCGACAAGGCGGGAGCCACACCCGAGCGCGTCCGTCAGGAACTGAGTGAACACGGCATCATCCCCGAGGAATGGGGAGGCAAGAATATGTTCGTCGACGTTTCGGCTCGTCAGAACCTTCATATCGACGACTTGCTGGAGACCATCCTGCTTCAGGCGGATGTGCTGGAGTTACGTGCGAATCCCGATACGCTCGCTTCAGGTTTCGTCATCGAAGCGAACCTCGACAAGGGCCGAGGTCCTGTTGCCACTGTTCTGGTCGATCGCGGTACGCTCCATGCCGGAGATGTGGTTGTTGCCGGTACTTCCTATGGTAAAGTGCGCGCCCTCATCAATCCGCGTGGTTCCGTTACCGATCAGGCGCTTCCCGCCGACCCCGTCGAAATTCTCGGCCTCAATTCGGTGCCTTCCGCGGGTGATGAATTCCGTGTCTTCGAAGACGAACGTGATGCGCGTCGTCTTGCCGAGGAACGCGCTCTCCGTGCTCGTCTCGCGAAGCAGGAAGCTCGTTCGCACATGAGCCTCGACGATCTGTTCGCCCGTATCGAGGAAGGCAAGATGACCGATCTCAATCTTGTTGTCAAAGCGGACGTCAACGGATCCATCGAAGCTCTGCGCGATGCGTTTTCCAAGATGGATCAGTCCGAAGTCAAGATCAATATCATTCATGCGGCGGTCGGAGGTATCACCGAAACCGACGTTACCTTGGCTGCGGCTTCCGATGCCATCATCATCGGATTCAACGTGCGCCCGACGGGCAAGACGCGTGAAGTCGCCGAACGCGAGAAGGTCGATATCAGGCTTTATCGCGTTATCTATCAAGCCATCGAAGACATCAATGCCGCACGTGTCGGTTTGCTTTCGCCCGATATCGTGGAGCAGGACACCGGTATCGCCGAGGTCCGTGAAACCTTCAAGGTTCCCAAGGCCGGTACGATCGCCGGTTCCTATATCACCGAGGGAGAGCTTTCCCGTGATGACCGGGTGCGTATCGTGCGTGATGGTACGGTCATCTTCGAGGGAACCATTGACAGTCTGCGCCGCTTCAAAGACGACGTCAAAAGCGTCAAAAGCGGGTATGAGTGTGGTATCGGTATCACGGGGTATCAGGATATCAAGGTGGGAGATACCATCGAGGGCTTCCGTGTCGTCGAAGTCGAGAGGACGGAGTAGACATGAAGCAAAGTTCTTCCAGCAGGCGCGTGAACGAGCAGGCACGGGAGGTCATCGCGGGAATTCTTCTTTTCGAGATGACCGACCCACGCCTTGCCATGGTCACCATCACTGCGTGTGAGGTGAGTTTCGATCGCAGTGTCGCTAACGTGTACTACACGACGGAGCCGGCCCGCTACATCGAAGTTGCCGAGGCCTTCCAGTCGGCATCGGGTAGAATCCGTTCGTTGATGGCGAAGAAGCTTTCGTGGCGCGTGGCACCCGAATTGCGTTTCATGTTGGACTCGACGGTCGATCAAGCGGAACGTATAGCCGGAGCGTTGGCTGCCGATGCCGAAAGGAATAAGAGCGAACAGTGATTACCCCCCAGACAAATTCTTCCCTCGAGGAAATTGCCGAACTTCTCAAGCGGTATCAGCGATTCGTCATTTGTGGTCACGTGAGTCCCGATGGCGACTGTCTGGGCTCGCAGCTTGCCCTTGCTGCGGCGCTCCGTTCGCTGGGTAAAGACGTTACCTGCCTCTATGCGAAGGATAATCCCGTGGAGGCCAATCTGCATTTTCTCGTCGATCGTGAGGCGTTTGTCGTCGGGAGCGATTTTCGGGAGGATCCTGAAGTGTTCGTGGCGGTTGACGTTCCCACTATGGCTCGTCTCGGTACGGCGGCCGAGGTGCACAGGCGTGCTCAGGTCACCGTTACCATCGATCACCATGCCAACGAGGAGGCCATATCGGACTACAACTACATCGACCCCGACGCCTCCTCCGCTTCCTTGCTCATCTGGAAGTTGGCGGGTCTGCTTGGTGCCGTTGATTCCGAGGTCGCCGAATGTGCTCTCGTGGGTCTCATCACCGACACGGGGCGCTTTTCTTTTCAAAACACCACTCCCGAAGCGTTTGCGGCCGCGGGAAAGATGACCGAGGCCGGGGCTTCTCCTTCCGACATATCACGTGAGATATTCCAGAATAGAACCCTGCCTTCACTTCGCCTCGAGCGCCTCGTCATCGATCGTATGACGTTTCTCTCCGACGGTGAATTCGTCTATTCGTATTTGAAAAACGAAGACTTTGTTGCCTGTGGGGCAATCAGAGGTGATGCCGAGGTTCTCATCGATGTGCTTCGCGGGGTTGCCGGTGTGAAGGTGGCTCTTATCCTGCGTGAAAACGACAAAGGTGAGATACGGGGTAGTCTGCGTGCTAAAGATGATACCGATGTGTCGGCTGTGGCACGCTTCTATGGAGGCGGAGGTCATCGCGCAGCCGCCGGATTCACCTTCGTCGAGTCGTTCGATGAGGCTCTTGTCGATATTCCCGGAAAAGTCCTCGAACTCTGCTTCCCAAGTGAGGCCTAGACCTTCATGGCGAAACGGGGAGAATCGGGAATTTCACGTGTGATAGCCGTCGACAAACCCGTCGGCCTTTCATCTCATGACGTGGTCGACGAATGTCGACGCATTTTCGGAGAACGTCGCGTCGGCCATACCGGCACGCTCGATCCCCTTGCTTCGGGGATCTTGAACATATGCATCGGTCCCGCTACGCGTTTGGGTACCTTCCTCGTCGATCACGACAAGACATACCGCATGGAGGTGGAGTTCGGCACCGCCACCACAACCGATGACGCAGAAGGAGAAGTCATAAAGGCCCTCTCTGTTCCGGAGGAGCTCTTGGACCCCGATGTCGCGCAAGCTTGTGTTGCGGGTCTCGTGGGCCGCTCGACACAGATTCCACCCGTTTATTCCGCGATAAAGGTGGCGGGTCGCAAGGCCTACGAGCAGGCGCGTTGTGGGAAGGTCATCGAGCTCGCCCCCCGCGAATTCGAAGTCTTCGAGGCTCGCCTCAACGAGGTGAAGTGCATTGTCGAAAACGGGGAGCCTCTCATTATCTGGGATGTCACTCTGCATGTTTCCAAGGGGACCTACATGCGCTCGATCGCCCGAGATCTCGGTCATGGTCTGAGAACGGTCGCCCATGTTCGCTCCCTGCGTCGCGTAACGCTCGGCGATCTTTCTCTCGAAGATTGCCTTTCCCTCGAAGAGCTCAAAGAGAATCCACAACGTGCGACGGTGGATCCGTTGCGCCTTCTGGGTGTTCGCTATGCCTTCGTGCGTGAAGAAGCGAAGCTCGTCGAGAACGGCTCGCCTCTTCGTGTCGAGTCGGTCCGACTTAACGAGCCCCTCGAAGGCGATTGCTTTTCGGGTGCGTGTTGCATGACGAGCGTGATGCCCTCCTCGGACCCACCCCGCGGTGACGAACAGGTGGCGATCGTAGTCCATAACCGCCTCAAAGCCCTTTACGTCTACGATGAGATAAGCGGATTGTATAAACCACGATGTGTATTTGCGGTAGGTGTTGAACGTGACTCCAATCTATAAGGTCGACGAAGCTTTCAGTCATTCCTTTTTCGAAAATTCTTCCTGTGCATTCGGTGTATTTGATGGTGTGCATAGGGGACATCGTTACCTTTTGCAGTGCGCCCAGGATACGGCGCATGAAAACGGTGGCATGTCTATCGCTTTGACCTTCGACATAGATCCCGATGAGCTGTTCCATGCGGATCGTTTGAAGAAACTCATGTCAAACGAGATGCGTCTGGCCGCGCTCGAGCAAAGCGGAGTCGACGCCGTGGTGGTGCTTCCCTTCACGCCGGAGTTCGCCTCCCTTTCACCGAAGGAGTTTCTCGATACCACCTTCAACGGACATGCTCCCGCGCATCTCCATGTCGGTCTCGATTTTCATTTCGGAGCCCGTGCGGCGGGAAGTGTGGTCGAATTGGGGGAGTGGGGCGTGGTAAGCGGAACGCATATCGATGCCCACAATCTGAAAAGTTCCGACGGGCAGCCCATTACCGCTACTCGCATCAGAAAGCTTCTCGCCGTTCACGACCTCGATGAAGCGGAAAAACTTCTCGGGCGTCGCTACTTCGTGAACGGTCTCGTCCAGCCGGGTCGTGGGGAAGGAGTCGACATGGGTTTCCGTACGGCCAATCTCGTCATTCCCCCTAATCGTCAGGTTCTTTCCGAAGGGGTCTATTCGGCCTATGCCGTGGTGGATGGTCGTCGTTATAAGGCTGCGGTGTCGGTGGGGGTCTCTCCGGTGTTCGCCGACGAGACCGAAGCGACTTGCGAAGCGCATATCCTTGATTTCGAAGGTGACATCTACGGCGATGAGATCATCGTGGAGTTCGTCGAATTCCTGCGACCGATGATCAAGTTCGATTCAACCGATGAACTCATACGAACCGTCTTAGGCAACATAGAACACGTTCGTACGACGTTGGTTCTCTAGCGTTTCATCCTCTTGGAGAAATAAGAACATTTCGTTGCTGAAATCCCCCGATTATGTCGTACAATCATAAATTGTTGCTTTTTTGTAAATGTAGATAGAAAAAGCACTTTTGTACCTGTACAGATAAGGAGGAAAGACGTGACTCTTCAAGTCGCATGGTTTGCCCCCATCGCTGCCATTATCGGTATCGTCATGGCGGGTTACCTAGGTTCCTGGGTCCTCAAGCAGGATCCCGGCAATGACAAGATGAACGGTATCTCGATCAAGATCCAGCAAGGTGCCAAGGCATTCTTGATGAGCGAATACAAGTTGCTGGTCATCTTCGGCATTGTTGTCGCCATCGTGATGGGTGTCGCTTTGAGCCCGTTCACTGCATTGGCTTTCATCACGGGCGGAGTTCTTTCCGCTCTCGCCGGTTATATCGGCATGCACGTTGCCACACGCGCCAACACCCGTACGGCTCACGCCGCCGAGGAATCGGTCGCAAAGGCGCTCAACGTCAGCTTCAAATCCGGTTTGACCATGGGTTTGTCCGTAGCATCGTTTGCGCTGCTCGGTCTTTCCCTGTGGATCATTCTCGAGATCTTCGGCGTTTCGACGCCTGATCTCATGCATGATCACGCCGGCATCGTCGAAGGTTTTGCCACAGGCGCTTCCGCCGTTGCGCTCTTCGCTCGTGTCGGTGGCGGCATCTATACGAAGGCTGCTGACGTTGGAGCCGACCTGGTCGGCAAGGTCGAGGCGGGAATCCCCGAAGACGATCCCCGCAACCCTGCAACCATCGCCGACAACGTCGGTGACAACGTCGGTGACGTCGCCGGCATGGGTGCCGACCTTTTCGAGTCCTACACGGGTTCCATCCTTGCCCCCACCATCTTGGCCGTGACGTTCGTCGTCGCCGGCTACTTCGGTGTCGGCTCCATCGATGAGACCTGGGCGTTAGTTGTTCCCCTGCTCATCGCCGGTTGCGGCATCATCACCTCGATCATCGGTCTTTTCGCGGTGCGCACAAAGGAAGGCGCCGACCTTCATAAGGCTTTGAACCGCGGTACCTATCTCGCCGCCGGTATCGAGATCGTCGCTATCTTTGCCATCTTCTACGTTTGGAGTACGCAGACCACCACCGCTCAGCCTCTTTGGTTGTTCGGTTCCGTTCTCTGTGGCCTCATCGCCGGTTTGCTTATCGGTCGCACCACCGAGTATTTCTGCTCGGATCATTACAAGCCCGTCAAGCGTATTGCCGAAGCTTCCGAAACGGGAGCGGCGACCACTATCATCGAGGGTATTTCCACGGGTATGCTCTCCACTATCATTCCCATTCTGCTGGTCGCACTCGCCATCATAGGCGCCTACACCTTCGGCAATATGGCTTTCCCTGAAGTCGCGGTTCAAGATGGTCTTCCCATCGGCCTGTTCGGTGTGGCTCTTGCCGCTACGGGTATGCTCTCCAACACCGCCATCACCATCGGTGTCGATGCCTACGGTCCTGTCGCTGACAACGCCGGTGGCATCGCTGAGATGGCCGGTATGCCCGAGGAAATTCGTGAGCGCACCGATCAACTCGATGCCGTAGGTAATACGACGGCTGCGATCGCCAAGGGCTTCGCTATCTCTTCGGCAGGTTTGGCTGCTATCTCCCTGTTCGTTTCCTATCAGGCGACGATGAGTCACGCACTGCCTTCCTTCGAGCTTACGTTGACCGATCCGCTGATCATCGCGGGCATCTTCATCGGCGCCATGATTCCCTTCATGTTCGCCGCCCTGACCATGGGTGCCGTCTCCCGTGCCGCTCATGCGATGGTTGAGGAAGTTCGTCGTCAGTTCCGCGAGATCAAAGGCATCATGGAATATGAAGCCGAACCCGAATACGACAAGTGTGTCGCCATTTCCACGCAGTCCGCTCTGCGTGAAATGATGCTGCCGGGTATTCTGGCTATCGTGGTACCGATCGTCATCGGTTGCTTCAACCCCTCCATGCTCGGTGGCTTTTTGGCCGGTGCCGTTGCTACGGGCATGTTGATGGCTATCTTCATGTCCAATGCCGGTGGTGCTTGGGATAATGCGAAGAAGTACATCGAAGGTGGTGCTCATGGTGGTAAGGGCTCTGACGCCCATAAGGCCGCCGTCGTCGGCGACACCGTCGGTGATCCCTTCAAGGACACCTCCGGTCCGTCCATGAACATCTTGATCAACCTGATGACTATCGTTTCGTTGACTTTCTCACCCTTGTTCATCATGATCCAGACGATGCTCTAAGTCGCATCATCGATGCCGATCCATCGCATCCCCGTTCCTCCTTTGTGAGGGGCGGGGATTTTTTTCGTAAGGAGCGTTTAGAGGGAGATGAACAACGGTGAGGCTTCGGAGGTGAAGAGAAGAATCGCCCCGATGACGACCAGGAGAGCATAGACGATCCGTAGAAACACCTCTTTGTCGATACGTGCCGAAATCCGATTACCTAAGAAGGTTGCCAGAAAACCAAGGGGAATGGTGAAGAGCAGTATAAGACCCACTTCCATGGTGAAATGACCCTGTACGAATGCGATGCAGCCGTAGATGAAATTGAGAACGGTCCAAAGTGCGGAGAGGGTTGCTCGAAACTCCGCGGTGTCGGCGAACTTCTGTATGGCATAGATTACGAGAAGGGCTCCCCCCGCTACGAACATGCCTTGCATGAGTCCGGCTCCGGCCAAGACGAACCAGAGAACCCATTCGGGTAGAAATCGTCTGTTTCTGAAGATGAGGTTTTTCAATCCTATGATGAGGGTGATGACCCCGTAGACCACGACGAGGATATCGAGAGGGAGGATCGTGTCGAGATAGATGCCTACGAGCATGAATATCAGCATGACCAGTGTCATTTTCAATAATTCGGGTCGATTGACGTGTTTGCGGTTCATCAGGGCCAATTGACCGCAATTGATAAACCCCATTACATTGAGGACGACGACACTGGTGGCGAGACCTATGAGGTGGAGTCCCGCCGGCATACACAAGACATTACCCGCGAAACCGGTTACCGCTTGAACGGTATAGGCCCCGAAAAATGCGGCTATGAAAAGCAGGGTATCGGTATTCACATGACTTCTTCCGTAAAACGACGCTGTCCATCATAGACGAGAATCGTTTCCTCTGTGCAACGATTTCCTTGCGAGGTCATACTTATCTGAAAAAGGTATTCCGGATGTGCTTGGTGGGCATTTCGCAATCGAACCAGAGTTTTTCCGCCAAAGCCGCCTGGTTGAGAAGAAGCTCAAGGCCTCCGACCACTTCGCATCCGTATCGCATGGCATCCTGCATCAAGGTGGTGACTCGAGGTTGGTAGAGGCTGTCGAGAACGCAGAGATCCGTATGAAGCAGTGAAGCGGGGATGGGAGTGCGGTTTTCGTTCGGAGAGGCCCCTATTCTGCTTGCGTTGCAGACTACCGCCGCATCGGCGACGAAGGTACCGAATCGATCGACATCGGTCAGATCGAATACTTCGATCGTCGCGCCGGTGGCCTCGGAGACACGCACGTAGCGTGTTTTCAGAGCATCGACGGACGAAGCTTCGGTGAGGACGGTGACGTGTTGTGCTCCTTCGCTTGCAGCTTGGGTGACGTAGGCGGATCCCTCCGCGTCGATGTCGACCATCACAAGATGAAGTCCGTGTAAGGGGATGTTGTGATCGGCAAGCGTTTTGGTGAAGCTCAGACCGTCGGTGTTGTAGCCGAAAGACCTTCCCTCGCGGATGACGACGGTGTTGACCGCGTCCATCAGACGTGCTTCATCCGAGACCTCATCAAGGTGGGGAAGGATGGTGCTTTTGTGGGGGGCACCTACGTTGTAACCTACGAATCCCAGACGGGCCATACCTCTGACGGCGCGATGGAGGGCGGTACCCTCGACTTTGAATGCAAGGTAGACCGCATCGATGCCGAGTTCCTCGAACGAGGCGTTATGCAGTGCCGGTGAGAAGGAGTGCTCGACAGGATCTGCGATGAGTGCGAGAGACGAGGTGTGTCCCGAGATCGATTCTTTCATTGGTTGTCTCCTTCTGTCCAACGGGTGAAATAGGGGGATTCCACGTCGAAGCGATCGAGAATCTTCCCTATGAGGTGGTCTTCCATATCTTCGATGCTTTTAGGAGCATTGTAATAGGTGAGCATGGGTGCCATGATGCTGATTTCGGGAAGCGTTGCGAGGTAGGCGAGATTCTTGAGATGTATGGGGCTCAAGGGTGTTTCCCGCGCCACCAGAACGAGAGGCCGTTTCTCCTTGATCGTGACATCGGCGCTGCGCAAAAGGAGGTTGTCGGCATATCCGGTTGCGATACCTGCGACGGTTTTCATGCTGCAGGGAATGATGACCATGCCTGCCGTCCGAAAGGTTCCACTGGCGGGGGAGTCACCGATTTCGGTATTGTCGTAGACGCGATCGACGAGCGTTAGTATATCCTCGAAGGCCGAAGGTGACTCGAAGCCGGCCGTTTGGCGGGCTCCTTCGGTGACGATCAGGTGAACTTCGAAGTCACTCAATTCCTTTACCCGCGTAATGAAACGATGGGCGAGAGGCGTGCCGCTTGCCCCGCTCATGCCGACTATGAGACGTTTCATATCAGCTCGGTCTCCTTTCTCCTCATTCGAAGTCGGGAAGCCAGTGCTTCGGGTCGACATCTTTGAATCGCGAACGTTCGAAGCGATCCTTCTCCGAAAAGGGAACGGTGCAGTCAAACACGGTTTTGCAGGCTATACCGGCATCACGGATACTCGGTGACATCGTGGGATCGTTAGAGGGATCGAGTGGATGACAGCGTACTCCGGGAATGGTGATGATGTCGCTGTCGCCTTGGAAGCGGGTGTTCATGGCCCACAGGACATCGTTCATATCGAAAGGATCGACATCCTCATCCACGAGGAAGATGTGTTTGAGTTCGCTGAAAGCGGAAAAGGCCAGAAGGGCCATTTGGCGCTGACGTCCTTCATCGCTGGGAATGTTTTTGCGCACCTGAAGTACCGCAAGGTATTTCCCTCCACCGGCAGAGGCGCAGTAGACGTTTGCCAGACGACCCGGCAGAGCCTTTTCGATCATCTGCAGAATGCTTGCTTCGGTGGGGATGCCCGCCATGCTGACATGTTCCTCACTCGGTCCTATACAGGTTTGCATGATGGGGTCGGTGCGTGTCGTGACCGCCTTCACCTTGATGATGGGGAGAGCCGGATTCGCCGGCCCCGTATATCCGGGGAATTCAGGCATCGCTTTTCCGCTGCGGGTGTTCTGGTCTTCGGCGACCCGTCTGTTCGGGAGGATTTCGCCTTCTATGACGTATTCGGCGTGGGCGATGCAGCGCTCCTTTACGGTAAGGCATGGCGTGAGCTTCACCGGTCTTCCCCGTAGGGCACCTGCTACCTGGAGTTCGTCGTAGCCGAGAGGGGTTGTGGGCGGCTCGAAGCAGGTTGCTATCTCTATGGCGGGATCGACGCCTATGCTGATGGATATGGGCAGCGCTTCTCCGCGCTGTTCGGCTTTTTCGTAGAAGGCCCCTATGTGACGTGCTCCGGGAACCATGTAGATGGATATCTCATCTTCACTCTGAAGACAGAGGCGGTGTATGGTGACATCCGATTCTCCCGTTTCGGGATCGGAGGCATAACACATGCCGAGTGTGATGTAGGGACCCGCATCCTCGGGGGTATTGGTGGGTGCGGGTACGAGTTTGCGGATATCGAAGCCGTCCTCATCGGCCCGATGGACGATATCCTGACAAAGAACCTCGTGCGGCGCGGCATCGACGGGCTCGATCGGATTGAGCAGTGCTTCGTTGAGCAGAAATCCCAGGCGTTTCGGGTCGGCATCGAGAAGACGTGCGACACGCTGACGGCTCGCCAGAAGGCCGATGGCGACACGGGCGTCGGGATGGCCTTTGATGGTGTTGAAAATCATCGCCGGTCCTTCTTTGGTCGGGCGTTTTACGGTACCACCCGCGCCGACGTGACGGTAGACGCCGCAGAGTTCGGCTTTGGGATCCACCTCCACGTCGGTTTCGACCAACTGGTTCGGTAGGGTCTTCAGGTAATCGAGCGCACTGCGCAGGTCGTGAATATCAGCCATGGGATTCCCTCGTTTCCTCAATCGTCCGTATTATCTCATTCGCGATGTCTTCACCCATAGTGCTCAGAAGGTCGATATCTTCCTTATTCGCCTCATCGATATGGATGCCTCCGGTGCAGGAGACCACGCATCCGAGACGGGAACTGAGACGTTTCGCCACATCACCCAAGAGAACGTCATCGTAGTGTCCCGTGCGGTTGATGACCGATAGGGTGGAACTGGTTCCGTTTCCGGTGAGCGAGGGACGGGGGGTCGCCATGATGACGGTACCGATATGGGGGTGTGAGCCCCCTTCTATGGTGACGGCGCAATCCTCACCGAGGAACGTGATGGTTCCCTCGATGCTGCATACGTCGCATGTCATGCGCAAACGCATAGATCCCCTCCCCTTGTAATCAGTCATATTGTAGAGGTTTTGTTCGCTGTGTGCGTGAAAAAGAGAATCGAACTGACAACGTTTCTCCTTGGGGATATCTTGGAAGAGTGGCTCCGTTCGATATCCGAATGGAGCGTTATAGCGCGGTTAGGAGGTCCCATGAAGGAATCATCCCGCTATCTTCTATGGGCGGCGTTGCTCTGCTTGCTCCTGTCGGTGTTTTCCGTCGCCATGATTTTGGTGAATATAAAACCTTTGAGTATTCCCATGATGGTGACGACCGTCGTACTCATCGTCGCCACGGTCGTTCTCTTCATCCTTTATCATGGGAAGCGGAGATAACCACGGGGGAGTCTCCGCTTATGTATTCTTCCGACATACGGCAGAGTGTATGCTCGGTTACCTGATGTCTACGATCGAAAAGGAGTTTTGCGGAAGTCATGGCAGGTTTTTCCGAAGAAGATATCCGACGCGTCCGTGAGGCCAACGACCTCGTCGATCTGTTTTCCGAGCGCACGCGTCTTCAGCAGCGGGGAAAGGATTTCTGGTGTTGTTGTCCCTTTCATCAGGAGAAGACCCCATCCTGCAAGATCGATTCGGTTACCCAAACCTGGCATTGTTTCGGTTGTGGTGAGGGAGGGGATATCATTTCCTACATCCAGAAACTCGATGATGTGGATTTCGTCGATGCCCTGCGCTTTCTAGCCCGACGCGCCAATATCGAATTACAGGAATCCGCAACGATCACCCGCGCCCAAAGCAAGAAGGCCCGCCTCAAGGAGGTGTGCCGTCAAACTGCGGACTTCTATCACACCGCACTCATGCGTTCCCCCGAAGCTTCAGCCGATGCTGCCCGTTCGTATCTCGCGCAGCGTGGTTTAGGTGGATCGGTTCCTAAGACGTGGTGGCTCGGCTTCGCACCGGGCCGGGGGAGGCTCGTTTCCCATCTCCGTGCTCAGGGATATACGGAACGCGAGATGCTCGATGCCAACGTGGCCGTTCATGCCCACGGGCGCCTGAGTGATCGTTTCTACGATCGCATCATGTTTCCCATCAATGACGTCAGGGGTGAATGCATCGCTTTCGGTGGCAGGGTTATCGGTAGCGGAGAGCCGAAATATCTCAACAGCACGGAAACGCCGCTATTCCATAAATCAGAGGTTCTTTTCGGGCTGGATAAGGCGAAGGCATCGATGGCGGCGACGGGTGATGCCATCGTGGTCGAAGGGTACACCGACGTCATCGCTCTTCATGAAGCGGGTATCACCAACGTGGTGGCCACTTTGGGGACGTCGCTGACGCGCCAGCATATCCGTCTCATATCCCATCATGCCAAATCTCGTATCATCTATCTTTTCGATGGTGACGAAGCAGGTCAGCGGGCTGCCGACAGAGCTCTTGGGTTCATCGACGCATCCATCACTCCCGAAGCGGGGACGTCCAAGATAGATCTGTGTGCCGTCACCCTCCCCGGTGGTCTCGATCCCGCCGAATTCGTGGCATCGGATGGGGGGGATGCGGCTCTGCGCGAACTACTCGAGCATGCCCAGCCTCTGATCCGCTATGGCATCGATCGACGCCTGAGACATCATGATCTCGAAACTCCCGAAGGTCGAAGCCGTGCAACCGTCGATGCGCTTTCCATTCTCGCTCCCATCAAGACCTCGTTACTCGCTAAGGACTATGCTGTCTATATAGCAAGTAAGACACACGTGCGGGAACAGGACGTTCTCGCACGACTCGATACCCTCAAAGCACCCGTGCAGTCGCAAGGTGATGTTCGGGAACGGGAGGATAATCCTCCCCGACCACGCCCCGTGCTGACGACGATGGAGAAAAACAGGCTCAAAGCGGAGCGGGAGTTTCTCAGTCTTTGTTCTCAAAATCCCGCCATGGTTGCCGAGTTTCTCAATACGCTGGGGCAGACCAACTGGCATGATCGTATTCATCGAGATTTGGCGGACATCGTGTTGGATATCCTGTCGACGACACCCGATATCACGGTGGCAGAGCTTATCGGCAAGGCCCAAGAGCGCAATCCTCTTGCCTCGCGTATTCTCACCTCCTCGGTCACGCAAGGTATCCGCAGCGCGCATGATTCGATGAAGTTCTTGGCCGACGAATTGATGATCGGGGATATGGAGGAGGTCATCTCATCGATGAGGGGGCAGATCAAATCGGAGGAAGACCGAAGCGACGAGGAGCAGGAGGCGTTGTTTCAGAGCATCGTCGCCCTTCAGCATGATCTCAACATGCTGCGGTCTCGGCATGGACTGCGAGAGTGAAGCCGAGGTGTAGAGGTGACGTGGGGTGTCTCATATGGGGTTTGATTAATTGGTATACTGCCAACGGATTATCTTAGAGGAAAAGGACCGGATATCATGAAGACGTTGAAGATAGTGCTCTCTCCCGATCCGGGATTACGCTTAGTCTGTAAACCCTGTGAGGTGGGTGATCCCGCCTTGGTGAAGCTCGCCCATCAGATGGCGGCTACGATGTATAAGAACTACGGATGCGGCCTGGCCGCTCCTCAGGTCGGCGTACTCAAACGACTCGTTGTTCTCGATTGCAACGATCCGGAAGCCGAGCCCGATCCTCTTTTCCTGGTGAACCCCGAGATCATCGCCCTCGAAGGGGATCCGATTCTCGATGACGAAGGGTGCCTTTCCTGTCCGGGCGTGGCGGTGCCCGTGGCTCGTCCTCCCTTCGCCCGTGTTCGTTACTACGACCTTGCGGGAGAGGAATGCATGGTTGAAGGAGATGGTCTTCTGGGGCGCTGCCTGCAACACGAGATCGATCATCTCGACGGGAAGACCCTTTTCGAATCCTGTTCGCCGATCGATCGCATAAAGGCGCTTCAGGATTATCGGGCCGCTCTCGAGCGCGGCGCTCGCCCTGGCGAGATGTAGGGATGACGGGGGAAGGGGAAAGCATGCGTATCGTTTTCATGGGTACTCCGTATTTCGCTTCGGTGGTGTTGGAGTATCTCGCCTCCCAGCATGAGGTGGTGGGCGTTTTCACCCGTCCTGACGCAGTCCGTTCTCGAGGGAGGACATCCCTGCCTTCTCCGGTAAAGGAAGTGGCTCATCACTTCGATCTACCCGTTTACGAGTACACCTCCTTCAAAGACAATGATGCCCTCGAGGTGTTACGTGCCCTCGATCCCGAGGTTATATGCGTGGCAGCCTATAGTGCACTTCTTCCTCAAGAGGTGCTCTCTCTTCCGAAGATGGGCTGCCTCAATGTCCACGCTTCTCTTCTTCCGCGTTGGCGAGGTGCCGCTCCCATAGAACGTGCGATTCTGGCGGGGGATCGACAGAGTGGTGTCTGTATCATGAGGATGGAGGCCGGCCTCGACACGGGTGACTACTGTGTCGCCCGCTCGATGGATATCGGGTCGCTTTCCGCCGATGAGTTGACCGCGGAGTTGGCCGATCTGGGTGCAGCCGCTCTTCTCAGCGCTTTACAACACGGCGAATTGGGTGTTCTCGACTGGACCCCCCAGGATGGGGAAGGGGTGACCTATGCTCACAAGTTGGAAAAGGGAGAGCTGAACGTCGATCCTTCTTTGAGCGCTCGTGAGGGGCGCTTGCGTATTCAGGCGTCGGGGGAGAGTCATCCCTCCCGTGCCGTTCTCGCCGATCGATCGGTGACGTTGCTGAAGGCGCGTGAAACTTCCGATTCCGATGAGATTCTCACGGAGGACATGCAGCCCGGTGATCTTCGTTTCTCGGCAAAGCGTCTGTTCATTGCTTTTTCCAATGGAGTTTTAGAGATACTTTCCTTGAAACCCGACGGTAAGAAACCCATGGAGGCCCGTGCGTTCGCGGCGGGGATACAGGGAATCAAGACACAGACTCTGACATGGAGGGGATTGTGATGAGTAGACGTCGACCGTATGGGGTTGCTTCGACTGCGACACCGGGAAGGGTTGCCGCTCTCGACATCACCCGCCGCGTGCGGGAAAACGATGCACGTGTCTCCGATGTCGCGGCAACGGTTTTAGATCCCCTTGCGCTTCCCGTTGAGGAAAAGGGATTCGCAACACTTCTTTCCATCGGCGTCGTTTCCACATGGGGAACACTCGACGAATTGATCGACAGTGTGCTACGGACTCCGAAAGACGTTGCCTGTGACGTCCGTGATGCGTTGCGTATTTCGGTATACGAGTTGATATTTCTGCACAAAAGCGAACATGCCGCCGTTGATCAGGGCGTCGAGCTGGTTCGTTTCGTGTCTCCACGGGCTACGGGACTGGCGAACTTTGTCTTGCGACGCATCGTCGAGCTGGGTGCCACCTTTCCCTTCGGAGACCCACAAACCGACTTCGCAGCCGCCGCGCGTCTCCATGCCTTTCCCGAATGGCTCGCTCTGCTTTTCAAGAAAGACCTCGGCAAAAGAAACGCCCTTCTTCTGATGGATGCGGCCAATCATCCGGCACCGATATGGTTCATGATCTCCCGTACCCGTGTCGATGGTAAGCGGGTGCTCGATTCGTTGGTCGCACGTGGTATCAAGATGGAGCCTGTCGCTTCGTTGGTTCCCGAGCAGGCTGCCTTCACCACGTTTCGTCTCCTCGACCGAAGTGATATCGGTGACGAACTGGTGAGACGCCTTCTCCAAGAAGGCGTGCTGGTCGTCTCCGATCTTTCGGCTCAATCGATCGTATCCTTCGCATTACCCGAGCGCATGCCGAAGCGTTTTCTGGAGATCGGGTCGGGAAGAGGAAGCAAAACGATCATGCTGCAGGATGGGGCATTGGGTAAATACGGAGAACAGATGCCGCTTGAGACCGTGGAGGTGAGCGCGGCGAAGAACGAGCTTCTCGTCGATCGCATCTCGCGCGCGGGTGTGCGGTGTGAGTGTTCGCATATTCTCGACGCCACCGATCTGTCATCGCTTGCGGCGGAGTCTTTCGATGCGGTGTTCATCGATGCTCCCTGCACGGGTGTGGGAACGCTTCGCCGTCACCCCGAAATCAGATGGCGTTTGAAACCCCGGGATATCGAGGTGTTGGCCGACTTGGGTTTCGAGATGCTTGTCCAGGCATCGCGTCTGGTGGCGCATGGAGGGAGGCTCTCCTATGCGACCTGTTCGGTGTTTGAAGCGGAAAACGCCAAGGTCATCAGAAGATTTCTGAAAAGCAAAGCGGGAGCGGGTTTCGAGATCGTAGCGGTGGGTCACAAAGGGTTCGACTATTTCAAATCGCCCATCGTGCAAGATGGACCCGATGTTCATTTTTGCGCCGTTTTGAGAAGATGCTCATAAGATTGGTGTATCATCGTTTTCTGTTAATACATTCGCAGGTGTTCGAAAGGACTGTTCATGAACTCAGCGTTACTCATGCAGATTCAGGGCGTCGCCGAGAAGGCGGCCATCGCAAGTGCCGTTTGGAACGGCAAAGGCGATAAGGTGTCTGCAGACCAAGCCGCGACAACGGCGATGCGAGAAGCTTTCAACGACATAGACTTCTCTGGTCGTATCGTCATCGGGGAAGGCGAACGCGATGAGGCACCCATGCTCTTCATCGGTGAGGAATTGGGTAAGGGTGGCGAACAGATCGATATCGCCGTCGACCCTCTCGAGGGTACCAATCTTTGCGCCTACAACAAGCCCAACGCGCTGACCACCATCGCGGTGGCACCCAAGGGGGCGTTGCTGTTCGCACCCGATACCTACATGTGGAAGATTGCCGCAGGTCCCGCCTGCGCCGACGCGATCCACATCGACAAGACTCCGGCTGAAAACGTCGCAGCCGTTGCCGAGGCGCTCGGAAAGCCCGTTTCCGAAGTGAATGTCTGCATTCTCGATCGTGATCGTCATCAGGATCTCATCGGTGCCGTTCGCGAGGCCGGTGCACGTGTTCGCTTGATCGACGATGGTGACGTTTTCGGTGCCATCGCCACCGCTGTTCCCGGTACGGGTATCGATCTGTATATGGGATCCGGCGGAGCCCCCGAAGGTGTTCTGGCCTGTACGGGCCTGAAGGCTATCGGCGGTTTCTTCATGGGTCGTCTCGATTTTTCCATCGACAAGGATGGTGTCGAGAAGCGTGCTCGTGCTGAAAAGACCGCAGAAGTCGACCTCGATGGCGTGTTGACCATGGATATGCTCGTCCGCACCGACGATGCTGCCTTCATCGCTTGTGGTGTCACCGACGGTGAGATGGTCTCCGGCGTATCCCATCGTGGTGGGTCTGTCACAACCGAATGCGTGATGATGAATGCACAGGATAAGACCGTCCGATTCGTCAAAACCTGTCATCGTGGCGAAAACGGTTTGGTCTATTTCGACTAAAACCCCCCGTCTTCGTTAAAACGGCCCCTTTCGAGGGGCCGTTTTTCGTTCGGAGGGAAAAGAGCGTGGATCGTTCCCGTTCTTCAAGATGTCGTAATTGTTAAGTATTGCGCCGATGCTTCGGATATACCTAGACCGTAGGTCTTCGTGGTTCTATAATGAAAGCGTCTTTAATGGCGGTACAGAGAGACCGATAAGGCGCAAACATAACACCTGTTCATGGTTGTTCCCATGAGTGGGTCTGACTGATTGCCCCTATCTGCTTTGGGGTATTTTATTATCCTGGGCGGGCACGGTATACGTGTGGAGGCCGGTCTGTACGCACTTCGCTTCATCGAAAAAGGAGTGGGTATGAGCGACATGGATCAAGAAATGTCGGTGGTGATGGATGAAAACGAGATACAGCGTACGCTGGTCAGAATGGCCCATCAGATTCTCGAGCAGAACAAGGGTTGTCAGGATCTCGCCCTCATCGGCATCGTCACCCGCGGCGATATTCTCGCCCATAGATTAGCTTCTATCATCAATACGATCGAAGGTTCAACGGTTCCCGTCGGATCGCTCGACATCAGTTTCTATCGCGATGACGCCGTCATCAGTCTTTCCCCACAGCTCAAAGGAACGGACATACTCTTTTCCCTTGATGCTAAAACGATCGTCTTGGTCGATGATGTGCTCTATACGGGGCGCACGATCCGGGCGGCGCTTGATGCTTTGATGGATTTCGGAAGGCCGGCACGTATTCAGTTGGCGACTCTCATCGATCGTGGACATCGGGAATTGCCCATCCGTGCCGACTTCGTTGGGAAGAACGTTCCTTCTGCAACCAATGAAAGCGTGCGCCTTTATCTCGAAGAAGTCGATGGTGTTTCAGCGGTGCAGATCGCCCGTGTCGAAGAAGGGCAACGGGTGGGGTCCGCTCCTCTGAAGGGGGTTGATCATGTTCGATCATAAACATCTGCTGTCCATAGATGAGCTGAGTTCCGAAGATATCATGACGGTCCTCCATCAGGCGCGCCTGTTCGAAGAGGTGAATGAACGCCCTATCAAGAAGTTACCCACGCTGCGGGGAAAGACCATCTGTAATCTTTTCTTCGAACCTTCGACGCGTACGCGCGGATCGTTCGAATTGGCGGAGAAACGCCTCTCCTGCGACTCGCTCAATGCCGGAGGATCGGCTTCTTCGACCGTGAAGGGTGAAAGTCTCGTCGATACGGTCAAGACCCTTTCCGCGATGAAGGTCGATATGTTCATCGTTCGGCATAACTGTGCGGGGGCACCTCGGATGGTAGCCGACAACACTACCGCTTCGGTCATCGATGCCGGTGATGGCAAGCATCAGCATCCCACTCAGGCCCTTCTCGACCTTTACACCATTTGGAAACATAAGGGATCCTTTGAGGGACTCAAAGTGGGTATCGTCGGTGATATCTCTCATTCACGGGTGTGTGGGTCTCTGGTTCCCGCTCTGAAGCGCATGGGAGCTCAGGTGACGCTGATCGCCCCTGCAACCCTTCTTCCCGCACGTCCCGATGTGTTGGGGGCGGATCGGGTGTCGCATCATCTCGATACCGTTCTTCCCGAGCTCGATGTCGTTTACATGCTGCGCATTCAGATGGAGCGTATTGAGGATGCTCCTTTTCCGAGCCTGCGCGAATACCATCTGCTCTACGGCCTTACGCGGGAGCGTGAGGCATTCATGAAGCCCGATGCCATCGTCTGCCATCCCGGTCCGATCAATCGCGGTGTCGAACTCGATGCCACCATGGCCGATGGATCCCATTCGGTTATCATCGATCAGGTCTTTGCGGGGGTCTGCGTTCGTATGGCCCTCATATATCTTCTCCTAGGAGGTGGAAGCGATGAAAACGCTCATTAGAAACGTTCGCGTCATCGACCCCGTTGTCGCTCTCGATGAGGTGTGTGATATCGTTCTATCCGAAGGTCGCATCGCAGCCGTTGGAAAGAACCTCACCTGTGAAGAGGCTGAGGTTCTCGATAGAACCGGTTGTATCGCGATTCCCGGACTCGTCGATATCCATGTCCACCTGCGCGAGCCGGGTGGTGAACATAAGGAAACCATCGAAACGGGTACCGCTGCCGCGGCACACGGTGGCTTCACGGGGATCTGCTCCATGCCCAATACCACGCCTACAACCGATGATGCCGCCACTGTCGATTATGTTCTGGCTCAGGCCGAACATGCCGGCCACTGTCGTGTTTATCCTGCCGGCGCCTGTACGAAAGGACTCAAGGGGGAGTCGCTGGCGGAGATAGGTGATATGGCTCTCCATGGAGCGCTTGCCTTCACCGATGACGGACGGGGAATTCAAAGTAGCGGCATGATGCGTCGGGTCATGGATTATGCCAAGATGTTCGATACCGTGGTGATGAGTCATTGTCAGGATGAGAGCCTCGTCGGCCCCGGACAGGTCAACGAAGGAGTGGTTTCGACCCGCTTGGGTATGGCTGGCTGGCCTGCGGCGGGCGAGGAGATCCAGATTCAAAGAGATATAGCATTATCCAAATTGACGGGATGCCCTCTCCATATTCAGCATATAACGAGTGCTTACGGTGTGGAATTGGTGCGTGAGGGAAAAAGGCAGGGTGTTCCCGTCACGTGCGAGGTCACTCCCCATCATCTGGTTCTCAATGAAGATGATCTGAAAACCGATTATGACACCAATCTCAAGATGAATCCTCCCCTGAGGACGCCCCAAGACAATCAAGCCCTTATCGAAGGGATCAAGGATTCCACGATCGACTGCATCGTGACCGACCATGCTCCCCATGCGGCTTACGAGAAAGAACGGGAATTCGAGCTCGCCCCCTTCGGCATGACGGGTCTTGAGACCTCGCTCGGGGTTGTTCTCACCCATCTGGTCCGGCCGGGTCATATCGATTACGCCAAGATGGTGGAACTCATGGCCGTCAATCCACGCAGGATACTCCATCTCGAGCCGGTGACGATGGAAGAGGGGAGCGTCGCCGATATCACGGTGTTCGATCCTGATTACGCGTGGACCGTTACCGAGGAGGATATGTGTTCCAAAGCGAAGAATTCCGGATTTTTGGGCGCATCGCTCATCGGTCGTGCGTGTGATGTGTTCGTCGGTGGGGTTGCAACAATGAAAGAAGGGTGCATCGTTGAATAACGTAGCGAGTCTTTTGGAAAATACGAGCAGAGGGATACGTCCTTGTGCGAAGTTGGTTTTGGAGGATGGATCGGTTTTCGAAGGGTTTTCCTGTGCCGCCGAAGGTGAGGTGTTCGGCGAGGTCTGCTTCAATACCTCGATCGAGGGATATCTCGAGATCATCTCCGATCCTTCCTATGCCGGTCAGATCATCACCATGACCTATCCGCAGATCGGCAATTACGGCGTCAACGAAGACGACCTGCAGGCGGACACCCTGGCATTACGCGGTCTCATCGTTCGTGATATGTGCTTTGCGCCCTCCAACTGGCGCTCCTCGATGAGCCTTCCCGATTTCCTCGTCAAGGAAGGAGTCGTGGCTATCGCCGGCATCGACACCCGAGCTCTCACGTCTCACCTGCGCGAGAATGGAGCCTGTCGTGGCGTTATATCGACGACGGATCTCGATACGGAGAGCCTTCTGCGCAAGGTGAGGGTGTCACCGAGTATCGTCGGTGTCAACCTAGCTGAGACGGTGAGCTGCTCCGATCGTTCGTCTTTCGATGCTCTACCGCCTTCACACAGCTTCGCCGTTGCGCCACCTGCCGCACCTCGCCACCGCGTCGTGGTCTACGACTGCGGTGTGAAGCGCTCCATTCTTCATGGTCTCATACGGGTGGGCTGCGCGCTGGAAGTCGTTCCCTGGGATACTCCGGCCGAAGAGGTGCTGGCTCTAAAGCCCGACGGCGTGTTCCTCAGTAACGGCCCCGGTGATCCCGAAGCGGTGGCTCAGACGTATTCCCAGGTGGAAAACCTTATAGGGAAGGTACCTCTTTTCGGTATCTGTTTGGGGCATCAGATGATATCGCTTGCCGCCGGAGCCCGTATGGAAAAGTTGAAATTCGGGCACCGTGGCGGCAATCAACCCGTTGTTAATCTACGGACGGGACGCGTCGAGATAACCGCTCAAAACCATGGCTTCGGCCTTCTGTTCGATTCACTCGGTCATCTCATACCGGAGTTGTCGGGTGGGTACACGGCTCACGAGCACGATCTCCGTCGATGGTCGGAGCGCAAGATCGCCCCGGTTGTCGACAACAAACGCTTCGGCCGTATCCAGTTGACTCATGTCAACCTCAATGACGGAACCGCCGAGGGTATCGCCTTTCTGGATGCCCCGGTCTTTTCGGTTCAGTATCACCCCGAGGCCAATCCCGGCCCGACGGATTCACACTATCTGTTCACCGCATTCACGCATCTGATGGAGGGCGATTTGAACTATCTCGATATCGACATCATGGCGGATCGTCTTTCCGGTTGGGTTTTCGGTGAAGAGGAAGGGGTCGCACATGCCTAAGCGCACCGACATCAAGCGCATCATGGTCATCGGTTCGGGACCTATCGTCATCGGTCAGGCCTGCGAATTCGATTATTCGGGGGCTCAGGCATGTAAGGTCCTCAAAGAGGACGGATATGAGGTTGTACTCATCAACTCCAATCCCGCCACCATCATGACCGACCCGCAGTTGGTGGATCGCACCTATGTCGAGCCCATCACACTCGAATATGCGGAGAAGATCATCGCCAAGGAACGTCCCGATGCCCTGCTCCCCACGCTCGGCGGGCAGACGGGTCTCAATACGGCGGTCGAACTCGCCAAGGCGGGCATTCTCGAAAAGTACGGCGTTGAGATGATCGGTTGCGATCTTGCCGCCATCGAGCGGGGGGAGGACCGCAAGCAGTTCAATGAAGCCATGGCCGAACTTGGACTCGAAGTCGCCCGCAGCGGCTACGCCTATTCTCTCGATGACGCTCTTACCCTTGCAGACGAGATGGGATATCCGCTGGTCATGCGCCCCTCGTTCACGCTCGGAGGCGCCGGTGGCGGTATCGCTCATACGAAAGAGGAATTGGAGCTCATCGTTTCTCAGGGTCTTGAGCTTTCCCCCGTTTCCGAAGTGTTGGTGGAGGAGAGTATCGAAGGCTGGAAAGAGTACGAGATGGAGGTCATGCGCGACAACGCGGGTAATGGCATCATCATCTGCTCCATTGAAAACTTCGACCCCATGGGTGTGCATACCGGGGATTCCATTACGGTTGCACCTGCTCAAACGCTCTCGGATATCGAATATCAGCGCATGCGCGTGGCTTCACTTGCCATCCTCGAAAAGATCGGTGTTGAAACGGGTGGATCCAATGTCCAGTTCGCACTCAATCCGGATGATGGGCGCCTTATCGTCATCGAGATGAATCCCCGTGTTTCCCGCTCTTCGGCGCTTGCATCCAAGGCAACGGGCTTTCCCATCGCCAAGGCCGCAGCGAAACTTGCGGTCGGTTACACGCTCGATGAGATCACCAACGACATCACCAAGGCGACCCCCGCTTGCTTCGAGCCTTCCATCGACTATTGCGTGGTCAAGGTTCCGCGTTTCGCCTTCGAGAAGTTCAAGGGTACCGACACGACGCTTTCCACGCGCATGAAGGCCGTGGGGGAGATCATGGCCATCGGCCGTACGTTCGAGGAAGCGTTCGGCAAGGCGATGCGTTCCCTCGAGAACGGTCGTTCGGGCCTCGGTGGCGACGGGCGTGATATCTTCGATGCCGATCGTTTCGAAGAATTGGTGGGTCTGCCCACGGAAGAAAGGATCTTCTATGTGGCCGAGGCCTTCCGCCGCGGTTGGTCGGTCGAAAGGGTATTCGAAGCCTCGAAGATCGATCGTTGGTTTTTGACGCGAATCCATGACATGATCATGGTGGAGTGCGCGCTCCGTTCGAGGCCTCTCGAAACCCTCGATGCCGAGGAGATGCGTTTGATCAAAAGCTACGGCTTTTCCGACGAGCAGATAGCCTATCTGTGTGATAGCGATGAGATGAGTGTCCGTGCTCACCGCAAGGAGTTAGGTGTCATTCCGGTTTTCAAAACGGTTGATACGTGCGCCGCGGAATTCGATAGTGAGACGGAATACCACTACAAGACCTACGAATCGGGCCCGAGCGAGATCAAGCCGGCATCGCGTAAACGCGCGATGATCCTCGGTGCCGGACCGAACCGCATCGGACAGGGTATCGAGTTCGACTATTGCTGCGTTCATGCGAGCTATGCTTTGCATGATGCGGGATTCGAAACCATTATGGTCAACTGTAATCCCGAAACGGTATCCACCGACTACGATACCTCTGATCGACTTTACTTCGAGCCGCTGACCTATGAAGACGTTATGGACATAATCGATGTCGAACGACCCGATGGTGTTGTGGTGACACTCGGTGGGCAGACACCTTTGAAGCTTGCCAAGGCGCTCGAAGAAGCCGGTGTGCCCATTATGGGCACCAAGCCCTATGCGATCGACCTTGCCGAAGACAGAGATCGTTTTGCCGAGATCCTAGATGAGCTTTCCATCACGTATCCTGCAGCGGGCATGGCCTCTTCTTTCGAAGAAGCATGTCGGGTTGCCGATCGGATCGGTTTCCCCTTGCTGGTTCGTCCGAGTTACGTATTGGGCGGACGTGGCATGGTGATCGCCTATGACGCGAAGTATCTCGAACGGTATATGGCTGAAGCCGCACGCATCACCCCTGATCATCCGGTCTATCTCGATCGTTTCCTCGAAGGAGCCATCGAATGTGACGTCGACGCTCTTTGCGATGGGGAGCAAGTCTATATCGGCGGTGTTCTCGAGCACATCGAAGAAGCGGGTGTGCATTCCGGTGATTCGGCATGCTGTATTCCGCCCTTCACTCTTTCCGAGGCTCAGGTCTCCCAGCTGCGTTCCATCACCCGACGTCTCGCAAAACGTCTCGGTGTGGTCGGCCTCATCAACATCCAGTTCGCCATCAAGGACATGGTCGTTTACGTTATCGAAGCGAATCCCCGTGCTTCCCGTACGGTACCTTTCGTTTCCAAGGCCACTGGGGTGCCTTTGGCCAAATTGGCGGCACGCATCATGGCGGGAGAGAAGATAGCTGATTTCGATCTTCCCGACGACGAGCGTCGCCAGGCTCATTTCTGCGTTAAGGAAGCCGTCATGCCTTTCGGTCGTTTCCCGGGAACCGATGTCATCCTCGGGCCCGAGATGAAGTCGACCGGTGAGGTTATGGGTATCGCATACAACTTCCCTTCGGCCTACGCCAAGACCCAAGCCGCCGCTTCCATGAACATCCCCACCGAAGGCAGGTGTTTCCTGTCGGTGTGCGATCGCGATAAGCGGCCGACGTTGCCCTTGGCTCGCGATCTCGTTCGCATGGGATTCGATATCGTTTCGACGGAAGGAACCGCGCGTGCTCTTAAAGCGGCGAATATTCCCTGTGAGGTAATAGCCCGTATCAGTGAACCCGAACCGAACATCGAAACCATGATCATGGATGGGGGCATCGATCTGATGATCAACACACCTTTCGGGCAGGACACCCGTCCCGATGGATACCTCCTGCGCACGCTTGCGGTTCGGCAGAACCTGTGTTACGTGACCACGTTGGCGGGAGCTCAGGCTTTCGTATCCGCGATAGAAACCCTTCGTGAGCAAAGCATGCCGGTCATCGCCTTGCAGGATCTCGAACAATGGGAGCAATAAGATGATGGATACCACGATAGTGAACAGAGAAGGTGTACTGAAGGACAATCGTGCCCTCACCGATCGGCTTTTCTCGATGACGATCGAGGTGCCCGATATCGCACAGGCGTTGTTGCCGGGGCAGTTCATCCATGTGCTGATCCCGGGTATGGAGGGGCACATCTTGCGTCGTCCGTTCTCCGTCTATCGATGTGATGGGAAGGCTTCGACCCTGACCGTTCTCTATCAGGTTGTCGGCTATGGAACCGAACACCTGACGCGTCTCGGGGTGGGAACGTTCCTGAATGTCCTGGGTCCTATCGGGCGTCCTTGGCGTGCGCCGGAGAACACGCATCGGGCCCTTCTCGTTTCGGGAGGAGTGGGAGCAGCCCCTCTCTACCTTCATGCGGCCGATTTGATGAAGCGGGGGGTGGATGTTGAAATGGTGATGGGTTCCCAGAGTGAATCTTCCCTCGTCTGTAGGAAGGATTATAGTAGTCTTCTCGGAACGGAGCCTTTATGTGCAACCGATGATGGTTCGTATGGTCATGCGGGCTTTTGCACTGACTTGGTGAAAAAGCGTATCGACGAAGCGCCTTTCGACTATGTGGCCTGCTGTGGCCCGGAACCCATGATGCGCATCGTGTCTTCGCTTGCCCTTGACGCCGGCATAGTCACGGAAGTCTCTCTCGAACGGAGGATGGCTTGCGGAATTGGCGCTTGCCTATCATGTGTCGTTTCCACGAAACAGGGCAACAGGCGGGCGTGTGTTGACGGCCCGATATTCGATGCTGATGAGGTGATTTGGGAATGAGCGTTTCTCTGAACGTCAATCTCGGTGGTCTTGAAATGAAGAATCCCGTCACCACTGCTTCGGGAACGTTTGCCGCCGGTCGTGAATACAATGACTTCTTCGATATCCGCCGTTGGGGTGCGGTGACGACCAAAGGGGTTTCGCTTGGAGGTTGGGAGGGAAATCCTACACCGCGCATTGCGGAAACACCCTCCGGTATGCTCAATTCCATCGGACTTCAGAACCCCGGAGTGGCGCGCTTCATGGAACGGGATCTGTCCTGGTGGGCCGGTCGGGATGTCCCTGTTATCGTCAATGTGTCGGGTCATAGTATCGAAGAGTATGCTGCGGTCATCGAGGCTTTGGAAGTTTCTTCCGTCGTCGATGCCTATGAGATAAACATCTCCTGTCCCAATGTCGATCAGGGTGGACTCACATTCGGAACCGATCCTCGGGCTGTCACCGAAGTGGTGTCAGTGTGTCGTGCTCGGACGAATAAGCCGATGATCGTCAAACTCACCCCCAACGTGACGGATATAACCCTCATCGCCAAGACGGCTCAGGATGCCGGTGCCGATGCGATCTCGCTTATCAATACCCTTCTCGGAATGGCTATCGATCCTTACACGAGACGCCCCCTTCTCGCCCGCGGGGTAGGGGGGCTGTCGGGCCCCGCCATCAAGCCGGTCGCCTTACGTATGGTGTGGCAGTGCGCGCAAGCTGTTACAATTCCCATTCTCGGTATGGGTGGCATCACTTCGGCAACGGATGCGATAGAATTTCTTTTGGCCGGTGCGACGGCGGTTGCCGTCGGCACGGCTAATTTTCTCAATCCCCTCACCGCTGTCGAAGTGATCGATGGTATCGAACGTTACTGCGAGGAGCAGGGTGTTGCAGCGGTAACAGAATTGATTGGAGCTTTGGAATGGTGATCTCCGAATCGTTTTCACCCGATGAGCGTATCATCGTGGCGCTCGATTGTGATCGGGCGAGAGCGCTTGAATTGGCGCAGGACCTTCAGGGTCAGGCCACCTGGCTCAAGGTTGGTATGACGTTGTTCTATCAGGAGGGCCCTCGTATCGTCGAGGAATTGAAGGAAAAGGGCTTCAAGGTGTTTCTCGATCTGAAGTTCCACGATATCCCCCATCAGGTCGCGGGCGCTGCCCGGGCCGCGGCGCTTTCGGGTGCCGACATGATGACCATGCATGCTATCGGCGGTCGGGACATGATGAAAGCCGCCGTGGAGGGGGTAACCTCGGTGTGCGATGGAGCTGCTGTTCCGGTGACCTTGGGTATCACCGTTTTAACCAGTATGAGTCAGGCGGATCTCGAGGCGAGCGGCGTGCATGTGGATGTGCGTGATCAGGTGGCCTCTCTTGCCGAACAGGTTAAAGAAGCAGGCCTTTCGGGAGTTGTTGCCTCTCCTCAGGAAGCAGCTATGCTCAGGGGTATCCTCGGACCTGAAGCCTATATCGTCACACCCGGCGTCCGTCCCTCTGGTTCGTCTCTTGATGATCAGAATAGGGTTGCGACACCTAAGCAGGCTTTCGAAGCGGGAGCTTCCCATATAGTCATAGGGCGTCCGATCACCGCCAGCGATGATCCGCGTGCCGCCTTTAAGGATATAGTGAAAGGACTACTTTGATGGAACGTGAAGAAATACTCGATATTCTCGAAAAGACCCATGCGCTCACGAAAGGCTCGTTCGAAGATACCGATGGGGCGCCGACGGAATCGCATATCGAATGCATCCGTTTGCTTGAAGACCCCATCGTCACCAACCGTTTTGCCGTCGAAGCGCTTCAAAAGCTTCCTCATGGGACGAAATTCGATGTCGTCGTCACGCCTTTCGAGCGTGGTTTGCTCTTCGGCTATTCCGTTGCCACTGCCGCTTGGGCCCGTTTCGTCTACACCGATGAGGCAGCGCTCAATCATGGTTTCGAGATTGGGAAAAACGACAAGGTGCTTATCGTCGATGATGTCTTCGACGACCCTTCGGTTCTTTGTGATCTCATCGACCTTGTGGAAAGCAAGGACGCGAAGGTTATCGGCGCTCTTTCACTTTTCGCCGTCGGTGATCTGTCCGATATCGAAGCCGATCTCTATCCTTTGGTTGAGCTTGAATCGGCGTGCTGCGCCGAGCGCTAGTCTCTTCTTTCCCTCGCCATCGAATCCTCTTCCCAGACACGTGTTTGTAGAAGGGGAGGAGATGGAGGGGTATTTTTCCATTGGCTATTGAAAAATAGTTCTCACCGTCTTGAAAATAACCTAAAGTTTTCTTTAATCGAAACTTAAAGAGCCAGATCAAATATGTAAAATGCTTTTCAGCTCAGCCGCGGGGCCCCTGTAACGCTTATGGAAAAACCATTGATTCTCGTGTAAAGTATTATTTTATCGATTTAGAGGACATTATTGGATGTGTTTTCCGTACGGCGACGTGCGGAACGTAGGTGAGAAGGAGATTGAAATGCCCGTGCCCAAGCTTACCCCCGAAGAGCGTCAGGCCGCACTTGAAAAAGCCAAAGCCGCCCGTTCTAAAAGGGCTGAAGTACGAGAGGAACTCAAGGTTGGAAAACTAACCCTCAAAGACGTTCTTGCCATGAAAGAAGATCCGGTGGTTGGACGTATGAAGGTTTCCGCCCTCATCGAGACACTTCCCGGATACGGCAAAGCTAAAGCTGAAAAGGTTATGAAGGAGCTCGAAATCGCCGAATCCCGTCGTTTGCGAGGTCTTGGAGATCGCCAGCAGGCCGCGTTGCTGGAGCGTCTCGGCTAACCCATGCGTAAAGGCAATCTATTCGTTATTTCAGGGCCATCAGGTGCCGGTAAAGGTACCCTGGTGGCCTGTCTCTTGCGAGAGGTTCCCGATACGTGGGTGTCCGTTTCTGCCACGACTCGATCTCCCCGTCCTCACGAGAAGGATGGGGTTGATTACGTCTTCCTGACGGAAGAGGAGTTTGCCACCTTGGTCGAGCAGGGCGGCTTTCTCGAGTGGGCAGAAGTGCATGGGTACCATTACGGGACTTTGAGAAAACGCGTTGAGGAACATATCGCTTCCGGTCAGCAGGTCATCTTGGAAATCGATGTGCAAGGAGCCGATCAGGTTCGTTGTGTCATGCCCGATGCCCACTTCATCTTCATAGAACCCCCCTCCCTTGAAGAACTCGAACGGCGTCTGCGTGGTCGTGCCACCGAATCGGAAGATGTGATTATCAAAAGATTGGAAACGGCCAAGCTGGAGCTTTTGCGAAAAAAGGAGTATGATATACAGCTTGTAAACGACGAAATACCAAAAGCAGCTCAGAAGCTGATTTCATTCGTCAATTCGTGTGCCGACAGGTAAGAAGGAACTGTTCAATGAGTATTATCGAACCTAAAATTGATGTGTTGCTCGAGAAAACCGACAACGATCGCTTTCTCCTCTGTGCACTCGCTTCGAAGCGAGCTCAGGATATCAACGAGATGATGCATGGTCAGCGTAGTCGCGCCATCCAGCTTCAGACCGCCGTCGATATCGCGCGTGCCGCCCATCGTCGTCCCTTGAGCTTGGCTTTTGATGAGATCGCGAAGGGTGATGTTTCCTATAGCCCTGACACCATCGATATTCACAATCACTAAGCAGTCGGACGAACCGGGAAAGATGCCATGCTCCTTCAGCGTGTTTGCCTTGTCCATTATCATGAGATCGGCCTGAAAGGTCGAAATCGCAGTTATTTCGAAAAGCGTCTTGTAGGAAATCTCAAGGCGCTTTTGCATGATCAGCCTATCGCTTCGATAAAGCGCATATCGGGTAGGCTGTGTATCGTCCTGTCCGAAGGACTTGGATACGAGGATGCTTGCGCCCTCGCGGATCGCGTTGCCGGTGTTCCCGGGGTTGCTCGTGTTTCCTGTGGTTACAAATGTGCGCAAACGCTCGAAGCCATGTACGACACGGCGGTGAGGGCGCTTGGCGATGTGCCTTCGTTCGAAACCTTCAAGGTGGCCGCTCGGCGCAATCATACCGATTTCGAAGTCGATTCGATGCAGCTCAATCAACTCGTCGGCGCCTGCTTGTGTCGGGCTTTTCCCGAAAAAACCGTCAAGATGAAGGATCCCGATGTCGAGGTTCGGGTGGAGGTCATCGAAGGCTCCGCTTATGTCTACGCCCATAGTCTCGTGGGTATCGGAGGGTTGCCGGTCGGCAGCTCCGGGAAAGCGGTTTGTCTGATGTCTTCGGGTATCGATTCGCCGGTTGCCTGCTGGCGTATCGCACGACGCGGTGCCGTTTGTGTCGGGGTTCATTTTTCAGGACGTCCCGAAACGGTCGACACGAGCGAATACCTTGTTGATGATATCGCCCATGTTCTCGAGCGGACGGGGTGCTTCGCCCGCCTTTATGTGGCTCCCATCGGCTCATATCAACGCGATATCGCAAGTTTGGTTCCCCCGGCATTGAGAATCATCATGTATCGTCGCTTCATGTATCGTATCGCCGAGCGCATCGCCCTCATGGAGGGTGCGAAGGCCTTGGTGACCGGGGAGAGCTTGGGGCAGGTTGCTTCCCAGACCATAGATAATATCCTCGTCACCAATGATTCGGTCGACCTTCCCGTTTTCCGCCCGCTCATCGGTTCGGATAAGATCGACATCATCAACGAAGCGCAACGGTTGGGTACGTTCGAAATATCTTCGCAGGATGCACCCGATTGCTGCACGCTGTTCATGCCCCGCAGTCCGGAAACCCATGCGCGTCTCGATAGGGTACTCGCAATCGAGGCCGATCTTCCTTTTGATCGCTGGGTGGATGAAGTACTTGCCTCTCTTGAAATTCACGATTATGTTTGCCCTTCCTATAAGAGGCCACGGCGGCAGGTTGCCGATGCCGACGCTGCTTCTCGGAATGTGCTCTAGCACGCTTTTTTCCCTGAGATAAGCAAGGTGAGGCCCTTGTGCTTCATATGGTTGTCTCCATTGGTGGAATTGTTCTTACGGGAAATCTTTCATATCCTTTTCAAATTGAAATAAGATCCGATCACTATCCTGCTTGACAGGAGGTGATCGCGTGTCGTTTATCGAGGATTCGCAGACGATCAGGACAAAACTGCATCTGTCCAAAGTTACTATGCCCACCCTCGTGGGACTTGCACTCGTTGTGGTGGCCGTTCTTTTCATTCTCTTCCAAGGTCTTTGGGGGCTTTTCTCCGGTTCGGGTTTTCAGGTGCCTGAATCTCAGACATCCGAAGCTGTTTCCATCGAAGAGCGGGATGAACAGGCGGCAACCGAAGCGGCGCAGGTGAAGATGGTTTTCGTGCATGTTGTCGGAGAGGTCAACACTCCGGGTGTGTATGAGCTGCCCGAAGGATCACGGGTGAACGAGGCTATCGTGGCGGCTGGCGGCCTCAGAGAAGGTGCCTCCATGCAGAGCGTCAATCTAGCACGGGTGCTCATCGACGGGGAACAGATAAATGTTGCCTCCCTCGATGGTGCTGCGGGAGCAACTTCCGTTGTGGGAGTGGAGAGCGGTGCTACTTCGGCATCACTTGTCAACATCAATACCGCCGGAGTTGAAGAGCTATCCACTTTGTCGGGAATAGGACAGGCGACCGCGCAGAAGATCATCGCCGACAGACAGAGTAAGGGAAGCTTCAAGACAAAAGAAGATCTTATGCGTGTTTCCGGTATCGGAGAGAAGAAATTCGAATCCATTCGGGATTTCATCACCTTATGATGCAGTCACCTTCGCTTCGACCGCGACCTACTCTTCCTCTCCTTTTCCTCGGTGCGCTTTCTTTGTGGATCGGTATCATCGTGGTGCTGCCCTCTGCATTTTCCTGGTCTTTCATGATTCGTGTCGCTCTTATCGTCGTGGTGTCCTGTTGGGGGGTCGGTTTCGTTTTCCTCGTCGGTACTTGTCGGGGGTTTCGTCTTCCGCTTCTCGTTATATTCACGGGTCTTCTTTTGGGGTTGGGGCTTTCCTGTCTGAGTTCCCTTCAGACCGACGAAGCTCGGCGGGCGGGGCTCACGCAGGGGGGAGGGGAATGCGAATTCACCCTTCTGGAAGACGCCCGTCTCACTTCGATGGGGAATTCTGATGCAACCGCACACGTCACGCTCGACTCGGGCAAGGTGGTGACGGTGCGTGTTTTCCTGCCCGAAGGAAGTGATCTATCGTATGGTGACCGTTTTCTGTCGGGCGTTTCCTTCAAGGCGTCTTCCGATGAAGCCACGGGATATTACAATCAGAAGGGGATCGCCCTATCCTGTACGGCGCACAGGATAGAAATGATTCCCGACTCTTCACCTCTTTCCCTCATAGGTTCCTTGCGCAAAGAGGCCCTATCCGTTTTAGGGGGTGGATCCAGTGATGCAGCGGTGTTTCTCAAAGCCATCTTATTCGGAGCAAGGGGGGAGCTCTACCAAAGCGATCTTTATCAGGAGGTGAAGGTCGTCGGTTTGGCGCACCTCGTTGCCGTTTCCGGTGCGCATCTCGTCATTGTCTTGGCGTTCGTTTCCAAGATGTTGGACATCCTGAGAATTCCCCGCAGAATAGGCGTTGTGGTACAGGTTGCCTTTCTTTGCGCGTATCTTGTTTTGGTCGGTATGCCTATATCGTGTCTGAGGGCTTCGTGTATGGCGGGCGCTTCCTTGCTTGCCTTTATGGCACGACGACGTTCTTCGGCGCTTTCGGCGCTCGGACTCGTTATTATCGTTTTTCTCGCCGGAGATCCCACGCTCGCTTATTCGGTGTCGTTCTCTCTTTCGGCGATGGCGACTTTGGGAATTTTGTTGTTCATGCCCTTGCTGATGAACTGGTTCGATTGTATTCCGCTTCACATTCCCCGTTGGATAACGGAATCCTTCGCCATGACGCTTGCTGCTACGATCCCCACCTTTCCCATCAGTGTTTCTCTGTTTTCCCAATACTCCCTCATTGCTCCTTTCGCCAATTGTATCGCGACTCCTTTTCTCAGCTTTCTTCTCGTTGCAGGGGTTATCGCCGTGCTTCTTCAAATGGTGATCGGCTGTCCCTTCCTCGTCGATATATGTCTGGGCGTTGCAGGTGTATTTTGCGAAATGATGGGTCAGCTGAGTCTCGTTCCCCATGCGAGTATTCCCCTTCAACAGGATCTCTTCGTTGGAGTCGTCGTGTTAGGATGCTCGGCTACGGCTCTGTGGCTTTTGTGGCCTCGCCCCGCTAAGAAGAATCTTTGCATCCTGGGCGGGATCGTCGTTGCCGTACTTCTTGTTTTTTCGCTCGTTCGTATCGAAAACGATACCGAAGTGGTCATGCTTGACGTCGGGCAAGGCGATGCTTTTCTCGTTCGTAGTGAAGGGGCAACGCTTCTCATGGACACCGGTAATCGCCCATCTGATCTTCTTGCTGCTTTGGCTTCATGCCATGTGACGGATATCGATGCGATTATGATCTCGCATGCCGATGATGATCACTGCGGGTCACTGCGCGAGCTCAAAGGCATCGTAGGGGTCGATAAGCTTATCATGGCGCGGGGCATGCAGGAAGTTGATAGCGTTAAATCACGCTCCTTGATCGATGATGCGATATATCTTGTCGGAGAAGAGAACTGCGTCTTCATCGAGGCCGGTACCACCGTTCATGTGGGAGCCTGTGATCTCGATATTATCGCTCCTGCTTCATTTACCGATAACGGGGAGAACGCAGATAGTATATGTGCACTCCTTTCGACCGATCTCGATGGAGACGGAATGACGGAATGGAAAACCTTTTTCTGCGGAGATGCCGAATGCGAGCAGATACATGCTTTGATAGAGAAAGGGTCTCTCGATGATGTCGACGTCCTCAAGGTGGGGCATCATGGCTCTAAAGCTTCTCTTGACGAGGAGACCCTTTCGGTCCTCAAGCCGGAGGTTGCCCTTGTTTCCGTTGGTGCCGGTAACCGTTACGGTCATCCCGCCGAAAGCGTCTTGTCTCTTTTGGGTGAGCGGGGTACTCATGTTGCACGGAGTGATGAGATGGGTAGCGTCGTATGTAATTTTACCGACCGAAAGATAGAAGTATCGTCTTTAGGTTAGAATTTTCCTACTATGGAATCCAAGAAACAACAATCGTCACTTCTTCCCGTTTATCTCGTTTCAGGCGAAGACGAACTTAAGCGGGAAACGGTCGTCAAGCGCCTTCATCAGCGCCTTGAGCAGTTCGGTGATCTCTCTTTCAATTCCGATTTCTTTCAAGGTGAAACGGCTGCGGGATCGGATATAGTGTCCGCCGCGAACACCTTGCCCTTTGCAAGTGAGGTCCGTCTCGTTCAGGTGAATAATACTGAAAAGCTGAAGAAGGCCGACAGTGCGGCTATCGTCGAATATCTGAAAAACCCCGCACCGACTACCGTTCTCGCTCTTGTTGCGCAGAAAACTCCTAAGAATTCCGTACTCTATAAGACGGTAGTAGGAATCAGTAAGACGGCCTTTATCGACTGCGCTCCGTTTGCACGGAAAGATCTCAATGGTGCCGTTCGTTCTATGGCTCTTTCGCATGGAGTCACGTTCACCCAGGGTGCTGCGTCTGCCTTGATCGATCTTGTTGGAAGCAATACGGTTGCTCTCGATGGAAATATAAAGAAAATCGCTTTGGGGCATCGCGGTAACGATGCCGTGAATGAAAGCGAGGTTCTCTCGCTCGTGGCGCGTACGACCGAAATCAAGCCGTGGGAATTCGTCGATGCGTTTTCGGCACGGAATCTTTCCCGCTGTATCTATCTTCTGCATCGTATGGAAAGCGTATCGCCGTATGCGCTGCTAGCTATGTGTGTAACCCGTATCCGTGAGCTCATATCGGCTAAGGCGCTTGCGACAAGAGGGGAGTCGGCTCGGTTGGCCGGTATACTCAAGATGCCCGATTGGCGCGTGAAGAATCATCAGCTTTGGGCACGTTCCTTTTCAGCCGCCGAGTTGCGCGATGGACTTGCCCGGGCGCGCGATGTGGAGAAAGCCATGAAAAGCGGGGAGGAGCCTCACGCGGCCTTTATCGACTGGATGATAGCTGTTCTTTCGCGATGATCCACGGCTTTCCCGATAGCTGAAATGTTGGGGAAGTGTATCGGTGAGTGGGTTTGAAATGTTTTTGTTCGATGGCCTTCCGAGGCCTTTGAATGAAGCGGAAGAATTGTAATTGAAGCCACAAGAAAAGAGCCCATGATGGGCTCTTTTCTTTCTTGATATGCGAATGAACCCGAGTCGGATTCAGGAAAAAGCTTATTCGGCGGCTTCTTCGTCGGTAGCTGCTTCTGCTGCGGCTTCTTCGGCTGCGGCAGCGGCTTCAGCCTCGGCCTTTTTCTTCTCAGCGGCTTTCTGGGCCTTCTGGGTAGCACTGCGACGCTTATCCTTTTCCTTGGCGGCAGTAGCCATGGCTTCTTTGCGTGCGGCT
>CAJMLT010000003.1 GCA_905214325.1 uncultured bacterium
GACGCCGCCCTCTCAAGGCGGAGATCACCAGTTCGAATCTGGTACGGGCTACCAGAACTCTCACCCGCAAGGTTTTCTTGCGGGTTTTCTTTTTTCACCGTTGCGTCCGCGCTTCCCATCACCTTCCCACCGACTCATGACAAATGAGATCGCAAGCGCAATCGATGCTACAATCGAAAATATCTAATGCTCCAAAGAAAGGAGGCACGATGAATAGGGAGAAGATTCGTGTCGTTCAGTATGGATGCGGCAAGATGGCGAAATACACCCTTCGCTATCTCTACGAGAAGGGCGCGGAGATAGTGGGAGCCATCGACACCAACCCCGATATCGTGGGAATGGATGTGGGAACCTTTGCCGGACTGGGGTGCGAAACCGGCATCATCATCTCGGATGACGCCGATAGGGTTCTCGATGAATGCGATCCCCACATCGCCATTCTCACTCTCTTCAGCTTCATGGACGACATGGAAGAACATCTGCTGAAGTGCGTGGAGCGCGGCATCAACGTCGTGACCACCTGCGAGGAGGCCATCTATCCTTGGACCACCTCCGCGCAGATCACCAACCGCATCGATGCGATAGCCAAGGAAACGGGATGCACGGTCACCGGTGCCGGCATGCAGGACATCTACTGGATCAACATGATCGGCTGCATCGCCGGAGGCGTTCACACCATCGATCGCATCGAAGGAGCCACCAGCTATAACGTGGAAGATTACGGCCTCGCCCTTGCCGAAGCGCACGGATGCGGGCTTTCACCCGAAGAATTCGAGGCGAAAATAGCCCATCCGGAAACACTCGAGCCTTCCTATGTATGGAACTCGAACGAATCGTTGTGCAACCTGTTCGGGTGGTCCATCAAAACCCAGTCCCAAAAATGTGTTCCCTATATCGTCGATCACGATGTTTGGTCGGAAACGCTGGGGAAAACCATCCCCGCGGGCAACTGCATCGGAATGAGCGCGGTCGTCACCACCGAAACCTATCAGGGCCCCGTGATAGAAACTCAGTGCATCGGTAAGGTCTACGGACCCGATGATGGCGATATGTGCGATTGGAAGATCATCGGGGAGCCCAATGTCTCCTTCGGTGTCATCAAGCCCGCTACCGTCGAACACACCTGTGCAGACATCGTCAACCGTATTCCCAGCGTTCTCATGGCTCCGGCGGGATTCGTTACCGTCGACAAGCTGGAGGCCGCGGAATACCTTTCCTATCCCCTACACCTCTACACGGTGGAAAACAAAGGATGCGGCTGTCATCACTGAGGCCCATGACTCCGTACGACAAGCCCTGACGACGAGAGCCCGATTTCCGGGCTCTCGTTCATGATAGGCGATGAATCCGCATCCGAAGAAACTAGCGCTTCCGACGACCGTATTGGGAACCCTTGCGCGCCGTCTTTCTCAGGTCGCCCAAGATATCCTCTTCGCTCTTTCCCTCGAGTTGGCCACGCAATCTGACCACTTCGTCACGCAGCGATGCCGCCTGCTCGAAATCCATAGCCCCCGAAGCGCTGATCATCTCTTCTTCAAGCGACGCGATCAACCGCAACACCTCACCACGGGAAAGACCCGCAAGCTCCTTGTTGATGTCTTCGGCCGAGCGCTTGGCCTCGTCGGTGTCCATATAGTCGATCAGGTCACTGATGGCCTTACGGATGGTTTGCGGTTCGATGCCATGCTCTTCGTTATAGGCAATCTGCAGAGCACGGCGACGTTGCGTCTCCCTTATGGCACGCTCCATGGAGTCGGTGATCTTGTCGGCATACATGATCACCTGACCGCTCACATTACGAGCGGCACGCCCGATCGTCTGGATCAACGAACGGTGATTGCGCAAAAACCCTTCCTTATCGGCATCCAGGATGGCGACCAGAGACACCTCCGGCAGGTCAAGCCCTTCGCGCAACAGGTTGATCCCCACCAGTACATCGAATTCACCCTTGCGCAGATCACGCAGGATTTCGACGCGTTCGAGAGTCGCGATGTCCGAATGCATATAACGCGCCCTCACGCCCTGATCGAGAAGGTGTTCGGTCAGGTCCTCGGCCATCTTCTTCGTGAGCGTGGTGATCAGCACGCGCTCACCGCGGCGCGCCCGCTCCTTCGACGCATCGATGATGTCATCGATCTGGGAGAGCGTGGGCTTGACCTCTATTTCAGGGTCGAGAAGTCCGGTGGGACGGATGATCTGCTCCACCTTGTCCTCGCTCACCCGTTCCTCATAATCCCCCGGCGTCGCCGACACGTAGACGAACTGCGGAACACGTTCCTCGAATTCATCGAAACGAAGCGGACGGTTATCCAAACACGATGGCAGGCGGAAGCCGTGTTCGGCAAGCGTGATCTTTCGGGAACGGTCCCCTTCGTGCATACCGCGTATCTGAGGAACCGTCACGTGACTCTCATCGATGAAGCAGAGAAAATCCTTGGGGAAATAATCGATCAGCGTATAGGGAGGCTCACCGGGTGAGCGCGCGTCGAGATGACGCGAATAGTTTTCGATACCGGAGCAAAACCCCATCGTCTCGATCATCTCGAGATCATAGGAGGTACGCATTTCAAGCCGCTGTGCCTCGAGCAGCTTGCCCTGTTCCTTGAATTCGCTCAGACGTGATTGCAGTTCATCACGGATCGTGTCAATGGCGTGCTCCAGCGCAGGTCTCGCCGCCACGTAATGCGATGCGGGCCACAAAGGAAGAGCTTCGTATTCCGTGATCACCTCACCCGTCACCTTGTCCACTTCGGCGATCTGCTCTATTTCATCCCCGAAGAATTCAACCCGCAGCGGATTATCGGAATAGGGCGGGAAGATATCGAGAGCATCCCCCCTCACGCGGAAGGTACCACGCTTGAGTTCGTAGTCGTTGCGGTCGTATTGGATGTCGATCAGCGACGTGATCAGCTTGTCGCGGTCCTGTTCGACTTCCTTGTCGAGGAAAATAGCCATACCCGCATACTGGGCGGGAGAGCCGATACCGTAGATGCAGGAAACCGAAGCCACCACGATGACATCGCGACGCGACAGCAGGGCCGCCGTCGCCGCATGACGCAGTTTCTCCACCTCTTCGTTGATGGAGGCATCCTTTTCGATGAAGGTGTCGGTGGTGGGCACGTAGGCTTCTGGCTGATAATAGTCGTAATAGCTTACGAAGTAAACCACGGCGTTATGGGGAAAGAAGTCCTTGAGCTCGGCGGCAAGCTGGGCGGCCAAGGTTTTATTGGGCGCTAAGACAAGCGTGGGTTTCTGAAGCTTCTCGATGGTTTTCGCCATCGTGTAGGTTTTACCCGATCCCGTCACACCCAAAAGGGTTTGATAGCGCATGTCCGCCTCCACGTTGGCGACAAGACGCTCTATCGCTTTGGGCTGGTCTCCGGCGGGTTCGTAGGGGGAAACGACTTCGAGGGCATGGGTGGACAGACGCGCATCGGCGATTTTGCCTTCCATGGCTTTCCCCTCGAGACTGGAAAGGTGACTCATATAACCATCCTATCGGATATGATAGGTTTCCTTGAACCGATCCCACCATACCTTGATCTGATCCGTGAAATCCTGCAGCGTCGTGTTGTTGGTGAACACCACGTCGGCTATGCTGAGACGCTGCTCTTCCGGCACCTGACTGGCCAAGCGGTTGCGGGCATCCTCTTCGGTGAAGCCCCTCGACGCCATGAGACGCGCCACCCGCACTTCGGGAGACGTGGTGACCGCGATGACGATGTCGGCGTTTTCGTGGAAATCATCACGTCCGTCGAGAATGGCCATCTCCAAAACAACGACCTGATGGGTTTTGCCCAATTCGTCGATAGCGGCCAAACAGCGTTCGTAAAGGCGATGTTGGGTGATGGCATCCAAACGGGCCGTCATCTCGTCGGAAACGAACGCCCGTGCAGCCAACGCCGGGCGCATGACCTGCCCCTGTTCATCGAAGATGTCGGGGCCGAACGCAACACGGAGTTCGTCCTTCACTTCGGGGTCGAACAACAGTTCATGGCCCACAAGATCAGCCTGAACCGTTGCGGCACCTGCTTGCTCCAAGAATTTGATGAGGGTGGATTTGCCGGAACCGACACCACCGGTAACGAATATCTTAATCATGCTTTCATAGTAACAAAACTCACCACTTTGGGAAGGAGGGACTTTTCCCCTTCGAACCTCCCGCCCGGCTTTCGATGACGGTCATGCGTTTGCGACAAAGGCGTATGCAAGGTCCAGAGGCATCATGTCCGCCCCTCCCCTCCACCACCAAAAGCGATGGAGGGGATCGGTTGAGCTTTGCGCGGGGGACAAGCCCCCGCAGATGCGAAATCAGAACGAGAAGCAGGGGATAACGGCTAGAGCACGGTAGGCAATCCGATAGTAGGTCAAACCTTCGCCCTTACGCACGTTCATGAAGGTCGTGGTGCCACCCGGCTCAGTCGAACGCTCCCACCATTCGCCCGCAGAGAAAATTCCCGAGGGCCCACCACCGGCACGGGTTCTGCCTAAAGCAGTATCATCACTCGCACTTTTACCGATCCAGTAGGCGTACTGGGAGCCCTCAGATTGAGTCTTGTACTCTAGAGTCGTCTGTCCCGTCAACTCACTATAGGACATGATCCAGAGCTTGTCGGAGGTTGTGGTGGTGGAGGTGGAAGCGCCACCGATAGCACTTACCTTGGTCACCGATTTCAACTGAGAGGTGAAGTTGGTGTCGAAGAGGTTGTAGATGGTACCACTGTTCATGCTGGTGCGCAGGGACATCTGGGCCCAACCACCGGAATTGGAGTCGCTTGTGTTCATCTGGTAAGCCATAGGTAGTGAGTGAACGGCTTGGAAGGTGAGACCGGAGCCATCAGAGTCATGTGGTCCTACTTGTACGATACGGGCTTCGAGATAGGTTCCGTCAGTAAGCATGGTATAGAGATGGTAGGTGTCGTTGGTCATGTAGGTTCTGTAGGTGGAGTAGTAGGTTGAGCTGGTTCCCTTGGAAGCGATGTCGGTGGCGGCTGCTTTGATCTGGGAGTTGGTTTGGACGATACCTTGCGTGGGATTGCTTGCTCCCGCAGGGGCTAACCAGAAGCCTTTCACCTCTTCCCATTGTGCGGTGTAGGTAGCGTCATCAGCAGGAACGGTGGTGCCGGGAGTGATGGTGGTGCCCGATGTATCTTTCCAACCGGTGAATACCCAGTCGTCACTACGGGTGGGCTCTCCCACACCAAGGGCTTTGTCTCCCGGGGTTACCTGTTCGGTCTTAGTGACGGAGCCATCACTGAATGTTCCTGCTCCTGCATCCCAGGTGATGGTGTAGGCTTCTTTCCATTGGGCGGTATAGACGGCATTACCGGTAGGGTTGGAGCCTATGGGGTTTTCAGCTCCGGTGCCTTCGGTGAGTTTCCAACCATCGAAGCCCCATCCTGATTTCTTAGGGTTACCGGGGTTGGAGATGGTGTCGGTCATTCCAAGTTTTTGGGACTTGGTAGTAGACCCATCGGTAAAGACACCACCATCGGTGTTGAAGGTGATGGTGTAGGTATAGGTACCATCGGTTGAGGTTTCCTTGGCTATGTCGATGCCACCGTAGAGGGCGGTTAACGTTACATCGGCATCGGGAATGGTAAAGGGTTCTCCCGCCTTGATGAAAGCAACATGGTCTGTTTTGTCTTCATTGGTCCATATTGCCTTCCAACAAGAGAAAGTATTGCCCTCGTTAACAAGAGTAGAGCCATCGAACGAAGTGATGGTAGTGCCTGCTTTGTAAGTCTTAGCAGAAGGTAAGGTAGCACCTGTGCCTCCTGCTGCATCATAGGTGAGGGTGTGTTCTGTTCCGTAGTCCACCTGTAGGGTAAAGGAGATGGGCTTAGAGCTGATGGTGTCAGAGGTACCTTGTGCGTTAGCTTGTTCCGAGTAGAGAGATACTTCGGCTTTGCTGCCCGCCAGTTTGTTGTTCACCAAGTTGGTGACATCGAGCGTGACCGAATCACTACCTGCCTCAGCTACTTCACCATAGAGAGTAGACTCGTTTGCTGTGTCCACAAGTGCCGAGAGATAATTTGCATTGGTAGAGGTAACGGGGATGGTGATCTTCGTTGCTCCCCAAGGGACTTTGACGGTAGAACCACTAACGGTGACAGCACCTTTATCGGTAACGGCATTAGCGAGTGCTGCTGAGATAGTGGTATCGGTGTCTTTAACCACGGCCTTGTAGGTAGAACCATTACAGGCAGTGGATGTGGGATTGCCGTCGGTGAGAGTGTTCACCGTGGTCAAGCTGGTGCCACTGGTAGACTCTCTTAGGAATGCGATCTTAGACGTATCGATATCCATAGAGGGACGTACACCGTAAGAGCCTGCTGTGAGGGTAGAGCCGATGATGGGAGTATCTTTCGCATAAAACTTAGACAAGCCATAGACGCTTCGTGTTTCTATGTAGCCTTGTACCGTGATGGTAGAAGATGCTCGAGCAAAGCCTATCCATGACGAGGAAGAGGCAGCGAAGTTACTCGGATCTACCAGTTGGTGTTGCCAGAACTGAAAGCAATACATGCATACCGTACCGGCAGGGATGACATCTCCCGGCTTTGCTTGAACGATACGGTTGTTCTTAACGTAGGCAAAGATTCTATTACCACCATCGAGGTACATGTTTCTGATGGTGGTTGAGGCATAGGGGCGTCCTCCTGCATCGACTCCTGAGCTTTTAAGGTTGAAGTTGTTGTAGAAGGTATCTCCATTGTTAATGAACTGAGCAGAGGTTCTATACTCATCGAGGCAAACGGTGGTAGCACGATCCAAGTCCCAGCTACCTCCGGCACTTGCCGTGTAGTTATTCAAGTTGTAGTTCTGTGACCATGCGTAGGGTCCTTTTGCTACAAGAGTGTCATCATATTGGGAGCCGTTGAGTTCTCCCGATACTCTTAGATCATTGGATGAGGTGGTGTTGTTGGTGTTGGCATAGGCTTGCCAAGACAGCGAATTGGATGATCCTGAATCGCTTAACCAGTAGGCTTTGTCACTGGAGGGAAGTACGCTTCTCCATGAGATGAGATCGGATACGGAAGGGATACTCACGTTGGAGAGTATTCCTTTTACTGCATCACTTCCGTATTGGTTGGTGGTGAAGGAGTTTCTCTCCGAAGTGATACCACTCGCATTGACCACACTGCTGGTGGTGTCGGCCATGAGTGTGCCACTGTCGTTTACGGCTGTGGCTGTTTTGTTGTTGAGGGAGAGTTTTGCACCCTGATAGATTGATACATCGTTGAAAGAAGGTGCATCGGCGGCATAGGCTGCTTGGGTGGAGGGAGATGATACGAGGGGAATAAGGGTTACTACCAGTATGAGTGCCAGTACTATACGGAAGGCTTTAGAAAGATGCCCCCCCCCCGAAGATGGTATTCAGCAGGGGTGAGTCTGCCCTACCATCCATCACACTGGTGCGGTAATCGTTCATGGTGCCTTTTCCTTCGCTCTCGGTTCCAACGAACTCGCACGCCTCCAAGTAAGACCTGCGAATCCTCGATCAGCAAGACACCCTACACCACTCTGTGCATCAAAAGCGCATCAGGGATTGGAGAACGATCGGTAATCATGAATGTCCTGTTTCACGGGTATCCCTATCAAAGGATCCGCCCCGGCACCATAAGGGAAAACAAAGGAATTCAGTGGAGCCGGCAACCGTTAGAGCGTCTGCGCGAACCGCACTGAGGAGATAACCCCTCCCCCACAGAGCAAGTCGCCCTGATAGAAAACGGCATATTGTCCCGGTGCCGTCAGAGACTGGTTATTCAAGAAGGTAACCCTCACCCGCTTTTGCCCCAACGGAGTAACGGTACAGGGAACCGCCTTGGAGCGATAACGGATTTTAACGCTGCATTCAAAGGGTTTTTCACAAGAGTCGAAGGCCATCCAATTCAACTGATCCACCTCGACGGAATCAATGAGGGATTCCTCTTCGAACCCCACCACCAACGTATTGTCGTCCGTGCGCTTTTCCACGACGAAACAGGGCCGACCGAGAGCGACCCCCAAACCCTTGCGCTGACCTAAGGTGTAGTGGTGAAGGCCCTTGTGCTCCCCAACCACCTTGCCGGAGTGCAGAACAATGGGACCGGGATCGTCGGGGATACCCTGGGCGAGCAGGAAATCACGATAATCGCCGGGAACGAAGCAGAGATCCTGACTTTCGGGGCGGGTCGCAACGGGAATACCCAAGGAAGCGGCGTGCGAACGCACCTCCTGTTTGGTGTAGCCTCCCAACGGCAGCACAAGACGGGAGAGCTGATCCTGATCGAGCAGGGAAAGCATGTAGCTCTGATCTTTGTTGTGATCGAGTGCCACCTTGAGCGTAAAACGACCTTGATCGACCAGTTCGACCACCCGAGCGTAATGACCTGTGGCAACTTTTTCGCATCCCAGATCGTCGGCCGCCTTGAGAAGGACGGGTATTTTGCAGTTGCGGTTACAGAACACGCAGGGACTCGGCGTCATACCTTGTGCGCATAAACGACAGAAGGGGTTGATTACCTGCGCTTCGAAAAGAGCACGGGCATCGTAGACGAAATGGTCGATCCCCAGATGGCGACAGACCATTTCGGCGTTTTTCACGGCATCCGCACTTGCTTCGTCATCGACGAAACGGCAGGTCACACCAATGACGCGATACCCTTGGGCAATAAGAAGAGCGGCGGAGGTCGCACTATCGACCCCGCCGCTCAAACCTAATACTATGCTCGATTGCTTATTCGGCAACGATTTCTTCTTGCGCCTCTTCTTCGGGCTTGGGCTCAGGCTCTTCAACGGTGATCTCGATACCGAGTTCTTCCGCAGCGGCCTTCATGGACAAGGAGATACGACGACGCTCTACGTTGACGTCCATAACCTTGATCTTCACCTGATCGTCGACATGGACGACCTGTGCAGGCGAATCGATGTGTTTGAGCGCCATCTCGGAGATGTGAACGAGACCTTCGACGTTGTCGCCCAGTTCGATGAAAGCACCGAAGGGAACGATCTTGGTGACCTTACCGTCGACGATGGTGCCGACCGGATAGGTTTCGACGAGCTTGGTCCAGGGATCTTCGGTGGTCTGCTTGAGACCCAAAGAGATACGCTCACGCTGCAGATCGACGTCGAGAACCTCGACCTCGACCTCTTCGCCGACCTTGACAACCTCGGAAGGATGGTTGACGTGGCTCCAGGAGAGTTCGGAGATGTGGATGAGACCGTCGATACCACCGAGGTCGACGAAAGCGCCGAAGTCGACGATGGAGGAAACGGTACCCTTGAGGCGCATACCCTTGGAAAGCTTCTCCAGAATTTCGGCGCGCTCGTTCTTGCGGCCTTCCTCGAGAAGGACACGACGGGAGAGAACGACGTTGTTGCGGTTGCGATCCATCTCGATGACGCGAGCTTCGATTTCGGTTCCGAGATATGCGGTGAGATCCTTGACGCGACGAAGATCGACCAAGGAAGCAGGCAGGAAGCCACGCAAACCGATATCGAGGATCAAGCCGCCCTTGACGACTTCGATAACTTCACCGGTGACGATTTCCCCGGCCTTGAACTTATCTTCGACCTGGATCCACGCACGCTCGTATTCGGCGCGCTTCTTGGAAAGAATCAGACGACCGTCCTTGTCCTCCTTCTGAAGAACCAGAGCTTCGAGCTTGTCACCTAAATTGACGACCTCGGAAGGATCGGCATCTTTACGGATGGAAAGCTCACGTGCGGGAATAACACCTTCGCTTTTGAATCCGATGTCGACGAGCACTTCATCATGCTCGATCTTGACAACCGTACCATCGATGAGATCGCCCTCGTCGAAATCGGTCAGGGTGCCATCGATCATCTGGTTCATTTCCTCATCGGAAATGTCCTCGAATTCGATAACGGACGTGTTTTTAATTTCGGTCAAAACGGACCCCTTTCAAACTTTTCGGGGACCCTTCGTCATGATTGCAGCTACATCTACCATGTATGTCGTACTCGAAAACATCGCGCACTAACAACAAAACATGTCTCGGGGGCCTACACTAACATATCTGTCGCTAGACAGACCGTTTGAGTATACCATACGCTCCGTATGCCATAGGTATAACTTTTGAGGAAATCGGACTTCTTGCGAAAAGGATCCGCAAACGTGCTTCCCCTCCCCCGAACGAAGGGGAAACCGATGCCGTCAGTGGGCGTTTCGGCACTGAGCGCACAGACCTTCGAAGGATAATGTATAGCCCTCTATGGCGAAGCCCTCGGATTCGAGAATATCAAAATGAAGGGCGGTGTCATCGAGAAATACGTCATCGACACGCCCGCACTTACGACACGTCACGTGATAATGGGGCGCGATCGTATGATCGTAGCGATCGATGTCACCCGGAATCTGAACGCGGCGAATGGCTCCCTTGTCAACGAGAAGGTGCAGATTGCGATACACCGTGGCCCGCGAAATTCCGGGATAGTCCCGCTTGATGGAGTCGAACACCTCGTTGGCGCTGGGGTGGTTGGAGAGATTCTTAACCGCATCGAGAACGAGCGTGCGCTGGACGGTGTTGCGCGTTGCGCAACGGGTGCTGGTGGACATCTATCTCTCCTCCTTAGAACAAAACTTAATGATAATGAATACTGATAAGATACCAAATATCTTTCCGCTACACAATAGAAAAGGCCCGCCTGAATGATAGGCGAGCCGAAAGGTGACGGATGATAGGTGATGGCGACTAGAGCTTGATGGACCAAAGATTGCGGAAATCAATCCGGGAGCGCAGTTCATCGAGCATCTCATCGGAAAGATCGTCGTCGACGTTCATGATCATGAGAGCGCAGCCTTCATCATCTTTTTTGCATATCTGCATTGTGGAGATATTGACCCCCGCCTCACCGAGAACGGAACCGATGGCCCCGACGCGACCGGGCTGATCGGCGTATTCGAATATGAGGACGTGCTTGCTCGGGGTGATGTCGCATTGATACCCCAGGAACGAAACGATACGGGGATTCTGGGCGATACCCGCCAACGTGCAAACGATCTCCCGTCCGTCAGCGGTCAGGGCGATGGTGGAAGCGTACTCCTGCGCATCGACATCGGAGGTGGTTTCCATCTTGATGCCGTGACGTTGGGCAACGGCGTCGGCGTTGACCGGCGTGACCGTGGTGCGTTTCCGGTAGGAAAGAAAACCGTCGAGGGCACCAGCGCACAAAATACCCAGATCCGATCCGGCCAAAGAGCCGGCGGCGGTTATCTTGAGGGTCGAAGGAATATCGCCATAGGAAAGCTGAGAAAGGATGGATCCCATCAGCTGACATGCGGGAACATAAGGTCCGACGAGATCCATGACTTCGGGGGGAACGGGAGCCATGTTGACCGCGGTAGGCACGATGGACCCGTCAAGACCGGCAGCCACGAATTCGGCGATCTGGACACCGGCACGTAGCTGGGCTTCCTTGGTCGAAGCGCCGAGATGCGGCGTGAGTGTGGCGTTATCGAAACAATGAAGCGGGCTATCGGTGCAGGGCTCGCTCTCCCATACATCGATACCGCAGGCTGCGATCTTGCCCGCCGCCACGAAGTCGGCCAGAGATTTCACGTTGTATATTCCACCACGGGCAACGTTGACCAGGATGACACCATCTTTCATGGCCGCATATTCTTCAGGACCGAACATGCCGATGGTCTCATCGGTTTTGGGAAGATGAACCGTGATGAAATCCGCCAGAGGAACTATCTCCTCGACGGTATCATAGAGTTTCACCCCTAAAGATTCCGCCCTTTCAGAAGAACAGTAGGGGTCGTATCCCACCAGATTCATTCCGAAGGAACGGGCGCGTTTGGCCACCAGCCCACCGATGCGTCCAAGACCGAATATGGCAAGCGTCTTGTTGTAAAGCTCGACTCCGGTGAAGTCGGCCCGTTCCCACTTGCCTTCCTTCATCGACCTGTCCGCAGCGGCGATATTGCGAGCCGAAGCTAACAGGAGAGCCATGGTCTGCTCGGCTGCGGAGATGATATTGGACGTGGGGGCATTACATACGACGATACCCTGCTCGGTTGCAGCATCGACATCGACGTTGTCGACCCCGACACCGGCGCGACCGATTATCTTGAGGTGCGTCGCCGCCGCGATGACATCCGCACTCACTTTCGTGGCGGAACGCACGATCAGCGCATCGTAGGAAGGGATCGCGGCGATGAGGCCTTCCTGATCGAGGTCGAGCAGAATATCGACTTCGTACCCTTTATCACGAAGGATCTCCAGTCCCGCATCCGCGAGCTTTTCGGTCACCAACACTTTTTTAGCCATAACTTCGCCTACCTATCCTTTCGCTGCACGCAGCCGTATATCGCACGTTATCGGATGGCGGAATACTCGCATCCGCTCCATCGCGGTGCCCTCGGAGTATCCTCCCGCATCCGATCAGGCATCCGAAGGGTTTATGAATGGGCCCTCTCGAAAGCCTTCATGAAATCGACGAGACGCTCGACACCTGCTTTCGGCATGGCGTTGTAGATGCTCGCCCGCATACCCCCAACACTTCGATGACCTTTGAGGCTTTCGAGCCCCTCCTTCTTCGCCTCGGCGACGAAGAGAGCATCGAGATCGGCATCACCGGTGACGAAGGGAACGTTCATGAGGGAACGATCCTGCTTGCGCACCGTACCCCTGAACAGGTCGCTTTGATCGAGGAAATCATAGAGGATCGCCGCCTTTTCGGCATTGCGCTGACCCATGGCTTCGAGACCGCCCTGCTCCTTGATCCATTTGAACACCTTGCCGCAGATGTAGATACCGTAAGCGGGAGGAGTGTTGTAGAGAGAATCGGCATCGGCTTGGGTCTTCCATTTGAGCATGGTGGGAGTACCCGCCATGACGTCATCGCGGATCAAATCCTCGCGGATGATGGAAATCACCACACCGGCGGGGCCGATGTTCTTCTGAACGCCTCCGTACATGACCCCGTAACGGGTGATATCCACCGGCTCTGAAAGGAAACAGGAGGAGACATCGGAAACGAGATCTTTGCCCTTGGTGTTGGGAAGCGTGTGGAACTTCGTTCCGTAGATGGTATTGTTCTCGCAGATGTAGACGTAGTCGGCGTCTGCTGAGATGGGAAGATCGGAACAGTCGGGAATGAAGGAGAAGGTTTCATCCTCGCTGGAGGCGATAGCCCGCGCATCCCCGAAGAGCTGCGCTTCCTTCCAAGCCTTCTTGGCCCAGGCTCCCGTGATGATATAGTCGGCAATGCCGTTTCTCATAAGGTTCAAAGGCACTGCGGCAAACTGCTGCGAAGCGCCTCCCTGCAGGAACAGAACCTTATACGTGTCGGGAATGCCGATCAGATCACGAAGGTCGGCCTCTGCCGTTTCGATGATTTCGGCAAAGGTTTTGGAGCGATGACTCATCTCCATGACCGACATACCGCACCCGCGGTAATCGAGCATCTCATCTGCTGCTTCGCGCAATACCTCTTCCGGCAAAACCGCAGGACCGGCCGAAAAATTGTATACCCTACCCATGAATACGTTCTCCTTACCCGACGGCCGCACACCCATACCGGCCGAAGACCATCGTTCAACGTTTTTCACCGTCAGTTATCACGACCCCCATAATAACAGAGACCCTTGCGTGTCCAAGGGTCTCTGAAGGTCGGTGGATTAGTCTGCCGTTCGACGTGCAGAAAACCCTATTTCTTGATCCATGAGAACATGGAGCGGATCTTTTCGCCCGTCTTCTCGATCTCATGCTCGTTGATGGCGGCACGCTGCTCGAGCAACCACTTGTGGTCGTTGGCGCAATCGTCCATGAAGTCCTTGGCGAAGGAACCGTCCTGAATACGCTTCAGGATGAGTTTCATGGCTTCGCGGGATTCGGCGTTGATGACCTTGGGGCCGGCATAGTACTCGCCGTATTCAGCGGTATTGGAGATGGAGTAGTTCATGAAGTTGATGCCGCTTTCGTACATGAGGTCGACGATCATCTTCATCTCATGATAGACCTCGAAGTACGCGAGCTCGGGAGGATAACCCGCCTCGGTCAGGGTCTCGAATCCGGCCTTGACCATCTCGACGAGACCGCCACAAAGAACCGCCTGTTCACCGAAGAGATCCTCTTCGGTCTCTTCCTTGAAGGTTGCCTTGATGATGCCGGAACGGGCACCGCCGACACCCCAAGCGTAGGACAGGGCGAGGTCCCAAGCATGACCGGTGAAGTCCTGATAGACACATGCCAGATCGGGAACACCGGAGCCTTCGGTATACTGACGACGCACGATATGACCGGGGCCCTTGGGGGCGATCATGATGACATCGACGAATTCGGGAGCCTTGATGTAACCGAAATGGATATTGAAGCCGTGAGCGAAAGCAAGCGCGTCGCCCTCTTTGAGATGGGAGGCGATGTGCTCTTCATAGGTTTTCGCCTGAATCTCATCGGGGACCAGCATCATGATGAGGTCCGCTTCTTCGGCAGCCTGATCGATGGTGCAGACCTTCAAGCCGGCCTCTTCGGCCTTTGCCCACGAGGAAGAACCTTCGCGAAGACCGACACGCACGTCACAACCCGAATCCTTCAGATTGAGCGCATGGGCATGACCCTGCGAACCGTAGCCGATAACGGCTATCTTGCGTTCCTGGATGATCTTCGGATCGACATCCTGTTCGTAATAAATTGTTACAGCCATGTTTTCTTCCCTTCTGCTTATGACTGATGGTCACTTTCATTATCTAATCGGTGGAAAACCACCCGATTATTCAGTGGTGATGCACTAGCTGACCTTGGGGCCACGCGACATGGCGATGACACCCGTTCTGATGATTTCCTTTATACCGTATGCACGGAGAAGGTCTTCGATACCCTGTAGCTTCGATTCGGTACCTGTGGCCTCAATGGTAAGAGAAGTCTTGCCCACATCGACGATTTTCGCACGAAAAACATTGGCGATCTCGATGATCTCGCTGCGCTTGTCGGGCGTGGCATGCACCTTGAACAACACCAGTTCGCGTTCGATGGCCGCCTCGTCGGTGAGGTCGGTGATCTTATGAACGCTGATGAGTTTGTGAAGCTGCTTGGTGATCTGCTCATAGGCGACATCATCGGCGACCATGACGATCGTGAGACGAGAAAGCGTCGGATCTTCGGTCGGGCCGACCGAAAGGGATTCGATGTTGAAACCTCGACGCGAGATAAGACCCGCCACGCGGCTCAGGACACCGGATTTGTTCTCAACGAGCACGGAGAGAATATGCCTCATGACTATCGACCCCCTTCATGTTCGTCGATCATTTCCGAAATGGGACCGACGTTTATCGCTCCGATGATGTCATCGAGGGGAGCCCCCGGAGCAACCATCGGGAAAACGTTTTCCGAACGATCGAAGCGCATATCGAGCAATGCGGGACCCTCGGCGGCGATCAGGCGCTTCATGGCCGCCTCGAGTTCCTCGGGCTTATCGACCCGCTCGGCACTCCAGCCGTAGGCTTGCGAAAGCTTCACGAAATCGGGGCTGTCGGGCAGCACCGTTTCACTGTAGCGCTCACCATAGAACAGACCTTGCCACTGATGGACCATTCCCAGCGCCGAGTTGTTCATCAACAACACCTTGACGTTGATACCGTTGATGGCCGCAGTCGCCATTTCCTGAACATTCATCTGGAACGATCCGTCACCGGCGACGCAGACCACCTCCTTTTCGGGATAGCCCACCTTCGCTCCGATCGCAGCCGGGAAGCCGAATCCCATCGTTCCCAAACCACCACTGGTGAGAAACGTTCGGGGAACATCGCGATCCACATGCTGAGCGGCCCACATCTGATGTTGACCCACTTCAGTGGTGACGATGGAGCGTGCGGGATCGAGAAGATCGGAAAGCAGATCGAGCGCACCTTCCGGGGAGATGGTGCCTGCAGGAGTCGCCAGACCGGGACTGTAGAACGGATGGGCTTTGCGCCATTCTTCGATCTGAGCGAGCCACGGACCCGTGACGGTGGAGGGCTCCTCTTTGGCAAGCTGCTCCTCCACTCCCATCAAAACGATCTTGGCGTCACCGACGATGGGGATCTGGGGAAGACGGTTCTTTCCGATCTCAGCGGGATCGACATCGACGTGGATGACCTTCGCGTGGGGTGCGAAATCCGCAAGACGACCCGTTACGCGATCGGAGAAACGCGCACCGACGGCGAAGAGCAGATCGGCATTGGTAACGGCATAGTTGGCATATTTCGACCCGTGCATTCCCACGTGGCCGAGGTTCAAAGGATGGGAAGCCGGGAAGGCCCCCTTGCCCATCAGCGTGGTGACCACCGGGATCTGAAGGGTTTCCGCGACCTTGAGCAGTTCCTTTTCGGAATGAGAGGCGATGATACCGCCACCCACATAGAGTATGGGGCGCTTCGAGGCCTTGATCATGTCGACCGCCTGGCGTATCTGGCGCGTATTGCCCTTCACCGTGGGACGATAGGAGGGAATACGGATATCCTCGGGATATTCGAACACCATTTCGGCACCCGCCAAATCGGAAGGAATATCGATGAGCACCGGACCGGGGCGCCCCGAATTGGCGATGTAGAACGCCTCACGGAACGTCTTGGTCATATCCTCGCAACTCTGCAGCAGATAGCTGTGCTTGACGATGGGCATGGTGATGCCGACGATGTCGGATTCCTGAAAGGCGTCGGTGCCGATGACGCTGCGGGGAACCTGGCCGGTGATGACCACCATGGGAACGCTATCCATGTAGGCGGTGGCGATACCGGTAACCGTATTGGTGGCACCGGGACCACTGGTCACGATAACGACGCCGGTCTTACCCGTCGCACGGGCGTAACCGTCGGCTTCATGGGTGGCACCTTGCTCGTGGCGAGCCAGGATGTGCTTGATTTTCTTGGAGTCGTAGAGGGCATCGTAGATCTTGATCGCCTGGCCTCCGGGATACCCGAACACCGTATCCACCCCTTCGGCTTCCAAGGAGGCGATGATGGCCTGAGCGCCGGTCATCGTCTGACCCTGTTTTTCCGTATGGGGACCCAATCCCTCTTTTTCTTCGTAATCCTTATCGATTATCATCCAAAATACGCCCCCTTATCAGCGCTGGAAACAAGTTTGGCATAGCGAGCCAACACGCCGGTCTCATACTTGGGCTCAGGCGCGCTCCAAGAAGCACGGCGCTGGGCCAATTCTTCATCGGACACTTCGAGCTGCATGATTCCCGCATCGATATCGATGGAGATGATATCCCCTTCTTCGACCAAGGCGATGGGGCCACCGGCATACGCCTCGGGGCTCACATGACCGATGGCGGGACCCTTCGTCGCTCCCGAAAAACGACCATCGGTGATGAGAGCGACGCTTTTATCGAGACCCATACCGCAGATAGCCGAAGTGGGCGTGAGCATCTCACGCATTCCGGGACCACCGGCAGGACCTTCGTAACGGATGACGATAACATCGCCTTCACGAATCTGGCCTCCGAAGATAGCCTCGCACGCTTCCTCTTCACTGGAGAAGACGCGGGCGGGACCGCGGTGCTGGCGCATATCGTCTGCCACGGCACTTTGCTTGACGACACCGCAATCGGGAGCGATGTTGCCACGCATGACTCTCAGGCCACCGACGGGAGAGTAGGCGTCTTCGACACGACGAACGACCTGCCCATCGACATCGGGACAACACTCGACCCATTCGGCCATCGTTCCATGACAGGTGAGGGCGGACAGGTCCAAAAGACCGTGACGACCCAGTTCGCCGACGATGGCACTGACGCCACCGACATCGTTGAGATCTTGGATGTGAAGCGGACCGGCCGGCGCGATTCGGGTGATATTGGGAATACGCGAACAGACTTCATCCCAATCATCCATGGTAATGGGACACCCGGCGGCATGGGCGATGGCGGTGAGATGCAGCATGGTATTGGTGGAGCCGCCGAAAGCCATATCGAGAGCCATACCGTTATGGATGGCCGCCTCCGTGATGATATCGAGAGCCTTGATGTCTTTCTCGATCAGTTCCATGATCTTCATGCCGGCATGTTTGGCCAAACGGATGCGCTCGGAATAAACGGCGGGAACGGTGCCGTTACCGGGAAGGGCGATACCTAAACCTTCGGAAAGACAGCATATGGAGTTCGCGGTGAACATACCCGAACAGCTGCCGCATGTCGGGCAGGCGCTCTCTTCGAACCACTTACATTCCTCTTCGGTCATCGTGCCGTTGGTCACCTGACCGACCGCATCGAAAAGCGTGTTGAGGTCGGTCTGGTTTCCGCACTTATCCCGCCCCGCGAGCATGGGACCACCGGAAACGAGAACGGTGGGAATGTTGAGGCGACAGGCGGCGAGCAGCATGCCCGGCACGATCTTGTCACATGAGGGAATGAGAACCATAGCATCGAACTGATGACCCTGAACGGCGCACTCCACCGAATCGGCGATGACTTCGCGACTGGTGAGCGAGTAGCGCATACCCTCATGATTCATGGCGATACCATCACACACGCCGATGGTGGTCATCTGGACGGGCGTACCTCCGGCCATGCGAACGCCCGCTTTGACCGCGTCGGCAATGGTCTGGAGATGGATGTGGCCGGGAATGATCTCGTTTTGCGAGGAAACGACGGCAACGAGGGGCCGTTCCAATTCCTCATCGGTGAACCCGTCAGCCTTAAGAAGGCTTCTGTGCGGCGCACGCGCGAGACCTTTTTTGATCGAGTCGCTTCTCATGTGCATACCTGCTCCCTTTCTGCATCGGATGCAATAAAAAAAATCCCGTACAGTAAGCTGTATCAGGACTTCGTCAAAAGGGTAGCCAATGCCACCGCGACCGATCACGGGAGTCACCGATTCAACCTACTGATCAGACAGACACTCGGAGATCGTCCGAGATGGTTACCTGAAGTTCAGATCGAACAGCTCGAAGGTGGCTTTCGGACCGTCCACCGTTGGCTTCCAGCAAACGCCAACTCTCTGGGGGATGGATTCGTCCCTACTTTTCCTCGTCAAAGCTTTTCAAGTGAAGCTATTATAGCGCGACATGAACGCAATACCAGAAAAATCTGGAGTATGATACGAAATCTTACGGGAAAGCGGAATTACTTCCCTTCTGCGTGACACATCGTGCCGGGGAGTACACCGACAATGCAACCCTCCCCGACACGGATGCTCCCTAGCGCGGAGAATGCGGGCCGTAACTGGGCTCGAAGACGGAATCAGGCAGCGGCTGTCCGGAGTAACAGGAGATGGCCTGACCGTTTAGGCGATCGATGTCGTCTTGGGAATACCCATATTCGCTCATGATGCGCGCCGTATCATAGCCGACCGGTTTGCTTTTGTAGAGCACCGGATCCCCCAAACTACCGAACCGTATGGGAGAGGTGGTCAGCACCTTGTCCCCGAATGCGTCATAGGACAGCGGACGGAGGATGTCATTGGCGTAGGCCTCCTCGTCGGCAAGAATGTCGGCGCTTTTATAGAGACGCTGATAGGGTATCTCCGCTTCTTTGAATATCGCCTCCCAATGGTCCCACGGCTGCGTGAGGAACTGCTGTTCCATCATCTTGATGACCTCGGTATTACCGCCACCTCCATCATTGATCGCATCGGAGGTGGTATAGCGTTCATCACCAAGCAGGGAGGTGAGACCGATGGAAGTCATGACATGTTCGAAATAGATGTCATAGGATCCGAAGCAGATGATGAACCAGATACCATCTTTCGAACAGTAGGTGTTGTTCGTCGGACACGTCGCGTTGTATCGGGACTTCGGCCATACATCACCGAATTGGGAAGCGGCCAACATGACCTGCATGGTCCATAGGGCACAATGGTAGAGATTGACCGTGACCTTGTCCCCCACTCCGCTGCGCTCCTTGCGCACCAGAGCGCCGAGCAGACCGGCCGTCAAGGCTATCGAGGCGTTCCAGTCCCCTATCGCCGGTGGCCAGTTGATGGGCTGGTAATGCTCGTCGGCCTGCGGCAGAGAGGCGAAATAGCCGCCACGGGCGGCATAGGAAGTGGTGTCGAAACCCTTCGTATCCCTTTCCGGGCCGTATTCGCCATAGCCCCGCACCTGCCCCCATACGATATGGGGATGACGCTCGTGTACCGATTCGTAATCGAGCTTCAGCTTCCGAAGCGCACCGTCGCGAAAACTCGTGACCATGATGTCGGCATCCGAAAGCAGACGATCGAGAAGAACCATCCCATCGGGATCCTTCAGATTGATGCTGAGGAAGTTCTTATTGAGCGACGCGAGATCGAACGCGGGGTCGTCGATGTCGGTTTTCTGCATACCGAAAGCCGGACCATTCGTTCGATACTCATCCCCCGTAAAAGGCTCTATCTTGTAAATCGTCGCGCCCATTTCCCCCAACACCCTCAAGCTGGCGGGTGCCGCAACATAACCGGTCAGTTCGATGACCTTCACACCCTCTAATCCTTTCATAACCCCTCCTTGTGTCGTGTCCCCATCACCGTTTTCTATCTGCCGCTCCAGACAGGCTTGCGCTTTTCCTTGAACGCGGTCGTTCCTTCCTGAGCATCGGCCGAAGCTTTCGCACGCTCGTTCAGCTCTTCCATCATGCGCCATCCACTTGACTCGGAAAGAAAGCTCTTATCCATACAGTCATAGATCGCACGCTTGGTCATACGAACGGCAAGCGGCCCGTTATCCATGATGGAACGAGCGAGGTCCATAGCGGCATCGAGCAGATCCTCTTCGGCGACGACATGGTTGACGAGCCCCCAGGCGAGCGCCGTGTCGGCATCGATGGGCTTACCCGTCAGCAACAGTTCGACGGCATGCTTGAGATGAATGGAGCGCCCGATACGCAACGGAGCGCCACCTCCGCCGGGAAACAGAGCGTTCTTCACTTCGGGAAAGGAAACGGACCCATCGCTTGAAAGAAGAGCCAGATCGCTTGCGAGAAGCATCTCGGCACCTCCCCCGACCACCTTACCGTTGGCGGCGAGAATGATGGGCTTATCCCAATAACGCCGCGTCATGCCGCCCGTACCCCAACTCTCCCTCCCGACGGGAGGATTGAGGGTATGGGTGTTGTATTCCTTGAGATCGGCTCCGGCGCAAAACACTTTCCCGGTGTTAGTGATGATGGCGACGGACAGATCATCGCTACGGTCGAAATGGAAGAATGCGTCGCACAATTCCGCCCACATCGCCGAATTGATGGCATTACGTGCCTGAGGACGATCGAGGGTTATGATGAAGATGCCCTCCCTATCCTCGGTTTTTATGAATTCGAATTCTCTTTCCGACATCCTTGATTCCTTCCCTTAAAAATTTGACACTTCCTGATTCCTGCACAATTTTCGCGCGTCCCTTGTTACACTTCCTGAAAAGTAAGGAGTCGCTATGAACCTCTCTCACCTTTACTATTTCAAAACCCTGGCGGAGACGAAGAACTATCAGAAAACCGCCCAGGCCGTCTCCGTATCGCAACCCACGCTCTCGCTTGCCATCAGTGGCTTGGAGAAAGAACTCGCCGTTCCCCTGTTCGTGAGGAAAAAGGGTTCGGTAGAACTTACCGATGACGGAAGAGCGTTCTATCAATACGTCTCCACGTCCCTTCGCTTCCTCGATAAAGGCCTCGATCTCATGAAGGAGCGATCGGGTAACACCAAGCGCGTCATCAACATCGGTACCATCTATTCGGCGCAAAGCACGGACTGGTCACAGCTCATCTATGACTTCCGTCGCCAAATGCACGGCGACGTCCAAATCAACATCAAGCAATCCACTACACCCGACCTTCTGCGCAAGATCAAAAACGCCACGATCGATGTTGCCTTCGCCGGAACGATGGGTCCCGATCCCGACCTCGTATTCCATCCCTGCTGGACCCAGGAGGCGACCCTGGTAGTCAATCGACTTCATCCCTTCAGCGACAGGGAATGGATTTCCCTTGACGATTTGCGTGGGCACTATGTGATCTCCTATGACCTCAGAGGTCCCCTCGGTCCCGAGCTGACCGATTTGGTGGGACATCACAACCTCTCCATCGACTACAACTACGCCGATGAGATAACCCTCGCCTCCATCGTGGCCGCCAACCCCGACATCATGGCCATCGCCTGTCATTCCTGGCTGCTGAATTCCTACGACGAAGAGATACGAACCGTCAAAATCGCCGAAGCGCCTTCTGTTTTTCGGCAGCTTTTCACGATCTATCGATCCGATGTCAAGCACCCCTACATAGTCAACGAATTCATCAAACTCGCCCGTTCGCTTTATCCGGATCAGGAATAATCGTCTCGGCGGAGAAAAACGCTCCCGACCCGAATCGACACCGTTGGTGCACCCTCCCTTCCGCGTCGCCTCCGTGGATCGAACCTGCCCCTCCACCAAAGGCGCTGATGAATCGGCGCGACAAGGATAAGACAGGAAACCTATCCTCTTTTTATCCTTCTTCCGAAGAATTGGAAAATTGTTTCTTTTGAACTCCGAGGGGACTTTTTTGTTTTTCCAAAAACCAAGGGGGGCAGCAGTATCCATATGGTCATTCGTCGCTTTTTGGGGGGAATATATCTCGAAAAACGACCGTATGGAATCTTGACATTCGCCATGGTCTGTCTTGGGTATCGATACAATGAGAGGAGCTGCAAGACCTTGCTTGGCCTCCTTCGGGAAAGCTATACTTTTCCGAAGTGGCCCGAACACGAAAAAGGAAGTGTCCGATTCATGAAACTCAACGACGTCCGTCTTCACCCCGAATGCTACCTCGCCCCCAACTGCACCGTCATCGGAAGCGTTTCCGTAGGGCGATATTCCTCCCTGTTCCCCGGTGTAGCCATTCGTGCCGATCGCGATCGCGTCGTCATCGGCAGCAACACCAATGTTCAGGAAAATGCCATCATCCATGTCGAAGAGGGATTCCCCTGCATGATCGGCGACAACGTAACCATAGGACACGGAGCCATCGTCCACGCCTGCACCGTCAAAAACAACAGCATAGTGGGAATGGGGTCGATCGTCATGGACGGTGCCGTGGTGGGAGAAAACTGCCTCATAGGATCGGGGGCTGTGATTTCCAAAGGGGTTGTGATCCCCGACAACTCGGTGGTCATGGGGCTGCCGGGCAAGGTCAAAAGAACGATAAGCGACGAAGAGATCGCCTATAACAGGGAGTCGGCCGATATGTATGCCGAAAACGCCCGACAACTCGTAGCTGCGGGGTTTTTCTTCACCGGCGACACGCTCCCTCGGGATATCCGAACCATCACACGTGCGCAGGCGTGTCCATCTGCAGAATGAAGGCGTTCATGAGACGGGCGAAATTCCCCTCGACACCTTGAGCGACCTCCATGACTTCTTCCGAAGTGGGGTCTCCCCCTTCCACGCCACAGGCCATATTGGAAACGAGTGAAAGACCGACGACACGCATACCCACATGCCGTGCGGCGATGACCTCTTCGACCAAACTCATGGCCACCGTGTCGGCACCCCAGTGTGCGAACATGCGGATCTCGGCGGGGGTTTCGAAGCTCGGGCCGAGGAGGCCCAGATATACCCCCTCATGCACCAGAACCCCTTCTTCGGCGGCGACGCGCATCAGAGACGCACGGAGAGTCGAATCGTAGGCATCCATCATGGGAACGAAACGCTCCGCCATATAGTGAGGCTCCAAACCGACGATGGGGTTGCGCCCGGTGAAGTTGATGTGATCCACCATCGCGCAGAAACTACCCACCAGATAGGAAGGGTTGATGGCACCGGCGGCGTTGGTGGTGATGAGGGTATCGATGCCGGCAGCCTGCATGACCCATACGGGGAAGGCGACCTCCTGAGCCGTATTCCCTTCGTAGCCGTGAAGGCGCCCCTGCATGCAGAGCACCCAGACATCGCTTCCCGGTACTCGACCGAGGACGAAACGACCCCGATGCCCTTCGGCGGTCGACACCTTCAAATGGGGAACTTCGCCGTAGGGAAGAACCTGCGTCTGCTCAAGGGTGTCGGCATAGGGATTGAGACCGCTTCCCAGAATCAGAGCGCAAACGGGCTTCCTTCCACCAAGAAACGAGACCAGAGCCTCTTTCGCTTCGGCAATGTGATTACGCAGGGGTGCTTCCATGGTATTCCTCCTCAAAGGGTATGCGGGCAATGAGAACACGATCGCGACCGGCGAGATCGGATGCGATGCGGACGCGATCGAATCCCGCTTTTCGGGCAAGGGCGGCAGCTTCGATGAGCGATTCTTCGAAAAGTTCCACCGCCAAAACACCATCGGGCTTCAGATATCGTGGAGCCCTATCGATGATGCACCTGAAAAACGACAGCCCATCGTCTCCCCCATCGAGGGCGAGAGCGGGTTCGAAATCAAGAACTTCGGCTTCCAAGGTTGTGACGAGGGCATGGGGGATGTAGGGAGGGTTGGATATGATGAGGTCGAATGTTCCTTCGTCGCTTTCGTCAAGCGCCGAGAAAAGATCGCTCTTCACCACGCTCACCCGCTCATCCAGCCCGAGTTCGACGACGTTTTCGCTTGCCAAAGCACATGCCTCGTCCGAAACGTCGAGCGCGAGAACCTCCATGGCACGATACTCGGATGCAAGCGCACAGGCGATGCAGCCGGAACCCGTGCAAAGATCGAGAGCCCGGAGCATCTCGGGGTCGGAGGGGGACAGCAATTCCCCGTCATCTGAGGAGAGCATATGGTCAACCGTCGTGGAAAGATCGAGTTCGCCGAGCGCCTCACTCACGAGAACCTCGGTCTCCGGACGTGGGATCAAAACACCCTGTCTCACCGACAGGGAAAGATAACGGAAAGGAGCTTTCCCGCAGATCAGCTGCAGAGGTTCGCCCTGAGCACGACGGCGCACCCAACCACGGAGAACATCGCGTTCGTCCCGCGACAGGGGACGATCGAAATTGACGTAGAGATCGATACGGGAAAGATGGGTGGCTTCGCTGAGAAGCCACTGTGCCGACAGGCGGGGAGATTCGTCCCCGTTGCGCTCAAGATACCCTTCGGTCCAGTCGAGGGTTTCCCGTATGGTCCATATATCGTCGGTCACGAGTGCGCAATCCCTAGAGGGCGGATTCGAGTTTCTGGGCGCGACTGGCCGCTTGCAGAGCCGTAATCAATTCGCCGAGGCCGTTGCCCCCGGCACCAAGCAGGATGCCGTTATACGTACCGTTGTAGCCGATGCGGTGATCGGTGACGCGATCCTGGGGACCGTTGTACGTACGGATCTTCTCGGAGCGGTCGCCGGTACCGATCTGGCTGCGCCGCTGCGCCCCTTCGGCCGCCTGCTGCTCGGCGAGCATCTTTTCGTAAAGACGGGCACGCAGAACGCTCATTGCGGCGATCTTGTTCTGCAACTGTGATTTCTGATCCTGGGATTGAACGACCAAACCCGTAGGCAGATGGGTGATACGCACCGCCGAGTCGGTCGTATTGACGCATTGTCCGCCGGGGCCGCCCGCACGATACACATCGATACGCAGGTCGTTTTGATTGATATCGACCTCGACTTCATCGGCTTCGGGAAGAACGGCGACCGTCGCCGTGGAAGTATGGATACGTCCCTGGCTTTCGGTCTTGGGCACACGCTGGACGCGATGAACCCCGCTTTCGAATTTCATGACCGAATAGACTTTATCGCCGAGTACCTTGAACTGGATTTCCTTATAGCCCCCTGCTTCAGAGGGATGCACGTCCATGGTTTCACACTTCCATCCCTGTTCGGCGGCGAAACGTGTGTACATAGCATAGAGATCACCGGCGAATATGGCGGCTTCGTCGCCACCTGCTCCGGCGCGGATCTCGACGATGATGTCTTTCTCGTCGGCGGGATCAACCGGGATGAGCATGAATTTGATGTCTTCTTCCAAGGCGGGAATACGCGCCTCTATCGAAGCTATCTCCTCCTGGGCGAATTCCTTCATATCGTTATCGGAGAGCATCTCCTTAGCGGCAGCCAGATCATCGAGCGCACGGATGTATTCCTTTGATTTAGCCACAAGCGGCCCCTGGTCGGAATAGCTTTTCGCATACTTGTTGTATTCGCTCTGATTCGCAACGACATTCGGATCTCCCAGCTTCGCTTCGAGATCCTTATATGCCTTGATGATTTTTTCGAGTTTCTCTCGCATGATCTTCCTTCATGGGTCGATAAGGTGATGACGAACGATAAGCTCCGACGAACGGAGCTTATCGATTACCCGTAAGAAGGTATCTTATCACGAAGCAAGGAACTTGGCAGCAGCCTCCGCAGCAATAGCACCATCGGAGGTAGCCGTCACCACCTGACGCAACAAAGTGGTTCTCACGTCTCCCGCCACGAAAATTCCGGGAGTGGATGTTTCCGTATCATCGGAAGCGACCACGTATCCCCGCTCGTCACGCTCGACGATGCCGGAGAGCCAGTCGGTATCGGGGGTGGATCCTATGGCCACGAACAACCCCGCACAGGAAATGTCTTCGCGTTCATGCGTGAAAACATCCTCCACGCTCACCGAAGCAAGCCTACCCCCTTCGTCGGTGAGGGCGACGGGGACGGAATTCCAATGAATAGTGACGTTGGGCAAAGACGCCACCTTCTGCGCATACCAATAATGGGCACGCAAGGTGTCGCGACGATGGACGAGATGCACCTGAGAACAGATACGGGAAAGATAGAGGCAATCGGCACACGCCGTATCACCGCCACCCACCACCACAACATCACGACCCGCGAAGAAATTACCGTCACAGGTGGCGCAATACGAAACCCCGCGACCTTCCAAGGATTGCGTGTCCACGTTCGGCAGTTTACGGGGTTTCGCCCCCGTTGCCACGATGACGCTTCGGGCTTCATGAGTGGAAGCGGAGGTGGATAGGGTAAAACCCTCATCACCCGATACGATCGAGAGCACCTTTTCCGATAGAACGCGGGCACCGAAACGACGCGCCTGCTCGCTCATGGAAAAGGCGATATCGAACCCATTCACCCCTTCGCTGAATCCGGGATAATTCTCCAAGGTGTCGATCGAGGTCAGCTGCCCACCAACCGTAAGCTCTTCGAAAACAACGGTATCGAGTCCCGCACGCGCGGCGTAGATGGCCGCCGAAAGACCGGCGGGGCCGGCTCCTATGATGGCAACGTCTATCATGATCGTCTCATTTCGATCACGACAGAGCGTCGAGCAGAACCTGCTTGGATTGCACGCCGATGAACTGCTTGACGGGTTCGCCCGCCTTGAAGACGATCAGCGTAGGAACACTCATGACGTTGAACTGCTGAGCCAAAGCCGTTTCGCGGTCGATGTCGACCTTGTATACCTTGGCCTTATCCGCCACCTCCGTGGAAAGCTCATCCAGAATGGGAGCCATCATCTTACAGGGACCACACCAGGTGGCGAAGAAATCGACCAATACGGGCAGCGAGGAATCGAGAACCTTGCTCTGAAACTCTGCGGAGGAAATCTGCTCACTCATTTGACTACTCCCATCACATAGATACTACGTACCTCTCATTGTAGATCACCCAACGCGAAGGGGCACCACGAAGGTGCCCCTTGAAACTCTTTCGTTACTCTTGTCCGTTACCTTAAAGAGCGGCCTCGCGAATCACTTCGAGAAGTTGATCCACGCTCCAAAAACCAAGGTCTCCCTCATGGCGTTCACGCACCGAGACGCCACCCTGCTCAAGCTCCTTGTCGCCGACGATGCCCATATAGGGAATCTTGTCCGCTTGAGCCTTCGCGATCTTGACGCGCATGGGTTCATTCTGCTCATACACTTCGACACGACCACCCGCTGCGGTGATGAGACGGGCTAGGCGTTTGCACTCTTCGATATGACGATCGGCCAAGGGTAGCAAAACCACCTGCACCGGAGAGAGCCATAGAGGCAAAGAACCCGCATAGTGTTCGATCAGAATACCGAAGAAGCGCTCGATCGAACCGAAGATGGCACGATGGAGCATCCAGGGTTGCTCCTCGGTGTTTTCGGCCGTGCGATAGGTGAGATTGAAGCGCTCGGGGAAATTGAAGTCGACCTGAACGGTGGAACACTGCCACATACGACCGATGGCATCCTTGACCTTGATGTCGATCTTGGGGCCATAGAAAGCGCCGTCCCCTTCGTTGATTTCGTAATCGAGATCACGGATCTTGCAAGCCGCCTTCAAAGCATTGGTCGCATGATCCCACATGTCATCGGTACCGATACTCTTGACCGGACGCGTTGATATCTCGGCCATGTATTCGAATCCGAAGGTCGTCATGATATGGTCGACCAGATCAAGAATGGCCACCACCTCTTCGACGACCTGATCGCGCGTGCAGAATACGTGGGCATCATCTTGCGTGAATCCACGAGCACGTAAAAGGCCGTGGACAACGCCGCTCATCTCATGACGATAGACCGTACCGAACTCGAACAAACGCAAGGGAAGATCACGATAGGAGCGGATCTCGTTGCGATAGAGCATGACGTGACCCGGACAATTCATGGGTTTCACGCCGTATTCGCTCAAACGGGGGTTTTCATCGCTGCCCTCGTTGATATTGAAGAAGTACATATTCTCTTTGTAGAAGTCATAATGTCCGGACGTCTTCCACACATCGGCCTTATAGATATGCGGCGTGATGACTTCTTCGTATCCACGGGCATAGAGATCGCGGCGCAGCCACTCCTGAAGCAAGCGGATGACGCGGGCACCCTTGGGCGGATAGAGAGGCAGACCGACGCCGGCGGCATCATCGAGCATGAACAGGTTGAGCTCACGACCGAGCTTGCGGTGGTCACGCTTTTCCGCTTCCTCGAGATTATGCAGATGGGCTTCGAGGTCCTTTTTCTTGAAGAAGGCTGTGCCGTAGATACGCTGAAGCATTTCACGGTCGGAATCCCCCTTCCAATAAGCACCGGCCACTTTCATGAGCTTGAAGGCACCGATCTTACCCGCCGAAGCGACATGGGGACCGCTGCACAGATCGACGAAATCGCCATGACGGCGGATGATGATCTCCGCTTCCGGAGCAAGTTCCCGAATGTGTTCGAGCTTGAAGCGTTGATCGGCGAATATCGCCTCCGCTTCCTCTCGCGTGACAACTTCACGGATGAAAGGCTCATCGGCCTTGATGATGTCGGCCATCTTGGCTTCGATCAGAGGGAAATCGTCCGTCGAAAGAGAGCGGGACAGCTCGAAATCATAGAAGAATCCATCTTCGGTCTGAGGGCCGAAGGCGATTTGAGCCCCGGGAAAGAGAATCTGTATTGCCTCGGCCATGACATGAGCTGCCGAATGGCGCATGATACCGAGCGCCTCAGGCGATCGATCGGTAATGATCTCAACGAGGGCGCCATCGTGAACCGGGGAGTCGAGATCGGCGAAGGAGCCGTCGATTTTACCTGCAAGCGCCGCTTTGGCGAGACCGGATCCGATAGAGGCGGCCACATCCCCGACCGTAGCCGGCTGATCGAGCGTTTTCTTAGAACCATCGGGCAAGATGATTTCCATATCCATTCCTTTCCGTGCCGGGTGCGCACAAAGCACCTGCACATCCTTATAATGAAGCCGCCCTGACGGCGGCTTTCAAAACCATGGTATCAGGAGAAAAGACGACTACACCCTCCAAGCGGGAATAAGACGATATCAACAGGAGAAAAAACCTGCTATTCGGCCATACCCGTCGTCGTATCCGACTGATCGGCACGTGCCGAAGCGGGACGCTGACGAAGGCCGTCGGCGGTCATGTCGGCGCGATGCGGCATACCGGAACGAGCCTGAGCCGTAGGAGCCTGACGATGAGCACGCGAAGAAACGCCCTGACCTCCGATGGGAGTCGTGCAGTACGGACAAACCGACCAACTGGGACTGAGCGCGTGATGGCATGTGGGGCAAAGATTTTTCAGGCGCTGATGGCAATTGGGACACATCACGTAATCGGATTCGACGGGATAACCACAATTGGCACATTCGCCGTACTTCATCAGCTCGCGCTGTTTGAGGGCGACCTCGAGTTCCTGTTCATCTCTATCGATCTGCAGCAGAGGGGGACGCAGAAGGCAATACGCGATGACGCCGACGATGGGAATCAGTGCAACCAAGCCCCATACATACCACGTGACACCGCGATGATACGCATCACGGATAACCCAGATAACCGAAAGCACATAGAGCGCCAAAAGCATGATGACGAGAACAACGAACAGAATTTGGAGTTCCGGCACCCACAATTGCGACAACAACTCAGACATGATTTCCTCTTTCTCGCACACGGAACTCCGTATGCACCATGGTCGTTGTATATTATTCTAACAAAGAAACTCTACTAACTCGAATCTCTAACCCATTTCGGCAAGCTGGGTTTCGAGTCGTTGATATCGCTCGGTCAGATCGGCAAGCTTCGCCTTATCCTTCTCTATGATTTCCGGCGCCGCTTTCGAAAGGAATCCGGGATTGGAAAGCTTCTTTTCGAACTTTGCCCGGTCTTTATCCAACGTGGCCATCTCCTTTTCCAAGCGGGTACGTTCCGCCTGAAAATCAACGAGACCCGTCAAGATGACGAACACCTCGGCACCTTCGGCGAGACACAACGTCGAATCGGTGGGCTTGGCGGCCTCAACACTCATATCGAGTACCGAAACATTGGCAAGGGCCTTGAAGAGCTCGACCTGTTCTTCGAACAGAACAAGGCTCTCCCGACCATCGGGCTTGACGACGACATCGAGGGTCACACGAGGAGAGATGCCGTAACGGGCCCGCGTGGATCGGATACCCGAAACCGCCTGAGTCACCATGGCAAGCGCCCGTTCCGCATCCTTGTCTATGTAGACGGCAAGGTCGCGGGCATCGGGCCAGGAGGCCATCATGAGAGAAGGTGTTTGCTTCTCGCCGGGAAGTTCTCGGTATATCTGCTCGGTGACGAAAGGCATGATGGGATGAAGGAGGCGCAACGCCGTATCGAGAACGAAAAGAAGGTTACGCTGACAGACGAGACGATCCTCCCCTCCCGCATTGAGACGGGGCTTCGAAAGTTCGATATACCAGTCGCAGAATTCATTCCAGAAGAACGCATAGAGCTCACGGGTTATCTCACCGAACTCGAAGTCCTTGTAAGCCTTGTCGAGCGAAGCCACCAGTGAGGCCAGGCGTGAGAACATCCAGCGATCCGCCGGGGTCGAAGGGTTCGGCGTACCGGGACGGTAGTCCTCCAGATTCATCATGACAAAGCGAGCGGCATTGCGGATCTTGTTGGAGAAATTACGACTACTTTCCAATTTACTCTCGTTGAAACGCATATCCTGAGCGCCGGTCACCTGCATGAGCAGACCGAACCGCATGCCATCGGCGCCGTAGTCCTCCATGAGCTTGAGCGGATCGACACCGTTGCCGCGACTCTTCGACATGGGCTTACCGTCGGCGGCCATGACCGTCGGATGGATAATGACATCCCGGAAGGGAATTTCATCGGTGAAATACAGCGAGGACATCACCATACGGGCAACCCAGAGGCCCATGATGTCACGAGCCGTGGAGAGGACCTGAGTGGGATAGACTTCTTCGAGCGCGGAAGCGTCATCGGGCCATCCCTGCGTGGCGAAGGGCCATAGCTGGGAAGAGAACCAGGTATCCAGAACATCTTCATCCTGACGAACCGGAGCACCACAGACGGGACAGGTCTCAACATCTTCGAGGCAGGCATCCTCCCACCCGCACGTATCACAATAGAACATCGGGATACGGTGTCCCCACCAAAGCTGACGGGAAATGCACCAATCCTTCAGGTTTTCCATCCAATCGAGATAGACCTGCTTCCATCGGTCGGGATGAAAACGGATTTCATCCTGTTCCACGACGCGGGCCGCATCCTTCTTGAGGCGATCGACGGCGACGAACCACTGCTCGGAAAGCCACGGTTCGAGTTTGGTGTGACAGCGATAGCAGGTCATAACCGAATGGTCGTGGTCTTCGACATGATCGAGAAGACCCAACGCCTCGAGTTCGGCAACCACCGCCTCCCGCGCCTCATCGCGCGTCATGCCGCTGAACTTGCCGTAGCCTTCCACGACGACGGCATGCTCGTCGAAGATATTCACCTGTTCGAGGTCGTTGCGCTGGCCCATGACATAGTCGTTGGGGTCGTGCGCGGGGGTCGTCTTCACGCATCCGGTACCGAATTCCGAGTCGACGTAGTAGTCGGCGAAGATGGGAATCTCGCGCCCGACGATGGGGAGCGTGACCTTCTTGCCCACCAAGTGCTTATAACGATCGTCTTTCGGACTCACCGCGACACCGGTGTCTCCTAGCATGGTTTCCGGACGTGTCGTCGCGACGACGAGGTATTCAAGGCCATCGACCGGTTCGGTGAGGGGATAGCGCAGATACCACAGATGACCCGACTCATCAACGTATTCCGCCTCATCGTCGGCGATCGCGGTGGTACAGGAGGGACACCAATTGACGATACGCTTTCCCCGATAGATCAAATCGTCATGATACCAATCGCAAAACACCTTACGCACCGCATGGGCGTATTCTTCCGAAAGCGTGAACTTCTCATCGTCGTAATCGCACGAGCACCCCATCGCCTTGATCTGATTGACGATGGTGGTACCGTACTCTTCGCGCCATTCATAGCAGGCTTCGAGAAAGGCCTCTCGGCCGATCTCGAGACGGGAAATACCCTCGTCGGCAAGCTTCTTGTCAACCTTGGTCTGCGTGGATATCCCGGCGTGATCCGTTCCGAGAATCCAACGCGTACGATAACCCTGCATGCGGGCGCGACGGATACAAGTGTCCTGAATCGTATCGTTCAAGGCGTGACCCATGTGAAGGACGCCCGTCACATTGGGGGGCGGAATGACGATGGTATAAGCCGAAGTGGCCTTTTCGCCGAAACCGGGAGTGCGCGTGAAGTAACCCTGCTCCTTCCATGCGTTGAAGAGAGGAGTTTCCCATTCGCTATAGGCCTGACGTTCTTTCTTCTTGTCGGATGCCATGCTCGCCTTCCTTTTTTATCACGTGGTCTTCAAGCTGAAAGTGCCCCTTCGTTTCAAGGGACACTTTCTAACAGGTATGTATGGTTATGCGCTTTGTTTCTTGGCGGTGCTTTTACCCGTTTTCCGGGCAAGCGGTTCTATATGGGGAGATGTTTTCCCCTCGATATCGCTTCTGCGGATGATCACCTGTGTCTGCCCCCCGTGGTCGGGTAAGTCATACATGACATCGGTGAGAGCAGACTCGCAGATGCTCCTCAAGCCACGCGCGCCCGTCTTGTGCTCGATCGCCTGTTCGGCGATGGCATCGAGCGCTTCGGGTTCGAATATCAATTCCGAATCTTCATAGCGGAACATGAGCTTATACTGCTTGACCAGTGCATTCTTAGGCTCGGTAAGCACGCGCACGAGATCTTGTTTCGAAAGTTCCTTAAGCGACGTGACGACGGGGATACGACCGACGAATTCGGGAATCATACCGAATTTATGCAGGTCCTCGGGCAACACCTGCTCCAAGAGCGCCGCATCGGCAGCACGTTTGGATTCGGGCATGTCGGAACCGAAGCCGATATTGGTCTTGCCGACACGTTCGGCGATGATGTCGGGCAAACCGACGAAAGCACCACCGAGAATGAACAGGATGTTGGTCGTATCGATGTGGATCAGTTCCTGCTGAGGGTGCTTGCGCCCTCCCTGCGGGGGCACGCTTGCCTCCGATCCCTCCACGATCTTGAGCAATGCCTGCTGAACACCCTCACCCGAAACGTCGCGGGTGATCGAAAGATTTTCCGCCTTACGGGCGATTTTGTCGATCTCGTCGATGTAGATGATTCCTATCTCGGCACGGGAAACATCGAAGTCGGCGGCGGTTATGAGTTTCAACAGGATGTTTTCGACATCTTCACCAACATATCCGGCCTCGGTGAGCGTGGTTGCGTCGGCGATGGCGAAGGGAACCTGCAGCGTACGGGCAAGCGTTTGCGCGAGAAGCGTTTTTCCCGAACCCGTGGGGCCGAGCAGCATGATATTGCTCTTGGCAAGTTCGACATCATCGCTTTGAGCACTCTCGCCCAAGCTGATCCGCTTGTAGTGATTGTAAACCGCAACCGACAGGGCCCGCTTGGCGGCTTCTTGCCCAACGACATGTTCCGAAAGGCGATCGAACAGTTCACGGGGTGTCGGAAGGTTTTCCAGGGGCACCGCCGGAGAAGCCACAGCTTCCTCATCGGAAGTGAGCTCCTGATGGGTTTTGAGAATGGAATTGAGTGCATCGGATTCAAGACCCCTGAAACTCAGATCCGTGATCATGGCTTCAGCACACACCGATATGCACTCATCACATATATAGATTCCATTGGGGCCGGATATCATCGCATTGACATGGTCGGGGGTCTGACCACAGAAAGCACAATGAATACCGGTGTGTCCTCCGGTCGTGTCGTTTGGATGATCCGCCATACGTCCTACGCCTTTTCGTCGGTCGCGAAACGGGAGGTGACAACCTTGTCGACAAGGCCATAGGCACACGCATCATCGGCGCTCATGAAATTGTCGCGTTCGGTGTCGGCGTTGATCTTCTCCAAAGGCTGCCCGGTACGCTCGGCCAGAATCTTATTGAGCTTCTCACGGCAATAAGCGATTTCCCGCGCGGCGATTTCGATCTCGGTCTGCTGCCCTTGAGCTCCCCCGGAGGGCTGGTGGATCATGACGCGGGAGTTGGGCAGAGCAGAACGCTTACCGGGAGTGCCGCAAGCCAAAAGGACGGCGGCCATGGAAGCCGCCTGCCCCAAGCAGATCGTGGCAACGTCACATTTGATGTAGTTCATCGTATCGAAGATAGCCAGACCGGCGGTGATGACGCCTCCGGGCGAATTGATATAGAGGGAGATATCTTTATCGGGGTCGGCCGACTCGAGGTGAATCAGCTGAGCCACGACCGTATTGGCGACGGCATCATCGATGGCCTCACCCAGAAAAACGATACGCTCGTTGAGCAAACGGGAATAGATATCGTAACTGCGCTCCCCACGGGGAGACTGCTCGACAACGTAGGGGATAAGTGCGGATTGACCGGGATTATAGAACATGATTACCTCACTTCTTTCGCTCGACTCGCTGACTGACACGCATCACCGAATCGATGATTATTCCTCTTCGGCCTTTTCAGCCTTTTTGACGGCCTTTTTGGCAGCAGGTTTCTTTTCTTCCTTCTTCTGAGCGGCAACCTCGGTGACCTTGGCCTTTTCGACAACGTCAAGCATGGCGTTGGTCCTCAAGACGCCCTCGCGAATAAGGGGAATGCGACCACTTTCACGCCACTCGGCTTCAACGGCGATGGGATCGTCGACGTCAGCCTTGGCGAATTCGGCGGAAATCTCCTCGTCCGTTGCCGTAAGACCATAATGACGGGCCCAAGCATCGAGAGCGAGATCCTGTCGGACCAGGTCGGCAGCTTGTTTCTTCATGTCTTCCTTGAACTGCTCAGGGGTCATCTCCATCGAGGAGAGATACTGATCGAAGGAAAGATTGGACTGGGAGAGCTGACGATAGAAGGACTGGAGCAGATTCGCTTCCTCCAGCTCACACATACCCTCGGGCAAATCACCCTCGATACGCTGCGAAACAGCATAGAGACATTCACTTTCCTTACGACGGGGCATGCTGGTTTCCTTCTGCTCCTTGACGCTCGAAGCGATTTTCTCACGCATGTCGGCGAGACTTTCGAAGCCGAAGGTCTCGATGGCCCACTCCTCGTTGACTTCGGGAAGAATCTTACGCTTGATGACGTCGAGCGTAAGATCGAAGTGGTACTTGCCCTTCTCATCACCGAGCGTCATGGCGATCATGGACGTATCGTCGGACAGATCGAGATCGAAGCTTTTCTGCTCGCCCTTCTTCATACCGATGAGTTCGGCGTCGAAGGATTCGGGGAACAGGTTCGCACCCAATTCATAAAGCCGATTCTCGGCACACAGAGCGGTGACTTCCTTACCCTTCTCGTCGGTGACCTTCATGGTGAACTCGACGAACTCCTTGGGCTTCACCTTGGTGTTTGCAGGAGCGTCTTTGAAATCATGGTAGTAGTTACGCAACTCCTCGATCTGAGCCTCGATTTCGTCATCGGTGGCGTCCGTGGTGGGGATTTCCACCTCGACGGGCTCGTAGCTGGTCAGCTCGTAGGAAGGCTTAACCTGAATGGTGGCGGTGAACTTGAAGTCCTTACCTTCTTCCACCATATCGGTCTCATACTCGTATTCAGCCTTAAAAAGAGGTACGAGATTGTTCTCGTCGAGGGCTTTGGGGTAAACGTCGTTGACAAGGTCTTCGGTGACCGTGGCCTTCACCGCGTCGGCACCCAACATATTGTCGATGACGGGACGGGGAGCTTTCCCAGGACGAAAACCAGGAAAGTTATACCTTTTTGCGAAATCCTTGTACGTGCGCTTGATGCGAGAATCGACATCGGCGGCTTCGATTTCAAAAGCAATCTTAACCTGATTGTCTTTCAGAGTCTCAACTTTGGTGTTCACGAAATCTACTCCTTCTGGGATACAACGTATAGCCGAAATGGTGCGGGTGAAAGGACTTGAACCTTCACGGGGGTTGCCCACCAGAACCTAAACCTGGCGCGTCTGCCAATTCCGCCACACCCGCTTTTCATTCGGATCATCGTCAGCTGCGACGACAACCTCGTAATGATAACAAATAGGCCTAGCGTTGTGCTTAACAATGTGAGAAAAGCACAACGGTGCAAGCCGAAACAACGATGGGCGGAAAAAATGTCAGAGAGTGGATACGTCCTTAGCGCTGATAACCTTGCTCGGGGAGACCAGAATGGTACCCACTTCACTTGTCAACGCAGCATCGTTGTAGAAGACATCATCAACAGTGACCCCCATGGGGAAAAGACCCTCATCTTTGGTGGATATGACGATATCCACTTCGGAACAACACTTCTCGACGAGAGCAAGATCGCTCGCGACCATGATGATGAAGTCGACCTTGGCGTTTTTGTACTCACCCACGCGTTGTGCGGCATACTCCCTCGTCGCGTTCGTCTCGTCGAGCGAGAAAACACCGAACGAGTATTTACCGGCACGGATGACCGTACGGTTTTTGTAGACTTCGGGATGAGCGACATCAAGCACGAATACCGATGCGTCCTTTTCGACGTAGGAGCGTTTCAAGGAATCGACCGTCAATTTCGCCGCTACATCCGTCTCCTCCTGCGGGACCGCTTCCGAGGCGGTCAACTCGTCCCCTTCGGGAGTCTGCCCGGTCGTTCCCTCCTCGCGAGCCTTCTCGTTGAGCTCGGTAGCGGAGGCGTCGGCCCCGGACGATGGCGACGAAGTCGAAGCGTCTTTTTTCTGAGTGACGACACCTTCATAGAGAATGGCCGTGTAATCATTCATCTGCCCGGTGGCGTCGTCGATATTGCTTGCCGCCACATTCCACGAATGACCGATCGAAGCAATATAGAAACCGAGGGCTCCCAAACCGACGACGATGAGGAGCGCGAAGAAGGCAAGCGCTGTTTTTTCTCTTGAAAGACGTTTCATAGCCACCATATTCTAGTGGGAACCTCGCTGACGATACCCCACGAATCGACGAATTACAGAATACGCCTGAGAAAGCGTCCCGTGTGACTCTCTTTCACACGTGCGATCTCCTCCGGGGTTCCTTCGGCAACGATCGTACCACCGCGGCTTCCCCCTTCGGGACCCAGATCGATGATATAGTCGGCGGCCTTGATGATGTCGAGGTTATGTTCGATGACCAACACGGTATTGCCCGAATCGACGAGGCGCTGCAGCACCTCGAGCAATTGACGGACATCATCGAAATGAAGACCCGTCGTTGGTTCATCGAGAATATAGAAGGTTCTCCCCGTTTGGCGCCGTTGCAGTTCGCTGGCCAGCTTGACCCGCTGCGCTTCGCCACCCGAAAGAGTGGTCGCGGGCTGACCGAGACGGATGTATCCCAATCCAACATCATGGAGGGTTTCGAGCTTGCGCTTCAACGAGGGGATCTTGGAGAAAAAGTCGAGACCTTCGTCGACGGTCATGTTCAGGATATCGTAGACGTTCTTGCCTCGATACGTGACCTGAAGGGTCTCGCGATTGTAACGCTTGCCCTCACAGACTTCGCAATCGACGTACACGTCGGGGAGAAAATGCATCTCTATCTTCTTCTGCCCATCGCCTTTACAGGCTTCGCAGCGTCCACCGGCCACATTGAAGGAAAATCGCCCGGGTGCATACCCCCGTGCCTTGCTTTCGGGAGTCGAAGCGAAAAGAGCACGTATGTCATCCCATAGGCCGATATAGGTAGCGGGGTTGGATCGCGGGGTACGTCCAATGGGGCTCTGATCGATGTTGATGACCTTGTCGATCAGTTCGGTGCCCATGAGTTTCTTGTACGCTCCGGCCTTACGATGGGCATGGTTGACGCGATTGGCGAGTGCGGGTGCCAAGGTGTCGGTGATCAGCGAACTTTTCCCCGAACCGGAAACCCCCGTGATGAGCGTCAGGGTACCCAATGGAATGCTGGCATCGATCCCCCGAAGGTTATTCTCGCTCGCGCCTTTGATTTTGATTGAACCCCGTGCCGGTTTGCGCCGCTGTTCGGGATAGGGAATGGTCTTTCTGCCGCTCAGATACTGGGCGGTCAAAGACTCTTCGACCTCCATGATTTCGTCGGGCGTCCCCGCCGCGACGACGAAGCCTCCGTGTTCTCCGGCACCCGGCCCCATATCGATCACGTAATCGGCACTTCGGATGGTATCCTCGTCATGTTCCACGACAACGACGCTGTTACCGAGATCCCTCAGATGTTCCAGAGTACCTATCAGGCGTTCGTTGTCCCTTTGATGAAGACCGATCGAAGGCTCATCGAGAATATAGAGAACCCCCATCAAACCCGCACCTATCTGCGTGGCGAGACGGATGCGCTGCGCCTCGCCACCCGAGAGGGTAGCGGTGGCACGCTCGAGGGTGAGATAATCGAGCCCGACATCGACGAGAAATTGCAATCGAGCGCAGATTTCCTTGACGATAGGACCCGCAATCTGGTTTTGAACGTCGGAAAACGACAGAGACTGGAAAAAACGCAACGAATCCTGTGCGCTCATCTCGCAGACTTCGTGAATATTCTTTTCGGCTATCGTGACGGCGAGGATCAAGGGATTGAGGCGTTTGCCACCACACGTCGCACACGCGACGATGGAGAAGAACTGCTCGTAGCGTTGACGCTGCTTGTCGGAAGACGCTTCCTTGTAGCGATGCATGACCGCGGCACAGATGCCCTCCCAATCGATATACCAGTAGGTTTCCCGTCCATCGACGGTTACGTAATCAACGCGAATCTTCTCCCCAGGCGCTCCGTAGAGCATGGCTTTCTGCACCTTGTTGGGGATATCCTCCCAAGGGGTATCGGGGTCGACTCCGTAATGCAGCAACACGGCGCGCATGACCTGGGGATAATAATTGCCAGTCCGAAAGGGAGCGACGGCACCTTCGGCAAGGGAAAGAGAGCGATCGGGAATTACGAGACTCGGATCGATCTCCTCACGGCTACCGATTCCCAAACAGTCGGGGCAGGCACCATAGGGTGCGTTGAAGGAAAAATCACGCGGCTGGAGTTCGTTCATCGAGTACCCGTGTTCGGGGCAGGCCAGAGCAAGCGAGAACACCCGTTCCCGCTCTTCACCGGTGCCATCAATGAACTGCACCAGCACCCTTGAGTCGGTAAGTTTGATCGCCAGCTCGACCGCTTCGGCGATACGACTCGAAGATTCCGCTTTGATATTCACGCGATCGACCACGACGTCGATGGTGTGCTTATAACGCTTATCGAGCTTGACCTGCTCACCGGTGAGCTTGGTGATTTCACCATCGATACGCACACGCGCGAATCCTTCTTTGGTGAGATCGGCGAAAAGTTTCGTGAACTCCCCTTTGCGCCCCACGACCACCGGGGCCATGATCAAGGCCTTCGTGCCATCGCCGAAAGCGAGAATCTCATCAACCACCTGATCGGTGGTCTGCGCCTTGATCTCCCGTCCGCATTCGGGGCAGTGGGGCACACCGACGCGAGCGAAAAGAAGACGCAGATAGTCATATATCTCCGTTACCGTGCCCACCGTCGAGCGGGGATTTTTGCTGGTCGTTTTCTGATCGATGGAAACCGCCGGAGACAATCCATCGATGGAGTCGAGATCCGGTTTACTCATCTGTCCCAAGAACTGACGGGCATAGCTGGAGAGGCTTTCGACATAGCGACGCTGTCCTTCGGCGTAGACGGTGTCGAAGGCGAGAGAACTCTTCCCCGAACCGGAAAGCCCCGTGATAACCACCAATCGATCACGGGGAATATCAATATCGATGTTCTTGAGGTTATGCTCTCGGGCTCCCCTGATTGCAATCTCTGTCTGCGCCATACCATTCCCATCCGTTGAGACATCCGAAAATTCGCGACTTCTCATGATAATCCAGAAAAAGCCAGCTGGGAGAAATCTCCAAGACACCAACAATCATCGAGTGCGCTCACGCATGAGACAAGCCGGAGCACCGGTCGATCAGGCGCGAGGATGGGCGTGCTTATGGGCTTGCTTGAGGTGTTCGGGGGTCAGATGGGTGTATATCTGCGTCGTGGAAAGGCTCGCATGCCCCAACATCTCCTGCACCGAACGAAGATCGGCTCCCCCGGCAAGCAAGTCAGTGGCGAACGTGTGACGCAACACGTGAGGCGAGAGCGTCTCATCCATCCCGGCACGGCGAAGAGCCTCTTTGAAAACAAGACGTATCGCCTGCGTGGTCATCATGTTGCCTCGCGTCGAAACGAATACGTAGGGCACCGCGTTTCCGCGGGACAGATCCGGTCTCCCCTTTTCAAGATACAGACGCAGCGAATCGATCCCCAAAGCATGCATCGGCACGAGTCTCTCCTTGCTCCCCTTGCCGAAAACCTTCACCAAACCCCGATCGAGATCGACATCGGATAGGGTCAGCCGAGAAGCTTCGGACACACGGGTGCCACAAGCATAGAGGAATTCGAGGAGGGCCTGGTTGCGATAGTCGAGCGCACGAGGCGGGGTCGGAGATTCGGGATCCACGAAAACCGACAGAAGGGCCTTCATATCCTTTTCCGTCACCACGCGAGGCAGAGAGTGAGACTGCTTGGGGCCCTGAAGAACCACGGTCGGATTCACTTCGATATGGCGAACCACGACAAGCCATTGGTAAAAGCTCTTTATCGAACTCAGATGACGGTTTACCGTACGACGGGAGTACCGAGCGCGATCGAGATCCGCAAGATAGAGACGCAGCTGCTGATGCTTGAGAGCAAGCAACGCGATACGATTGCGCCCGCACCAACGGGAGAATGCCCGAAGATCGCTTCGATAGGCACGTACGGTGTGGTCGGAAGCATTACGTTCGACGATGAGTGCGTTACAGAATTCCTCGATCAGAAGCGCATCTTCAGGCGAAATGAAAGCATCCGAGGATTCCGAAGCCCCCTCTCCCGAGAGCATCATCGCTCGTCCCCCAACAAACCCACCTGTCGCAATCGGTCGGCATAGGCATCGATAGCCGACTTTCCCCGTAGAGCGTAGGCGGCATAGCGCTCCCGTTTGTTACGAATTCTCGACTCCAAAGGTTCCATGATGCCGAAATTCACATGCATGGGCTGATAATCCTGAGTCTGAGATGAAGTAGCGTAAGACAGAAGCGCCCCGAAAGCGGATTGGGATGGAAGTGGTTCGAAGGGTAGATCACAAAGATGAGCCACGATACCCAAACAGGCCACGACTCCACTTGCGATGGCTTCACAATATCCTTCGGTACCTCCCAGCTGACCGGCAACGAACAAAGGAGGGACGGGTTGAGAGAGCGGCGCCTTCAAACGGAGAGATTCGTCGAGAAGATGCGGTGCGTCAAGGAAGGTGTTGCGGTGCATCACCCCATAACGGGCAAATTCGGCTTCGGCGAGACCGGGAATCAGACGGAACACCCGCTTCTGCTCCGGAAACGTCAGGTTGGTCTGAAAACCGACGAGATTATAGCTTTGCCGATGGGCATCTTCGGCACGAAGCTGCACCACCGCCCAAGGACGATGACCGGTGGAGGGGTCACGTAAGCCGACGGGCTTGAGTGGGCCGAAACGCGGGGCATCGAAACCCTTGCGGGCGATTTCCTCTATAGGCTGGCACGCTTGGAACAGATCACGCGTTTCGAATTCTTTCTTTATCACGCATTCCGCTCGAATCAATTCGTCGATGAAGTGCTCATAGGCATCCTTATCGAAGGGAGCATTGAGATAGTCTCCTGGCTGATCATCCTCATAGCGACTCTGCCTGAACACCGTATCCCGATCAAGTGAATCCGCGAATACGATGGGTGCGGCGGCGTCATAGAAAGAAAGGTATTCGCATCCCGTGATCCTCTGAAGCGATGACGCCAGATCGTCGGAGGTGAGAGGCCCCGAAGCCACCAGGATGGCATCGGCCTTATCGCCGAGAGGATGGCTTTCGTCTTGCCCTTCCCCTCTGATTTCCAAAAACCCCTCGACGGTAATACCCGTCACCTCGGCACGAACACAGGTGATGTTGTTCTGCGCGAGGATGGCTTCGGTCACCGCCCGGGAAAAAGCCTTCCTGTCAACGGCAAGAGCGCCCCCGGCGGGAACACGATGGCGATAGGCCAGCTCCAGAAGAAAGGATCCCAGGGATTCAAGTTCATACTTCAACATGCCGGCAGCACTATCGGACTTGGTCGACTTGAGCGAATTAGAACAAACCAATTCGGCGAAATCATCCCCCTGATGAACCCCCGTGGTAGCGAAGGGTCGCATTTCGAAAAGACGTACCGAATACCCCCGATGAGCCAACTGGAGTGCCGCTTCGCTTCCGGCGAGTCCTCCACCTATTATGTCTATCTTTTTCATCATGACATCCAGATTACTATATCCGCGCCGGACCGTAACGCCCATCGGGAAACCTCGCAATCAAACCATCCCGCTCAAGTTCCGCTATTCGCACCATTAACCAAGTGAGTTTATCCGAATAAGCATCGTCAACCTCCAAATCGAGAGCGATCATATCATCCAAGCGAAGAGGGTCGGCGTTGAGCGCGTTCAGAAGAGGGTCAGAGACGTCTGTCTTTCCATTACCCATGTGTTGTGCCCTCAAGCATCCGAACAAAGCGTTTAAGACGTCTTCGAACGTTTCCTCATCCACTATCGGAACCGCTCCTTGGTAGATGAGACGATTGGCACCACGGGAAGTGGGAGAGGTGATGGCCCCGGGGACAACCAGCACTTCCTTATTCGCCTCAAGCGCATCGTCGGCCGTAGAGAAGGTCCCCGAGGGAAGACCCGCTTCAACGATCAGGGTCGCCTTACTCATGCCGGCAATGATGCGGTTGCGCGCACGAAAGGTATAGGGCAAGGGTGGGAAGTTCCAGTGCCTTTCGGAAATCACCGCTCCCCCTTTGTCGATTATCTCCTGAAAAAGCGCCCTGTTCTCCTCGGGATACAAACGATCACAACCGCCACCCAGAACAGCGACGGTCTTTCCTTCGGACCCAAGTGCCGCCCTGTGAGCCGCGCTATCACACCCACGCGCTCCTCCGGATACGATGGTAACCCCTCTTGCGGCGGCAAGGGAGGAAAACGTCTTCGCGGCCGCAAGGCCATAGGGTGTTGCCTTGCGGGCACCTATCACAGCCAAGCCTTCCTGAAGCGCATCGACATCCCCAACGACATAAAGTTCATCCGGTGGTTTCGGGATAGACATAAGAGCATCGGGATAACCACACGTCCCTCTGGAAAGTACCGTTCTCTTTCCCTTGAGAGGCAGGGATTCTATCTCGGAATAACGTTGACGGTGAAGTCGATTCGCCTCATGAACAGACAGTTCTCTCATGCCTCTCTCCCCTCTTTGAAACGAAGCGCACAAGCTTGAGCGACATGCTCCTTCTCAACGGTTGATGATCTTTCCAAATCGGCAATGGTACGAGAAAGAAGGAGGACCTTACGAAGCGAACGAACACTCATGCGATAGGTATTACTCATCGTATGTAGAAAATCACCTGCGGAATCCCGCAGAGCGCAACCCTCCAACAGTTCCTTGAAATTGCCTTTCGCATACGCATTCCCTCCCCCTGTCCGATGAAGAGCGAAACGCTTTGCCTCAACGACTTCGTCCCTCATTTCCGCAGAAGACCGTCCGCTCGTCGAAGAGGTAAGAGTCGCATAATCACTGCGCCAAACATCTATACGAATATCTATTCTGTCCAACAGGGGCCCACCTATTTTGCCTTGATACAGACGAATCTGCGACTCACTGCATCGACATTCTTTTTCCGGATCACCGAAGTAGCCACATGGGCAAGGATTCATAGCTGCAAGAAGCAGAAAACGGGAGGGAAACTCATACAGTCCTTCCGCCCGGGTAAGACGCACGACTCCCTCTTCGAGAGGTTGACGCAACGCTTGCAGTACGCCTGACCTGAATTCGGGCAACTCATCAAGGAAAAGAACTCCTCTATGGGCCAAAGATATCTCCCCCGGCCTCACCGGGGAACCACCTCCGATAAGACCCGCACTCGTCGCACTGTGATGCGGCGCGCAATAAGGTCGCACCCCGGCCAAAACCGACGACATATCCTCGCCCAGAACCGAACGTATCAAAGCGGCCTCTATGATCTCCGATTCATCGAGCGGAGGCAGAATGCTGGGAAAACAACGCGCAAGCATCGTTTTCCCCGATCCCGGTGGTCCGACCATGAGAACCCCATGCTCCCCCACCGCGGCAATCTGTAGTGCTCTTTTCGCCATTTCATGACCACCGACCTCAGAAAAATCGGACGGTACGGTAACCGTTTCCGAAGACAATGCGGGCATGAGAGGTAAATCCTTCAAACGAATCCGGGAAAGACGATCGATCGCATAACAGTTCACCCCCGAAACCGACACAGCCCCCTTATCGCAACGACCGGTAATAAGAGAACAGTTGAGCTTTTTGGCACATTGCTCATAAGCAAGTAAACCGTTAACGGCACTCACCTGTCCCTCAAGCGAAAGCTCACCCGTCACGAGAGATCCAGCGATGATCCGATGATCGATTTGATTGGTGGCAACAAGAAGACCCAAGGCGATAGGGAGATCGAATCCCGTTCCACTTTTCTTCAAAGACGCAGGAGCGAGATTGACGACGATTTTGTCCGAAGGCATAACGAAACCACATGCTCGAATGGCGGCACGCACACGTTCCCGCGATTCCTGAATGGCCGCATCGGGCATACCGACGATGGAAAACGACGGGATGCCGTTTGATATGACAACCTCAACGGAGACGGGAACCGCTTCCACGCCACGGAGAGTAGCACCTTGTACGACACATGAAAAATAGGCCATAGGAGAAACCTAGCAGATACCGAAAGCATCGGTGTGCATACGTAAAAAAGCCCTGGTGTCCGACAAGACCAAAATGGAAATCACATCAAAACGCACGCGTACATCGACGAAATCAGCATGCTGCTGCAAATAACAAGCGGCGATCTTTTCGTAGCGGGCACGTTTCTTATCGTTTACCGCTTCTGCCGGAAACCCCTTTTCAAGGCCACGGCGGGTTTTCACCTCAACGAAGCAAAGAATATCGTCGCAACGAGCGATGATATCCGCTTCACCGGCGAAACAAACCCAGTTCCTCTCGAGGATCCGATAACCTTTCCTTTCGAGAAAAAGCTGCGCGGCATGTTCACCTTTTTGCCCCAGCTCCCGATTGGAGAGAGCTGGGGCGGTGGTTGCTCGACTTCTCTGAGATCCTTTCTTCAACGATACCTCATTACGGACCTCATTAGAATTTATGTTTTGTTTTTCAGGGTCATACAAGTCAAGCATTTGATCTCCTTCCACAAGAAAGAAGATACGCATCAGATCTTGAATTACTTTGAAAAAAATTGGAAATTTATTTGAAATAAAATCGGTTTGACCTGCAAAGATAACCGCCAATGACAGAAAAAGGGAGATCAGTCCCGAAAAACATGCATCCGAAACGATGGAAACATCGAAACCGAAAGACAGGTATGTGATGCGTAGACCCTAGAGAAAGAGTGTTTCCTGAAGAAAGTTTTGGCAGAAGGAAACACGATGAATGGGAGTCAAGCCCTTCTGTTCTATAGCCTGACGATGGCGTTCGCTGCCATATCCCTTCGAAGAGGCAAAATCATAGCCGGGGTATTGATGGTCGTAAGCAACCATCAGCTGATCGCGGGTGACTTTCGCGATCAACGATGCTGCCGCAATGGAGGCGCAACGGGCATCCCCCTTCACAACGCTGATTTCCCTCGTATCGAAATGAAGAGGGTTTCCGTCGAGCAGGATAACCTCGGGAACAATTCCCTGACCCTCTATGTCCGACACAGCCTGAGAAAAAGCCCGTTTGAGACAGGCGGTCATGCCCAGCTCATCGATCATCGCCGGTTCGATATGGACAACAGACCAAGCGATAGCCTCTTCTTTGATTTCTTCAGCCAAATCCGGACGACGGGCAGCCGCCACCTGTTTGGAGTCATTGAGAAGCGGAATATGACGTGCGTGAAAGGGAAAGACCACACCCGCAACCGTAAGAGGTCCGGCCAAGGGCCCACGTCCGACCTCGTCAAGTCCGACGGCGATACGATCCCGCGTCAATTCGCTTTCGAAGGAGTACAGCCCGTCGAGACGACGCTGCTCTTCGGCTTGAGCTGCAAGACGTTTTTTCGTCGCGGCAAGCGCAGCCTGAACCCCCTTGCGCGTATCGGCGCACAGAGAGCGTTCCAGAACCTGAAACTCCTCTTGCGTCACTTCCTTCAAGCGGGATCGTATGTCGGAGACGGTTTGCAGAAGAACCACCTAAAAACGATAAAGGCACGATACACAAAGGTATCGTGCCTTACTTTTCGTAACGGGAAAAAACTAGAATGCCTTTTCCTTGATTTTCGCAGCTTTACCAACCTTGTCACGAAGGTAGTAGAGCTTCGCACGATTGACATCGCCATGACGGACGACTTCGATCTTTTCGATCTTGGGAGAATGAACGGGGAACGTACGCTCGACACCGATGGAGAAGCTGATCTTACGGACGGTGAACGTCTCGCGATTGGATGCCCCATGACGACGAATGACATCACCCTGGAAAACCTGAACACGCTCACGGTTTCCCTCTTTGATGCGATAGTGAACCTTCACGTTGTCGCCGACGTTAAAATCAGCAACTTCGGGATTGACTTGCTGTTGTTCGATTGCGCGGATGATATCCATTTTCTGTTCCTTCTATAAACTCAATACTTCGATTGTGATCATAAGATGTCAAAGACACGGCTAGTTATTATACGTTGGCTCGAGATATGACGCAAGGACTAAATTCGTTTTGTCCATATATTTCATACGGGCATCCGGCCGAGCGTGAAATTCCCCGCCGGCCTCCCGCCTCATATAAGCAACAAAACACCGTAAGCACCTACACCGACAACGATGCAACCCATGAGTGATTTCGTTTTGATGGCCACGGGAACGACGATCAGCGCGGCGACGAGCGGCAAGGCCCCCGGCCAAACCCCTCCCTCGAACATGGTCGGCGAAAGAAGATCGTTGGCTATGAGAGCGGCGAATGCAGCGGGCGGAATGAACGTCAAGGCGTTGGAAAGCCAGCCCGGCAATTCCTTGCCCCGCAACAAAAACAACGGTGCACTACGACAGATGAAGATCGTCACGGCGCACCCCAAGGCGATGACCAGGAAATCATTCCAGGATATCGGTTCCACGACGACACCTCCTCGATACCACAATCCCCGCAAGCACCCCGAGAAGAGCTCCGATCAGAATAGCCGGACCGCTGAGACCGACGAGCTTACAGAGAAACACGCCCACAACCGCAACGAGAGCCGCGGCGATATTGCCCGCCGTCGGACTCTGAGAGAAAAGAAGACAGAGGAAGATACTCGTCATAGCGAATGAAGCAAGAGCGGTCGGAACCGTTAAGAGATTACCCAGGACGACTCCGACGACATTGGCGAGCGCCCAGCATGATTGAGAAAAAAGGTTAACGAGTGTGGCCCCTTTGACACTCCAGTTCCCCAATTCGAATTTGGCAAGGTTGACCGCAAACGATTCATCGGTCACCGTGGCTCCGAATAGAAAAGCCAGACCTTTCTTCGAATCGGCGCAGAAACGCGACAGTGAGGCTCCATAGAGAATCTGACGGGAATTGACCAGCGTCACACTGGCTATGATCGCCGAAATGGGCGATCCGGCAAGCCACATATTCGAAATCATATACTGACCGGCACCCGAGTAGAAAAGAGCACTGAGAAGAAAAACCTGAAGGGCATCGAGCCCGACCTGTTGGGCGAGAATGCCGCAGGGGATTCCCAGAAAAATATAGCCCACCATAATAGGCGCAGCGCAAACAAAAGCTTCTTTGATCGTGGAAGTATTAGCCATAGCCGAGAAAGTATACCGCGCTCAAAGCGCCTTGATAACCCCGCAAATACAAAAACTCGGCTCGAGGCGAATCCTCACCAAACGGAATTCTCCGATTGGATGTCAACGACTCCAAGAATGGGGAATGAACATATCCATGAAGTAATTCTTAGCGAAGCGATCCGTCATGCCGGCCACATAATCGGTCACCGCACGCAAGGGATCACCTTCGGAAATATCCTTATACTCTTGGGGAACCTGCTCGTAGTGGTACACGAAATAGTCGAACAGGTCCTCGATCAGATGTTCCGCCTTGTATACTTCCCTCATAACCGGCTCGGAAGTGTACACCCGCTCGAAAAGAAATCCCCGCAGTTCCATCATGGCTTCCCAGATAGGTTCGCTCATCCAGATATCATCGCGCTCGACCGAAGTCTCTATCATGTCATGGACCAAAGTTTGGATACGCGATGAATGGTTCGCGCCCAGAAGACGATGGGTCGATTCCGGCAGCTCCTCCTCTTTGAGCTGACCGGCACGAATGGCATCATCGATATCGTGGTTCACGTAGGCGATTCGATCCGCCGTCGCGACGATACGTCCTTCGAGGGTTTCCGCCCGCTGTGAACCGGTGTGGCAGACGATACCGTCACGCACCTCGCTCGTGAGGTTGAGCCCCTGTCCCTCTTTTTCTATGACATCGACCACCCGTAGACTCTGAATATTGTGGCGATAAAGATCCTTGTTTTCCGGCGCTTCGGGATCGAGACCCCGATGACGCGCCAAGCACAGAGAGATCGCCTGCTCCCCCACATGCCCGAAGGGAGTATGACCTAAGTCGTGACCGAGTGCGATCGCCTCGGTGAGATCCTCGTTGAGGGCGAGTGCGCGGGCGATCGTTCGGGCTATCTGGCTGACTTCGAGGGTATGGGTGAGTCTGGTTCGATAATGATCTCCCGTAGGAGCCAGAAAAACTTGGGTTTTATGCGAAAGTCGACGAAACGCCTTCGTATGGAGAATCTTATCGCGATCCCGCTGGTATTCGTTACGATAGAGATCGAATTCACCCGACCCCATCCGCCCTTCGCTCTCATCCGAAAACGAAGCATCGGAAGCGAGCTGGAGATGCTCCCGGTCAATCTGCGTTTCGCGCGTTACCAATTCCATGGCATACCCCCGCTTATCTATCCAGTCGATACGTCACCTTGGCAATAGGAGACTCCCAAACAGACACTTCGGTCAGTTCGATATGAGCAGGAAGAGTCGATGCGAGTCGGTGATATATGACGCGGGAAAGATGTTCGGCCGTAGGATTGATGGTATCGAAAGGAGGAACATCGTTGATGTAGGTGTGATCATACGCATCCAAGATGTCATGAAGATCACGCTTGATATCCTTGAAGTCGTAAAGAATACCAACCTCATCGAGTTGGGAGCCCGACAAAACCACTTCGATATCCCAGGTGTGTCCATGAAGGAATTGACAAGGACCGTCATAGCCGACCAGCGCATGAGCCGCATCGAAATGATCCTTCACCGTCAACGAATACATATGCTTCTCCTTTTCGTCGAAGAGGGAATCCTCCTCTTTTCCGATCGAATCCACCCGCTCCTCGGCATCATCGAAGAGCATAGGAGCTTCTTCTCGCGCGTTTCCGTCGAGATCACACACGAAAGACCCCACCGCCGAACGTGCGTCCATCGCCGCATTGGCCATGCGGTCGGCATCCTTGTTATGATCTCGATACACATGAGAAATGGAAAAGTCCTCAAAAGCACTCAGCAACGAAGACGCCTCGGTGTGTAACGGCTTGAGATCCTTCGACTTCACCTTATAGAGACCTTGTATCTGCTTGACCATGAGTTCCGAATCGGCCTTGACCGTAAGGGAGGTGACCCCCAATTCCCGCGCATTGCGAAGACCCCACAACAACGCCGAATACTCGGCGACGTTATTGGTCACGCTACCTAGAAACCATCCACCCTCGTACACACGGGAATCATCCAATTCCAGCCTGAAACCACTTCCCGCCGGTCCCGGATTACCACGTGAGCCCCCATCGACGAACAACACTGCGGATTTCATCACAAACCCATCTCCTCATCGACGATCAGTAGGCGCTGGCAGAACGGGCACTGCGACACGGGTGCCTGAGCACGAGCCTGACTCAAACGCCCCTGATCGAATGTTGCCCGACAAGCACCACAGCGGTCTTTTTCCAGGCGGGCAAGCGCGATACCACCACACCGTTTCGATGCGGTATCGTATGCCGCCAGAAGGTCCTTGCTCAGATGATCGGCTATGGCACTATGAGCTTGCTCCCCCTCGGTGATACGGGCCTTGAGAGTGCAACCCTGCTGCTGAAAGGAAGCAACCAGACGTTGTTCCTGCTTGTCGAGTTCTTCACATGCTTGCATGATCTGCTTCATAACGGGACTGATACGGGCGACCTGATCCTCCACGGCTTGAAGGTCGGCGGTGATCTTCGCGCGGCGCTTCACGATACCGTTCAGTTCCTTGCTATGGGCTTCAACGCTGCGGAAGTCACCCTGCACCTGCGAGAGCGTATCTTCGGCATCCTTTTGCTTGATGGCGAGTTGGCCATCTTCGGCGCTCAGGGTATCGAGCTCCTCTTCGGCCGCATCCAGCATATCCTGCACCTGGGTCTTCTTCTTCAAGACACCGCTCATCTTCTGACGAGAATCCAAAATAGCCTGACGATGAGGTAATTCCTCGAATTCCTTACGGGCGGATAGCACATCCCTGTCAACCTCTTGCAGCTTCTGTAAAAGTACGATTTCCTGATCGGTGGCACGCATATCTATCTACACCCTTCTGGAGAGATTAACGCCTGATGGATTCAGGCGTCGACCAGTTATCCGGCTGATTAAGTATGGTAATGCAAGATTCATCAACCCCTGCGGCGATGATCTCGGAAGCAAGTAAAGCGCACAAAGGGCGCTCCGAAACATCGTGACCCAACTCGATTATGCACAAACCCGATTCACGGGCGTTGAGCGCATCGTGGTATTTCACCTCACCGCACACCAGGCAATCGATCGAAGCAGACAGGCACATCTGCAAAGAATCCGATGCCGACCCCCCACAGACCGCAATACGTTCAAGACGTGTGGAAGAGGCCCCCCAAACCCGGGGAAGCATTTCAAACACCGACACGCAACGGGCTGCGAGGTGCTTGAGGTCCAATGATTCACCATCGGGAACACAGACACAGGCGAAACCTTTGGTCGGGTCATGGGGTAAAGGATCGAGCGGAGCGATGGTCTTCAGGCGTAGAAGGCCCGGAAGAACGGCAAGTCCTTTTCGCGATACGTCGCAGGCCGTATGGAAGGCCATACAGCAAAGACCGTGTGTAAGAGCGAAATGGACACCGGCACCGGAGGTCTGTCCTTCCAGATCAAACGGCATGAAACGATCGGGCGGATCGAGAAAAAGTGGATGATGGGTAACGAGCACATTCGCCCCATTCTCCACCGCCGAGCGCATCGTTGCCACCGTTGGATCGAGTGCCACGACAACACCCTCGATCTGCGCACGGGGATCCCCGACGGACAAGCCCGTACGATCCCATGAACAAGCATCCTCGGCAGGAAAAACCTTCAGAAGCGCTCTCTCAAGATCACCCACATACAATACGCCGCCCCTCGCGGCTATACTCCCCGAAGACGTTTTCCTCAAAGACTTCGAATCTTCCATGACGTCTACCTCCCCTGATTCTATTCAAGCGGCATGACCCGCCTCCCGCCACCGGGCAGAACCACCGTGACTTCCCGATAACCCGCATCATACATCAGACGGTATCCCTCCATGATATCCCTATTGACATGCATGGGTGTATGGGCATCGGCACCGATCGTGACCGGAATACCGGCACGATTGAATTCTCGGAGCAAACCTTCGTTGGGATACATTTCCTTACAAAGATAATAGTTTCCCGAAGTGTTGACCTCCACCATACGTCCGCCTGCCCGCGCAGCTTCTGCGGCTTCGCGGTAAAGACGCTGCGGATCGAAAGAAGGATAGATGTTGAATTTCTTCACCAAATCGGGATGGGCCATAACCGTGAAAGGAGCCGAAGAAGTCACCGCTTCACACCAGATCTCGAAATAGCGACGCCAGATGACATCGGGGCCCAATTCGTCCCAATGGCCTCTCTGCGCAGGATCATCGAAAGGCCATGCATCGACGAAATGGACGGACCCGATGATGAGATCGAAGCAATCGAATTCATCGGGGGCGAAGGTTCTATCCTCATCGGACCCGAGCCAATCAAGTTCGCAACCGAGCACCACTTCCATATCGGGATAGAGTTCACGCTGGCTGAGGACGTCACGACGATAGTGTTCGAGAGCGCTTCGGGGCATCGATATATAATTGTCAGGATCGAAATCGGCACTCAAAGGGTAATGCTCCGTCACGGCGATATTCTTCATTCCCACGCGATGAGCCCATGCCGCAAGCTCCCCGATACTCCCCTCCCCATGACCGGTGAGATTGGTATGGTTATGCTGACTGACGAGATCCATGTTCCTTCTTTCCATCGTTAAACGATTAACGGACGATACTATCGAAGATCGCAACGAAGCGATCGATGTCCTCATCCGTGGTCAACCTTCCCAGGGAAATACGGAGAGAACCGAGTGCTTTTTTCCTTTCGATACCCAATGCGCTCAACACATGGGAAGGGTCGAGGGAATGCGACGAACAAGCCGATCCGCCCGAAACGCAAACCCCCCGATTGTCGAGGTCGAGGATAAGTGTTTCGCTTTCCATACCCTCAACGAGCACGTTGACGATATGAGGAGCGTAGCGCAGATCCCCCTCTTTCCAGGGTACGCTTGCCTCCACGCGCGGGTTGTCCAATAGAGCCCGGTAACAACGATCGCGCAGCTTCCGCAAGCGCGCCGGCTCGCTTGCCAATTCCGCAACCGCCTGTCGCGCAGCGGCGGCGAATCCACAGACACCGCACACGTTCTGCGTACCGCTGCGTTTGGCGGATTCCTGACCACCACCGACCATTTGAGCGGAAAACGGAGTTCTCGCCTTGAGGTAAAGGGCACCCACACCCTTCGGGCCCCCGACTTTATGCGCGGATAAGGAAAGCGCATCGACGTTCCACCCCTTGACATCGAGAGGCATCTTCCCGAGCGCTTGCGTGGCATCGGTGTGGAACAAAGCCCCCCGTTCATGGGCGACACGCGCCAAGGCACCCACATCCATGATGCTTCCCACCTCATTGTTGAGGGTCATGATCGAAACGAGGATCGTTTCGTCGTCTATGACCTCCTCAAGCGCCTCCGGGCTTACGCACCCCGAAGAATCAGGGTCGACGAAGACGATCTGAGCCCCCCATGTATTGAGGAGACGGGCAGCCGCGAGAACGGCATCGTGCTCGATGGAGGAGATGATTATCTTCGGCACACACCCATGGTCGCCCGATTGATCGGCGCGCATCATGAGGGCATCGGTAATACCGAACAGAGCCGCGTTATCGGCCTCCGTAGCACCCGAAGTGAAAATAACCTCATCGGGACGAGCACCACCCATCGCTCGACCGATGTCCTTACGGGCTGCTTCGAGATGACGGAAGGCATCGCGGCCCGCGGTATAGAGGGAATTGGCATTGGCCGATCCATGCGCGATCCCTTCGATCCCGGGCGTGAGAAACGGCTGCATGGCTTCGGCGGCAGCAACAGACAAAGGCGCGGTCGCCGCCCAATCAAGATAGAGAAAATCGGATGTCATCGACCCTGCGCCTTTCTTCCTGCTTCACGTATAGCGCGCACTGCTTCACGGGGATCATCAGCCGCGAACACCCCAGAACCCGCCACCAGAACGTCAGCACCTTCGGCACACACGAGACCTGCGGTCCGCGATGCACCGATACCCCCATCCACTTCGATGAGAAGATCGGGGTTCACCTGGCGGGCCCTACCCGCGATCTGAGCCACGCGTCGTTCGCTTCCCTCTATGTAGGATTGGCCGGAAAAACCCGGATAAACACTCATGATCAACACCATATCGAGATCGGCGATGAAAGGCTCGATGGTGCAGATGTCCGCATCGGGTCTGAGGGTGAGAGCGGGACGCGCGCCTGCCTCCCTGATGCGCTCGATCACCTCGGCCGTCTCCTTCGCATCCTTCAAAGCTTCGATATGCACGGAAACCAGATCGGCTCCGGCATCGAGATACCAGTCGATCTGGTCGAGGGGGTTGGTGATCATGAGATGAACGTCAAGGGGTAGATCGGTGATGGCTCTCAGTTGTTTCACGAAGGGAACACCGAGAGTAAGGTTGGGAACGAAATGACCGTCCATGACGTCAACATGAATGAAATCCGCTTGGGCTTCTTCGAGCATACGGATATCTCGACCGAAATTCATGAAGTCAGCCGAGAGGATTGAGGGAGCTATCTTGATATCACCGAACACGCGTTTTTCCTTCCGAATGGTATATCGTTGCCTTCATTCTACGCAGACAGTGGGATATCGAGAGGAAAAATCAGGTGAAACGCAGAGGACGATCACGTATGATGCGCTTCGAGTTCGAGAAGGAAGCGCTTGATTTTGAGATCCGCCACATAACCGACCGGGTCACCGTGGGCGCCGATGACCCGATGGCAGGGGATCAACAGGGGTAGAGGATTTTTATTGTTGGCCCCGCCGACGGCACGTAGAGCGGAAGGGTTGCCCACCATCGCCGCGACTTCGCGATAGGTGCGGGTCTGGCCGTAGGGAATCGTTGAAAGGGCGTCCCATACCTTCAACTGGAAAGCACTTCCCCGAGGCGCAAGGGGAACGTCGAAGGAAGACCGCTTGCCGGCAAGATATTCCTGAAGCTGATTGGCTACCTCATTGGTGAGGGTGCTTGCCCGGTAACTCCCCTCGAGTTGCTGCGCTCCGAAAGCGACACGGATAATCGCCGATCCATCCGAAGCGATGGAGACGCGCCCCAAGGGAGTGGGGTAGACGAAAAATGTGGCATCATCCGTTTTCATGGATACTCCTTCTCCCCTGAAAATCCCGATCATCGCCTGGAAGCGGTTCCACCCTCATCCCCGTTGGATTCAAAACCCCAGAACTCGGTGGTCAAAGGGCGGTTGAAAAGTGCTTCGGATGCCTCACGTAGCGGAGTGTTCTCCCAAACGATCGCACGGACGACCTGAGCAATGGGGAGCTCCACTTGATATCGATCAGCGAGAGGACAAATCGTGCGACACGCCAAAGCCCCCTCGACAACCATGTGGGTCGACTCCTCGTACGCGGCAAGAGAGCCACCCTGGGCGAGCATCTTGCCGAACGAGCGGTTACGCGAATGCTCGGAGGTGCATGTCGCAATCAAGTCACCTGCACCAGCAAGTCCCATGACCGTCATGGCGTCTCCCCCGCAGGCCAGAACGAGACGACCCATCTCGGCCATACCGCGCGTCATAAGCATAGCCGCCGTATTGTCGCCATACCCCAAGCCATAGGCACCACCGACGGCGATGGCGATAACGTTTTTGAAAGCCGCACACACTTCGACGCCGAGATAATCGGACGAAACGTAACAGCGAAAATACGATGTGGTGAAAAGATCCCTGAAAAACCGTGCCGTCTCATCGCTGCGGGAGGCGATGACGGTACCGGTGGGAACCTGCGTTATGACTTCTTCCGCATGGTTGGGCCCCGAAAGCACCGCCAGACGATCAAGTCCCCCCATCACCTCATCGAACACTTCGATCGGCAGAAGAGAGGTGTTTTCCTCGACGCCCTTAGAGCAGATGACGATAGGGGTGTCATCGGAAACGAAAGGATGAATTCTGATGGCAAAATCCCTCATAAGACGAGAAGGGGTCACCATTACAACAGCCTGAGCGCCGGTGAGGCACCGCTCGAGATCGTGCGTGGCGGAAACGGCCTCGTCCAATCTTACGTCGCTCAGGTAACGTGGGTTGCGATGCTCCTGCGTGATAGCCGAAGCAACCTGCGGCTTACGCGCCCACATGACAACCTCGTTACCCGCATGTGCAAGGGTTTGTGCAAGCGCCGTACCCCACGACCCCGCACCGATGAGGGCTACCTTCATCACGCCTTCTCCTTCTTGGATCCGATGCGGTTTTCCTTGTGGTGTATCAAGCGGTCGATGTTCTCCCTATGAGCGAACACCACATTGAGCGCGGCAAGGGTCAAGATCGCGATGGCCGCCCAATTTCCCCAAAAATAAAACGACGCGAAGAACGGACAGGCGAGAGCCGCAGCGATGGACCCCACGGACACATAGCGCGTAAGGATGACCAATACGGCGAAAAGAAGTAGTTCGAGACAGGCACCAACGGGTCCGAAGATGAAAAAGAGCGACCCGACGGCGACGGCGATACCCTTCCCCCCATGGAATTTCAGCCAAGGGGAATAGATGTGCCCGACCGTACACCCAGCAAACGTGATGGCCATACAGATGCCACCCGTTATCGAAGTGATATCGCAGGCAAGAAAAGCGGCACATACCGTCCCCAGATAACCGGAAAGAACCCCCTTCCCGAAATCAAGCAGAAAAACAGCCGATCCACCAACCTTGCCCAAAGACCGCATGGCATTGGTGGTTCCTATGTTGCCGGATCCTTCCTTGCGGATATCCTTTTTGAATACCAACTGGGAAATTATGAGACCGAAGGGAATCGATCCCAGAAGAAACGTAACGACGAAAAGCAGGCTTATCGCTGCAAAGGCTTCCACTTCGACTTCAGTCCTTTCGCTTGAATTTCAGACGTATGGGGGTTCCCGAAAGATCGAACGACGATCGCAGACGATTTTCGAGATATCGCTCAAACGAGGGCTCGATGATATCGGGGTGATTGCAGAAAAACGTGAACTGGGGCGGACGAGATGCGGTTTGGGTCACATACTTTATCTTGAGCAACTTCTTGCCCTTCGAAACGGTATGCCCGAAATCACGTATCTCCTGAAGCCAATTGTTCAATCGGCTCGTTGAAATGGTTTGCTCGTAATTCTCATAAGCCGTTTCGATCGCCGTCCATATACGATGGACGTTCTTGCCCGATAACGCCGAAATGGCGATGACGGGAGCATACCCCACGAAGGTAAGACGGTCCTCGATACGTTCACGGATCCGCGCTTTCGCCTCAGGACCTTCGACGAGATCCCACTTATTGAGGATGACCACCATAGCGCATCCTCTCTCGGCGGCCATGCCGGCAACCCTCTGGTCCTGATCGGTCAGACCGAGCGTGGAGTCGATGACGAGCAACACGACCTCGGCACGATCGATGGCACGCAATGCACGAACGAAACCATAGTATTCCACATCCTCATCGATGACACTCTTGCGGCGAAGACCTGCGGTATCAACGATGGTGTAATAGCGGTCCTCGTGGTAGACCGTCGTATCGATGGCATCGCGCGTGGTTCCCGCAACATCGGAAACGATCGAGCGTTCGTCGTCGGTCATTTTGTTGGTGAGGGAGGACTTCCCCGCGTTGGGTCGACCGATGATCGCCACGTTGATAGATTCGATAGTTTCCGGCATCGCGTTCTCATCGGGGAAACGAAGAATCATCTCATCGAGCAGATCACCGGTTCCCGTACCATGCAATGCCGATACCGGCCAAGGCTCCCCGATACCCAAACGCATGAATTCCCACATCGCATCGTTGCTGTCGGGATTATCCATCTTATTGACCACCAGTAAAACCGGTTTCTTCGTTTTGCGCAGAATGGAGGCGACCGCTTCGTCGTCGGTATTGATGCCCGTACGTCCATCGACGATGAAGATGATGACATCGGCCTGCTCGGTAGCCACCAACGCCTGGGAGCGGATAGAGCTCTGGAACGAATCGTCCCTACCCATTTCTATGCCGCCCGTATCGATCAAGGTAAAGGATCGACCGTTCCAGTCGGCCTCATGATACGATCGATCGCGCGTAACCCCACGCATCTCATGGACGATGGCTTCGTTGTTCTGCGCGATACGGTTGACGAACGTCGACTTTCCCACATTGGGACGCCCGACGACGGCGACGATTGGCAATGCCATGATTCATCCTAACTCGTGTTTTTTCGTAACTCAGAATACCACGATGCACGACCCCGCAAGAAAAAAGCTCGTGCTTCGACCGAGAAGATAGATCAATCTCCGCAGTCGAGACCTTCGAGATAGGCGATAACCGATTCTATCTGATCCTCGGGCGTTGAAGCTCCCGCGCTGACTCCCACGATACGGCAACCGGCGAACCACTGGGGGTCTATTTCCTCCACCGTTTCTATATGATGGACCGATTCGCAACCATGCTGACATATTTCATAGAGCCGGGTGGTGTTAGACGAATTGCGACCGCCGATGACGATCATGACGTCAACCTGTCCGGCGAGTTCGGCCGCTGCGACCTGACGCTGAGTCGTTGCGAAACAGATGGTATCCTTCACCAGAGGCTCGAATCCACGGGCACGGCACGCGGCGACGATGCGGTCCAGCTTCTCATGGGACTGAGTCGTCTGCACAACAATACCGACGGGATCGGCAAGGTCGGAGGGAATGTCGGCAACATCACCCACGATCGTGCAAACTCCCCCCACCCCACGTGCATGAGCGGAGATGCTCTCCACTTCGGGATGCCCCTCCTCCCCCACGACGAGAACGTGATAGCCTTCTTTGGCCAAGCGGGCGGCAGCGCGTTGCGCCCGCATGACATGAGGGCATGTCGCATCGATGACATCGATATGAAGCCGCTCGAGCGCATCGATGACATCGGGCACCACTCCATGGGAGCGGATCACGATCGTCTCGGTCGCGATGTCGTCGAGGGAGTCCGCCACCTCCACCCCTTGTCGCCTCAGGCTTTCGACGACACGGGGATTGTGGATCAAAGGACCGAGTGTGGAAACGCTTTTCTCGGCGGCCGAAGCGCTCTCGACCATATCGAGTGCCCGCTGCACGCCGTAGCAGGCTCCGGCGAAGTCAGCTCTTTTCACGATGAGGGAAGCCATGTTATTTCTCGCTTTCGACAACGTAGTCTTCGAGCGCATCGAGAGACATCGGAGAAATGGGGTTCTCACGAAAAACACCCGTGTAATCTTTCGAGTCGGGGAAGAGCGCGGTCATATCCACCTCTTCAGCCGAGACACCACGTGAGAGAGCGAAGGATTCGCGCATGACATACCAAACACATCCTTCCAGGCGCTCCTCCTTAGCCAGAAAATCGAATGAGGATACCTCGATGGGGTCACCGAACGTCGCGGTGATTTTAGGAAAGCGGAAGAACTTACCCTTCTGCTTCACAAGATCGATATTGGTGAGGCCCAAAGGAATCAGCGGAGCTTTCCCCATACGGGCCATAAGTGCAGCCCCACCGTGCAGGGAGGGAATCTTGTCGCCCTTTCCCCGACGGGTGCCTTCGGGGAACACCCCGAGAAGTTCACCGTTCTTCAGAATACGTGTAGCCCGTTTGATGGCGGTTCTGTCCGCTGAATCCCGTTTGACGGGAATAGCCCCCACCCGGGAGAGTATCTGCCCGAACAAACCACCCGCGATATCGAAAAGCGAATCCCTCCCCAAAAGACGAATCCACTGTCGGGGACGCGCGGAAAGAAAGATGATGACCACATCGAGGTAGGACACATGGGGCGCGACGACGACCGCCCCGCGCTTCTTTCCTTCGAAAGCCCGCAGAACCTCTTGATTGTCGATGCGATAACGGAAAAGGATTTTACAGAGAAAACCGAAGAGACCGGAAAAAAAACGACCCCACCCATGGGGAATTTCGTCGCTCGTGTCGTTGCCGCCCAACGATTTATCCCACAACTGTTCACGGGAATAGAATAAAGCCATGCGTCAAGACATCCTTTTGCGCGCCATCGAACAGATACGATCGATGATATCTTCGATATAGGAATCGGTGGAGTCGAGGTGTAGAGCATCTTCAGCCTGCATCAAAGGAGAAGCCTCACGATTCGAATCAACCGTATCGCGGCGTTCGATATCGGCAAGCACCTCCCTATAGTCGATGGAGCCGACCCCCCGATCAACATTCTGGCGGACACGACGATGGGCACGCTCTTCGGCGGAGGCGGTTAGAAACACCTTCACTTCCGCTTCGGGAAAAACGACCGTTGCGATATCGCGTCCCTCCACCACGTAATTTCCCGCCTCACCGATACGACGCTGCTGTTCGACAAGAGCTTCGCGCACGGCGGGAACCGCCGAAACAGGGGAAACCGCCTTGTCTATTTCCGCGCTACGTATCGCGTCGGTTATCTCAGCCCCATCGATAAAGACACGACGAGCAACGGGATTACCCGATTCGTGACCGAAGGATATCTCACAATCGAGGGCTACTTTTCCAAGAGCGTCCCCGTCATCGAGAGACACACCCCGTTGCAAAGCCTTCCACGCAACCGCGCGATACATCGCCCCGGTATCCAAACAGGAAAAACCCAGCTTACGGGCTACCGCCTTCGCGACGGTTGATTTTCCCGCACCCGAAGGACCATCTATTGCAATGATCATCGTGCCAACCTTTCAAGACTCGTGAGGAACTGAGGGAAACTGACCTTAACCGAATCGAAATCAACAATATCGACCGCCTGATCACCGCAAAGGCCCACAAGGGCCCACGTCATGGCCAGACGATGATCCTTACGGGAATCGAAGACAAGCCCTTCGGGAATCCGAAGATCGGGCTGTCCCTCGATGAACAGATCATCGTTTTCGCTCCACGCGTTGACACCGAGAAGACCCAATCCCTCGATGACGGCCTCCAAACGGTTCGATTCTTTCTTGCTGAGCTCGGAAACCCCCCTGAACACCGTCATTCCCGAAGCGAAGGCGGCAACAAGGGAAAGGACGGGAATCTCATCGATAACGCTGGCGATATGCTGGGAGGGAATCTCGCAACCGACGAGACGATCGCTGTAGGCAGCCTCGATCATACCGTAAGGCTCCTTGCCCTCAGCCCCCATATGACGCACTTCGACGGAAGCCCCCATGCGCTCAAGCGTGCGGGTGAACCCTATACGCGCTGTATTGAGGCTCACATTCTCTATCTGAATGGAGCTCCCCTTTTTAAGAAGAGCAGCACAGATCAAAAACGCTGCAGAGGAAGGATCACCGGGAACATCGACTTCCGAGGCACGGAGAACGACCGGACCCCGCACCGAAGCACTTCGATACGCCGCCGAAGTTTCGGCTCCGTATTCGGGCAACATCAATTCGGTGTGATTGCGTGAAGGAGCCGGTTCGTTTACCGTCGTCACCCCATCGGCCGACAAGCCGGCAAGAAGCACAGCCGTCTTCAACTGGGCGGATGCCATGGGGGCATCGTAGGTCATGGCCTTCAGCTGTTCGGTTCCCGTCTCAACCACGGGAAGATGCTCGGTCATCTCGGGCTCGAAACGCACCCCCATCTTCATGAGGGGAGCTATGATGCGGCGCATCGGCCTCGTCTTGAGAGAGTCGTCACCGGTTATCTCGACACGCACAGGCCAAGGCGCCAAAACCCCCATCAACAAACGGGCGGTCGTACCCGAATTACCACAGTCGATGGGACCATCGGGTTGATTCGGGCCCTTCGCCCCCCACCCCGTGATGCCCCCTGCGAGAGATCCGTCTATCTGGCGCTCCAAACTGACCTGAGCACCGAGGGCACGAACGGCCGCCAGAGACGAACGGATATCGGCCGAATCCAGCACCCCCGTCAAGCGGGATGTCCCCTCAGCCATAGCCGAGAAGAGAATGGCTCGATGGGATATGGACTTATCACCGGGAACCCGCAAGGACCCATCGAGAGGAGCTGACAGGGGTTCGATGTGGGTTGTATTCAAGGGCTTAGTCATGGTCGCTCTCCTTTGAAAACAGGGGATTGAATGAAATACTGAATCCGGCTTTGATGAGCTGGGTGGATAGCTTTCCGATGTCGCCTTCGTCGGTCAGAACCAGGCTGAGAACTGCGCTGGAAGAAGTAATATGGTCGATCTCGATCGACTGGATATTGCAACCGACCTGACTCGCGATCGTCGTGACCTCAGCCACGATTCCCTTGCGATCCGTAAGGGGAATGCGCACTTCGAGAAGATCTTCGGTGGCGGGAACCCATTTGACGGGCAGCGAGCGCCGTGCGTCGGCGGCGCGCTGGAGAAGGCGGGAAAACTCTTTTTCGTCAGCCTGTTCGAGTGCATCGGAAAATTCCTTCAAGATGGTTTGCACCTCTTTGAGACCCTCGACGATAGCCTGTGAATTATCGAAGGCGATACCGGTCCAAAGGGCGGGGGAACCCGCAGCGATGCGCGTCGAGTCCTTGAAACCTCCGGCGGCAAGACGAAACAGGGCTTCTTGGTCTCCCGCATGACGAACCGCCAGTTCAACCAAGGAAGAAGCGACGAAATGGGGAACATGACTCACGATGGCAACCGCCTCATCGTGATTTTCCCGCGAGAGGGCGACCACACGGGCTCCCAACGAAGTAAGCATCTCATGAAGCGCGGCGAAAAGCTCGGCAGGGGTGGTTTCGTCGGGGCACAGCACCCAATGAGCCCCTTGGAACAGATCCTCCCGAGCACCGGCTATACCGCTTTTTTCAGAACCCGACATCGGATGACCGGGAATGTAGTTATCGGGATATCTTAAAAGATTCTGGGCCTCTTGTACGACCAGAGCCTTCGTGGAACAGGCATCGGTGACGATACCTTTATAATCGCTTTCGGCGATCAAGGCGAAGTAGTCGGGAGCACAGGACACCGGGGTGGCTATCATTATCAGATCGACCGTCGGAAACACGTCGACCAAAACGGAATCATCGGAGAGAAATCCCTCATCGATCCAACCGCGCTCCCTACCCTGATCGAGCGCGTCGGAACAACGATCGATACCGACGATTCTCGCTGCGGGATATGCTCTACGATAGGCGGCGGCAAACGATGCGCCGATAAGACCGAAACCGACCACTGCAACGGATTTGAACTGGCTACTCATAGATTCTCTTACCTGACTTCTCTTCGACACCCATCGTATTCGATGTATCAATTCTAGCACGGGGTCATCAAAGAACAGATGAGAGCTCTTCTATCTCCTCCGAGGTAAGGACCCGATACTCTCCCAGCTCAAGATCACCCAAACCAAGCGGCCCGAAAAGACTGCGATGGAGCGTACGAACGGGATGACCCACGGCCTCGCACATGCGACGAACCTGTCTCTTACGTCCTTCGTGAATCGTAATCTCCAGACAGGTGGTGTTCTTCGGGTGGCGCGATGATCCGAAATCGACACGGGCAGGCTGAGTCATACCATCTTCAAGCTCGATTCCCACACGCAAACGCTCCACGTCATCCGACGACACCTTGCCCTCAACAAGCGCTTCATAGGTTTTCTCGACATGCCTACTCGGATGGAGAAGCGCGTTACCCAGTTCACCATCGGTCGTGAACAAAAGCAAACCCGTCGTATCCTTATCGAGCCGTCCGACGGGAAAAAGAGACGGATAGCGGTCAAGGGGAAGTAGGTCGGCAACACAGGGCCTGGCAAAAGGGTCGGCCATGGTGGTAAGGTAGCCCGCCGGTTTATTGAGCATGATGACGACCGTCTGATCGACAAGCGCAACGGATTCTCCATCGAGACGAACATCGTCGGTACCGGGTCGCACCTTCGTGCCCAACAGCGAAACCACCTGTCCGTTCACGCTTACCCGACCATCGAGGATCAGCGCCTCGCAAGCCCGCCTGCTCGCCACCCCTGAGCGAGCAAGATACTTTTGAAGGCGCATGGGGGTAGCATCATCTCTGTCGTCAGTCCTCTTCAAAGATCAATCCCTCGAAATCGATCTTCTCGACCACGCCGGCACTCGAACTCAGCGCATCGGAAAGCATCGTCTGCATTGCCTGCTGCATGGATTCACCCCGAGCTCGGTTCGGTTCATCGCTCCCCTCTTCGAGAGGAGATTCGTAAGTATAGTCGCTGCGAACCACCTTGAGCCTATCGGCGATAAACGCCCGCGTGTCTTCATCGGGGGCGAACATTTCAAGATCGGGAAGATCGGCAACCGATCGCAACCCGAACTTCTCCAAGAAGGTCCGCGTGGTCGCATAGAGAACGGGATTACCCGGGCTATCCTGCACTCCCGCCTCACGGAGGAGCCCTTTCTCCAACAGGGAATTGACCGAACTATCGGATGTGACTCCGCGAATCGATGCGATACCGTTGCGGGTGACGGGCTGACAGTACGCCACGATCGCCAAAGTCTCAAGAGCCGCCTGGGTCAGTTTGCGCGTATCCCATGACAGAACATAGGTTTCGATGAGCTCGTGATAGCGAGGATGCGTCGAAAGACGCCACCCACCGGCCACCTCCTGAAGCTGGATTCCCCGATCGTCTTCTTTGAGATTGTTCTGCAGGGAGAGCAACGCATCTTGAACCTGCGCCGGGTCTATCTGCAGCATATCGGCGAGAGTCAATATCCCAACGGGCTCATCACTGACGAAGAGCATTGCCTCGATAGCCCCCCGTATCTGACCCTTATCCGATCCCTGTAACATAGCCACTCCGAACCTCTCTATTCCTTCACCGAGTCAAAGGTTTCATTCTGCAAGACGACATCATCGCATCCTTCCAGATAGGTGATGTCGATATCACCGAAAAGTTCGCTTTGTTCAAACGAGACGAGAGAACGCTTGAACAATTCGAGTATCGCAAGAAACGTCACCACCACAAGATGAGGATCGCGCTCTTCGTTGAGACACTCGGAAAAAGACAGGCGTCCACACTCCTTGAGACGCCCGTAGATCGTTTCGATCTGGGTTTCGACGGGAATCACCCGGGCGGCGATATGTTCGGACTCCAACAAAAACACATCGCGCCGAGCGAAACATCGAGCACAAAGATCACCTAGGTCCTCGAGCTCCACCCCTTCGAGATAATCCGGAACGAGATTAAGAAAGCTACGATCGGGCCCATAGGGGCGCGTATGAAGTTTCGCTTCGGCGTCGAAACGTGCCTGCAGGGCATTGGCGGCGTTCTTGAATTTCTTATATTCGATAAGATGCCCGACGAGGGCATCCCGCATCTCGCTCGGCGAATAATCCTCCAGCTCCTCGGCGATATCGGGTTTCTCCTGAGGAATGAGACTGGCCGCCTTGATTTCGAGCAGTGTCGATGCCACCAACACGAAGTCACTGGCCACATCGAGGTCGACATTGCGCATACGCTTCACTTCGGCAAGATACTGATCGGTGATATCCGTTATGGAAATCGATCCGATATCGACCTTCTGCCTACTCACCAGATACAGAAGCAGATCAAAAGGGCCTTCGAAACTTTCGATGCGAACTTTATACGACACGATCTCTACAATGCTTTCCCGTGTTCGACTACCACATGCTCACGGGCATGTTCATAGCCTCACGACATGAAGAGATGGTCTCCTGCGCCTTCGGACGGGCCTTGCGGGCTCCCTTTTCCAAAACATCCTGAGCGAAACCGGGAATAGCCGCAAGTTCACTGCGCTTTCGGCGGAAGTCGGCAAGATAGTCGACGAGATCGTCGGCAAACTTCTTCTTATGGGCAACACAACCACAGGTGGCGTTGCGACAAGCACAATCGAACTCGGCGATGACATCCTGGTCGCCGATAAGCTTGTGAATCATATGCAAAGGACAGATATCGGGATCTCCCGGATCGGTCTTCAGTTTACGGGCGGGGTCAGTCATGCAGGACATGGCCTTCTTACGCAACTCCTCCTCGCTATCGGAGATGAAAATCGCATTGCCGTAACTCTTCGACATCTTTCGACCATCGAGACCAGGAACCTTGGCCCCTTCTTCGGAAATCAACGCTTCGGGTTCGAGGAGCGGTCCTTTGACCAAGTCTTCACCATCACCCTTGCCACCCTTGATCACTTCACCATAGGTGTAATTGAAGCGTCGAACGATCTCTCGATTGAGTTCGAGGTGGGGCAACTGATCGGCACCGACCGGAACCTTGTTCGCACGCATGACGGCGATGTCGGCGCTCATCAACATGGGGTATTGGAAAAATCCGACATTACCCAGATCCTTGTCGGCTATTTGGGTCTGCTGCTCTTTGTAGGTGGGAACCCGCTCGAGCCAGCCCATCGGAGTGACCATCGAGAAATAGAGATTGAGTTCGGCGACCTCGGGGATATCGGATTGGCGGTAGATAACCGACTGATCGGGATCCATGCCGGCAGCGCACCAATCGAGAACCATCTCTTCCGTAAAGGTGACGACCTTACTCGGATCGGCCCAATCGCTCGTCAAAGCATGCCAATCGGCTACGAAGAAATACACCTCTTCGAACTCATGTTGCAATCTGAGCATATTCTGCAGGTTGCCGAACCAATGACCGAGGTGCATTTTCCCCGTGGGACGATACCCCGTCAGAATGATGTCTTGTGTCTCTTTCGAATCCATGATCTCTCTTTTCCTGTCTTCTTGCGTCGAAATCAAAACCGCGGTATCAGCAAACCCGATAAGTTACCCGCAGTGGCATTGAGGTAAAGACCGACAAGGTCGATGTGAAGGAAGTAGGGCACGGCGAACAATACCACCAAAAAGATGGGAAGCGCATAATGCTGTACCCGATAATACTGGGGAAGATACTTTTCCGGTAGGAAGAACCCGATTATCGAAGAGCCGTCGAGCGGCGGGATGGGAAGCAGATTGAAGAACATCAGATAGAGATTGATGAGTATGAAGATAGGAAGAAACGCCGCATAGAAATAAAGAAGGAAATCCGAAGAACTTCCCTGTACCACACCGTGAAGAGCGAACATGAGAGCCGATCCCACCAACGCCAGAAAAAGATTGGCCATAGGTCCGGCGAGGCCCACGATCAAATCCCCTTTCCGAACATCTTTGAAGTTGTTGGGGTTATAGGGCACCGGTTTGGCGTAACCGAACACCGGTCCCCCCGTCAGGATAAGGATGGCGGGAAGGATGACCGTGCCGAATGGATCGACATGCTTCAAAGGATTGAGGCTCAATCGTCCCTTATTCTTCGCCGTTTCATCACCGAGACGATAGGCGGCGAATCCATGCATGAATTCATGGAATACGATTGCAGGAACGAAAGCACACACACTGCAGAGTATAGACCTGACCTAATAGGCAGTCATACGGTGAAAGTATACACCTTACCCAAGTTGCGGAAAGCCGTTTTGTCTCAGGACTTCATAAACTCCAAGAGCAACCGCGTTGGAAAGGTTGAGTGACCTCACCTCACCCACCATGGGAATGCGCACACACCCCTGCGGAAAACGCGCCAATACCTGCGGTTCGATCCCCCTGCTTTCCCGTCCGAAAACAAGGTAGACCTCACCCGAAAACGTTTCCGCATAGAAGTTTCTCTCCGTTTGACCGGTGAAGAACACCAGGTGCTTATCGGCGTGATCGACCAGAAACTCCTCCACGCAACGATGTCGCACCACCTTCACTTTGTCCCAATAGTCCAATCCCGCACGAGTAAGATTCTTCTGGGTGAGACGAAACCCCATAGGCTCCACCAAATGCAGGGTGGCTCCCGTGCAGGCGCATGTTCTGGCGATATTGCCGGCGTTTTGGGGAATTTCCGGCTCGAAGAGAACCACATGCAGGTCAAGGGGGGCGGCAGGTGAATCGCTCATCTATTCGGCTTCCTGCTGACGACGCATTTCACACTCTATCTCTTCCGAAAGAGCGATCCACTCCTCTTCGTGTGCCGATAGACGCTTCTTCAGATCGGCATGCTCGGCGATGACATCACTCGACGCCTGCTCGTTGGTATAGAATTCCGGATCGGACAATATGGTCAATACCTCATTCAGGCGTGCGCTCTCCCGCTCGATGCAGACATCCAGTTCCTTAAGACGTTTACGCTGCTGCTTGAGAGCGCCATACGTCCGATTGCGCGCCTGGGCTTCGCGACGTTTCTGCTCTTTCGTCTTAGGCGCGCTTCCGCGCTTCGAATCCTTCTCTCCCCCGTCCGAAGAAACATCATCAACGGATCGACGATGACTTCTGAGCGTAACGGTGGTAGCGGAAGCGGTATTATCTTTGTTTCCGGAACCGGAAGCAGTCGAAACAGGAAGACCATTCCCTCCTTTGGCGGAGCCATCTTCTTGACCGCTCTTGTAAAGGTAGTATTCGTAATCACCGTCATAGGAGGTAAGACGACCCGGTTTCACCTCGATGATCCTGTTGGCCACCGAACGAATGAGATGACGATCGTGGGTGATGAGAACGATAGTCCCCTCGAACTGCGCCAACGCCTGTTCCAGAATATCGGCACTCGCTATATCGAGATGATTCGTCGGCTCGTCGAGGCAGAGAAGAGGTCTTGGAGCAACGAGCATCTTCGC